>JAQWFV010000031.1 GCA_029238555.1 Flavobacteriaceae bacterium
AAAGGTATGACCCAGCAAGCCTAGGATTACTGGAAAAGACAGGCTTAAATTATATCTGAATTCTTTGGTGTATTGTTGTAACAATTGGTCAAAATTTTGCTTGCAAATATAGGCTTTCTAAAGCAGCTATAAACATCTGAGTGAAAATGTATATGCTTATTGAAATTAAAGGTGATAAGTTGGCGCTTTGCGTCATTGTCAAAACATTTCAAGCACTGACAGATAGCTGTTGGCCGTAGTTATAATTTTTTAGCGGCATTCCAGAAAACATCCATCTCTTCTAATGACATTTCACTCAAGGACAAGCCTTTTAACTGTGCCTGAGATTCCAAATAGGTAAATCTCTTTTTAAATTTAGTATTGGTTCTCTCGAGCGCGTTTTCTGGATTTATCCCAATAGCCCTTGCATAATTAATCATAGAGAAAATTAGGTCTCCAAACTCGGCCTCCATGGCGTCAGTGTCGCCCTTTTTCACCTCATCATTAAACTCTCCGAGTTCTTCTTTAACCTTTTCCCAAACCTGCTCTGGCTTTTCCCAATCGAACCCTACACCAGCAGCTTTTTCTTGCATCCTGTAGGCTTTTATTAATGCCGGAAGTCCTTTTGGCACCCCTGACAGCACACTTTTATTTCCCTCTTTTAACTTGAGCTGTTCCCAGTTTTTCTTGACCTCTTCTTCATTTTCAACGGAAACGTCTCCATAAATATGTGGATGCCTATGAATGAGTTTCTCGCAGATTTCATGAGACACATCTCCCATATCAAATGCACCTGACTCACTCCCTATTTTGGCATAAAATACAATATGCAATAAAACATCTCCCAATTCCTTTTTAACTTCTTGAAGATCATTATCTAATATAGCGTCTGCCAATTCATAGGTTTCTTCTAAAGTGAGTAAACGCAAACTTTCCATGGTTTGCTTCTGATCCCAAGGGCATTTTAAACGCAACTCATCCATGATGGTTAACAGTCTGTCAAAAGCTTTTAATTGGTCTTCTCTTGAATTCATAGGGGCGTTTTAAAAGGGTGTGTGTTAATTGAGTCACAAAACTACAGATTTAAATGTCATAGGTCTAATGTCTAGGTGTCTTAGGTCTAAAAAATTAGGTCTAATCATTCAAAAAATGTAATTTAAATGCAAATTTTTAATTGATACGAATATACAAGCATGAAAAAAATAGCGCTCATTCTTGGCTTATTTATATGCTGCCCTGCAATTGCCTTTTCACAGCACTCATTTAAGTCAGAGGTTCAGGAAATACAAAACAGGTATGCAAACCTTAGTCCACAAGGAAAAACAATTGTCTTTACCGGTAGTTCTAGCGTGAGAATGTGGCAGTCTGTAAGTGATTTAGCCCCCGAAAACACCATCGTCAATACGGGTTTTGGTGGGTCTCAAGCACGAGATCTATGGCAACACAAAGAGGCCCTTATTACACAATTCAACCCCAATCAAGTGTTTATTTATGAGGGCGACAATGATTTGTTTGCTGGAGTGTCTCCAAGGAAAATTAAACGGATCACAAAAAAAATAATCAGGGCCATTCAAAAAAACAACAAACAAACTCAAATAGTGCTTATAGCCGCCAAACCAAGTATTAGCCGCTGGGATTTAAAAACAAAATACGAGCAATTAAATGGCCTTTTTGAGCGGCTCGCTGCTAAAAAAGAGCCACTCATCTATGCAGATGTATGGAACCCTATGCTCAAGGAAGGTAAGCTAGACAAAAGCTTGTTTATTTCAGATGGCTTGCACATGAATCAGAAAGGATATGATATTTGGGAATCCGTTTTAAAGCCATTAATATTGAAATAATCAATTACTCTTTATAAGCTAATAATCACAGACACCAACCACAAATAAATCCGCAATATTCAACCAAAAACACGAATCACAATTAATAAATCACAAACACCAATCACAAATATTACAACACAAATCACAAACACCAACAACAAATAAATCTGCAATATTCAACTAAAAACACCAATCAAAAACACCAAACACAAATACCAATCACAAACACCAACCACAAATAATAAACCATGACATTAATTACTTTTAAACCACACTACTGTATCCTTTTGGCGGTACTTTTTTTTGCCTCCTGTCAAAAGTCAATGATAGAAATTGAACAGGGAACTTCAGATTTTTCAACACTGGGGCTAATTCCTATGCCCTTGACAATAGAAGAAGGAGCACACGGATTTCCAATCTACAAAGACACTTATATAAAAACTTCCGACAGCACGGAGCTTTTATTGCAAATGGCCCAGTTCACTGCAGAAAAAATCTTTCAACACAGTGGATTGTCTTTAGATATTAATCCTCTAAACCCCAGTGGAACTGCCATTGAACTTGAATTAACCCCTACTGAAGAAACTGAGAGGGACATTAGTGGGAATAACCTGGACCCGAATACGACTGGGGAAGCCTATGGTATATGGGTTGGTAAAAGTGTTTTAAAAATAGCATCGGCGCAGCCAAGTGGGCTATTTAGAGGCATTCAAACCTTCAGGCAGCTAATTCCTAATCTTGCTACTACAATAGACAATAAGCCCGTTTGGGAGATTCCTGGTGGGAACATTGAAGACGCCCCAAATTATGCTTTTAGAGGGGCTATGCTAGACGTTGCCAGACATTTTTTTACCGTACAAGAGGTAAAGCGATATATTGATCTTCTGGCTTATTACAAAATTAACATCTTGCATTTACACCTCACAGATGACCAAGGATGGCGTATAGAGATTAAGAAATGGCCCAAACTCACTGAGGTAGGTGGCGAAAAAGAAGTAGGTGGAGGTCCTGGAGGTTTTTACACCCAAGCGCAATACAAAGACTTGGTAGCCTATGCGAGCAAACACTATATGACCATCATTCCTGAGGTAGATATGCCTGGCCACACCAATGCAGCTTCTGTGGCCTATCCATTTTTAAATGGCAATGGAAAAACACCAGAATTATACACTGGTACTGAGGTGGGCTTTAGCACTTGGGATGCCAATAATGAAAAAGTATATGACTTTGTGGAAGATGTGGTCAATGAAATTAGTGCCTTAAGCCCTGGCCCTTATTTTCATTTAGGGGGAGATGAGAGTCATGTCACTAAAAAACCGGACTATATTACATTTGTAAATAGGGTAAGTGAAATTGTAAAACAGGCGGGTAAAACACCGATTGGATGGGATGAAATTGTTACTGCAGATACAGACAGTTCTGCCATTGCTCAGTTTTGGGCCAGTGAGAAAAATGCGGGTATTGCCGTTCAAAAAGGTATGAAGGTCATTTTATCTCCTGCTAAAAAAGCCTATTTAGACATGCAATACAAGGAAGAATCTCCATATGGGCTCCATTGGGCGGGTTATGTGCCAGTAGATACGGCTTATATTTGGACGCCGGAAACCTATGCAAAAGGGGTCCCAAAAGAATTAATATTGGGTATAGAGGCACCACTCTGGTCTGAAACGATCAGCAATAGTGATGAGGTAGAATACCTGGCATTTCCTAGACTACCAGGATATGCTGAATTGGCTTGGAGCAGCCCTGAAAAAAGAGACTGGAACGAGTACAAAGGTAGATTGGCTTTACAATCCCTATTTTTTGACAGGAATAAGGTGAACTATTATCCCTCTGAAAAAATTGATTGGGTTAAGCCACC
>JAQWFV010000095.1 GCA_029238555.1 Flavobacteriaceae bacterium
TTTGAAAGCACAAGACCAAACTTCATTAGAAAAACACTACCAAGCTTTTTACAAGCAAATGAGGGTTCAGGGAGATATTAACGGAATTATACAAGCCTTAACCCATCTCAATGTAATTGCACCAAATACGGCCAGAAAAGACACATTGGCGTATATCTACAGCAGCAATAACCAACATATGCAAGCCTTAAATTTACTAGGCATTGAACGTTTAGAAAAAGACTCAGATTTAGCCGTCCAAGTAAAAGCCATCTCATTGAAAGCCATTGAACAGCCTAAGCGGGCCTTAGAACATTTTGAAGAATTGGCCAAAAGAAACCCTAGCGCCTATTTGTTATATGAGGTGTCAGATTTAAAAATAGTTACTGGAGACAACAGTGGTGCACTGGTTTCCATTAAAGAAGGACAAGCACTCACTAAGGCAGACATGAAATATGCCTTTTACGAAAGGCAACAACCTTATGAGGTAGCCTTAAAATCTGCGTTTTTTCACTTAGAAGCCCTCGTGATTTACAACACAGATAAAAATAGAATTAAAGAGGCTATCGCTTTAATAGACAGGGCTTTGGTACTGTCTCCTAACTTTAATTTAGCCAGCCTGAGCAAACAAGCTCTTGAATCTAGACTGGTCGTTCCAGAAGAAACTCCAAAAGACTAAGCCAAAGCACAGTCATAACGAGCGAATTAAGAGACATGGCCAAAAATTACGCCTAGCGTTATTGGTCTCCCTTAAATTGTAAAACAATACTATCTAATTTTTTAAGCCCTTGAGACGCATAATTGAAATGCTATCTTGGGCTTTTTTCAATTCCAACAAACTGGAAACACGATCATTTGGTACTGCAATAGACAACACATAATGGGCTATTTTCCACTGGCCTTCTTCAAATTCTAAAACACCCGAACCCCTGCAAATTCCCATTTGAGTATCTAGCAATTCGTCAAACCAAACCGTCGTATCATTGTGATAAATATGCCGCTCTAAGGAGGTAAAAGACCAGGCCTTTCCCGCATTAAAATAAGGCTTTGAAAAAGACTTAAACGCATTATTTTCCCAATGCTCAGTAGCATCTGTACCTACAAAAACACCTCGCTTGGTCATGAGTGAGAAGTATTGGTCAAAATCAGCATCGGCGGCAGCCAAATGCCAAGCATCAATTACTTTATCCGCTTGTTGAATTAAGGTAGACTCCGAAGTTAATGCGGGAATTTCTTGGGCAGAAAGACCTATTGAAAGGCCCATAAAAGCCCCTAACAAAAGAGGAGAACAGATTTTTTTAAGGAACATTTTTAAAATCATTTAAGTTTACTGGCACAACAGTATGCCTGTTGAGTTGTTCTTTCAAGGCGTTAAAGGCCTCGATAGCTTCTAATGTAGCCGCCTTAGGATCCTGGGACTGGTTTATTAAAGCTTGGGTTTTCAGCAGGTAAGTACGGAGCAACCGCTGCCTGCTTTTCACCTCTAGGGTGTTAAAATCTTTTGGATATCCATCTTTGAGTATAGCCGCTTCTTTTTCAATCAATTCAGAGACCAACATTTTCAAATCAGGTAATGAAACCACTAATTTTAAGGCGGTCATTCTCTGGTCCAGTGCGTCAAAAGCAGGCCATACTTTTACAATGGAATCTGCTTTGAAAGAGAGCGAACTAAAGTCTGGTAAATCTGAATAATCTAAAGACAGATTAGCGGACGTTTCTGCCTGATTTTCTAACTGTTTTTCACCGCAGGAAAACACCCCTAATAAAGCCAAAAAAAAGACTGTTTTTTTCATAGGGGAAAGATACATAATTTAATAAAAGGGTATCTTTGATGGGCTTTAAAAAAACATCCTATGCACCATAAAATACTTATTCTAGGGGCCTGCGGGCAAATTGGTACTGAGCTCACCATTGCGCTTAGAGAAAAATACGGCCTATATAATGTGGTAGCAAGTGATATTAGGGCCACAGAAGACCCAGTGATGAATGCCGGACCCTTCGAAATTTTAGACGCTACTGATTTACACGCCTTAGAAGACGTGATCATGCACTATGAAATTGAGACCGTCTATTTAATGGCAGCCATGTTAAGTGGTACCGCTGAGAAATTTCCTATGAAAGCTTGGTCTTTAAATATGGATACTTTATTTCATGTGTTGAACCTGGCCAAGGACAAAAAGATTTCAAAAATATTCTGGCCTTCTAGTATTGCTGTTTTTGGGCCAAATACCCCTAAACAAAATACCCCACAACAGTGTGTTATGGCACCGAGTACCGTTTATGGGATGAGTAAATTGGCAGGAGAACGATGGTGTGAATACTACCACTTAAAATATGGAGTAGACGTTAGATCACTACGGTACCCCGGTTTGATTAGTTGGAAAACCCAACCTGGAGGGGGCACTACAGATTATGCCGTTGACATCTTTCACAAAGCGATTGAAAATGGTTCCTATGAAAGTTTTTTAGCGCCACAAACGACCCTCCCTATGATGTATATGGAAGACGCCATTCGCGCCACCTTATCCATTATGGAGTTTGAGTCTACATCCCTCAAAAAAGGTATAGCTTACAATATAAGCGCCATGAGCTTTAATCCTCAGGAATTGGCCCAAGAGATTGCTAGA
>JAQWFV010000105.1 GCA_029238555.1 Flavobacteriaceae bacterium
CCCATCTGTATTAAAAAAATACGCAGAACGTTACGGGGTAGTTAATATGGATTGGCATTTAATGAGCGGTCCATTAGAGGAGGTTTATGATTTAGCTAACGAAGGTTTTAATATCTTTGCCCAGCAAATGCCAAATGCTCCGGGTGGTTTTGAGCACGCGGGAATGTTTGCCTTAGTAGACAAAAATGGATTTTTAAGATCCAGGGTAGACCCGTTTGGAAATCCTATTATTTATTACAGGGGCGCTATAGACCATGAGATTGGAGTGAATGACCATGGAGAGACCGATCAAATAGAAGCTTTAATTACGGATATTAAAAAACTTTTAGAGGAATAATATGGAAGATCAACTTAAGAGAGAAAAACGCTTTAATAGCTTAATCACTGTAGTTTCAATTGCTATACCAGTTGTGGTGGCTATTTTATTTGGCATTAAGATTCCTGGAGTAGCACCGCTTTCTATGTTACCGCCTATATACGCTACCATTAACGGTCTTACAGCTGTTGTTTTGGTTTTGGCTGTTTTGGCTATAAAGAACGGCCAGAGACAGCGTCATCAAAATTTAATGACTACTGCAATCGTGTTTTCATTGCTATTTTTAGTCATGTATGTCGCTTATCACATGACTTCTGATTCTACACCTTATGGAGGAGAGGGTGTTATGAGAGTGCTTTATTTTTTCATTCTCATTACCCATATAGTGCTTTCAATTGCCATTATTCCATTGGTATTGAAAACTTATGCTAAAGCTTATTTGAAGCAATTTGAAGCACATAAAAGACTCGCTAAAATCACTTTTCCAATTTGGTTGTATGTTGCCGTTACTGGAGTGGTTGTATATTTAATGATAGCACCCTATTACGTTTCATAATACTTAAATGATGAAAAATTCTTTTATGGTTCGCCCATTAATTTTTGCTTTAATCTTTGGAACTTTTTTGATCGTTCCTCAAGAAGCATTAGCCCAGTGTGCTATGTGTAGAGCTGTTTTGGAGTCCGAAGGGAATAAAGATGTGGCAGAGGGAATTAATGACGGGATTGTTTATCTTATGGCTATTCCCTATGTTTTGATTGCAGGTATTGGTATAGTGATATATCGGAAAATGAGGACACCGGCAGCCTAATATTTTTTTTGATTTTATTTGTAACGTTTTTTGTTTTTGTACGTCTTTATAACAATACATATTTGTTATGTTTGACCTTGAAAGGTGGCAAGAAATATTTGAAGCCATCTCTAAAAATAAACTCCGAACTTTTTTGACAGGGATCTCTGTGGCCTCTGGTATTTTTATACTCGTTATTTTATTGGGCTTTGGTCAGGGTATGCGCAATGGTATTGCCCATGAATTCGAGGAAGATGCAGCTACAAGTGTTTGGGTTTGGCCAGGAGAGACTACTGTGGCTTATAAAGGCTTAAATCCTGGTCGTTATGTGCAGCTTCGAAACGAGGACTTTGATCAGGTAAGCCAGTTGTTTTCAGAGGATATTGAGTATATGGCTGCTTTTCTTTTCATTCGTGGGGTCAGTGCAGTCTATAAAAACGAAGTGTTGGCTTATGAATTAGCGGGAACGTACCCATCCATGCAATTTATAGAAAATGAATCTATGGTTAAGGGTCGCTTTATTAACCCAAAAGACATAGATCAAAAGGCTAAAGTAGTTGTTATTGGTCAAAATATTAAAGCGGAAGTTTTTGATGACAAAGCAAAGGTCATTGGAGAAATGATTCAACTTTCAGGCATACCTTTTAAAATTGTAGGTGTTTATTCTGATCCCTCAGGAGAGCAGGAAGAAAATAGAATGTTCATTCCCATGAGTACTGCTCAAGTAGTCTTTGAGGGAACGGATCATTTGCAAAACCTCTCTTTTACCTTACCGGTTCTTGATAATTTTGACGCAGCAGTAGCCCAATCATTGGCTTTTAAAGAAAAGATGACCAGGCATTTGAAAGCAAAACACACCGTTGCTCCCTCAGATACAAGGGCTATTCAAATTTGGAATCCTTTAGAAGAGGCCAAAAGATTTTTTACTCTCACAGACAATATCGCTTTCTTTTTTTGGTTTGTAGGTATATGTACTATTATTGCTGGGGTAGTAGGGGTGAGTAATATTATGCTTATTGTGGTTAAAGAACGCACTAAAGAGATAGGCATTAGAAAAGCATTGGGAGCTAAGCCATGGCCTATAGTAGGTATGATTGTTCATGAGGCTGTTTTTGTAACAGCTGTTTCTGGTTTTGGGGGACTCATTTTTGGCATGGGACTTTTGGAAATTTTTGGTCCCTACATTGAGGTTGATTATATTTTAAATCCAGCAGTGAATTTTAATATTGCTTTAGCTACTGTAATCCTCCTGATAGTTTCCGGAGCTATTGCAGGTTTTATTCCTGCTTGGAAAGCAGCCAATGTTCATACCATAGAAGCTTTAAGAGATCAATAATGTTTAGAATAGACCGTTGGAAAGAGATTATTGAGGTACTGACCACAAATTGGTTTAGAACCCTTCTTACCGCCTTTGGTGTCTTTTGGGGAATACTTATTTTGATCATTTTATTAGCAGCTGGCAAAGGCTTAGAAAATGGAATTAAGGCAGATTTTGGAGATATAGCTACCAACACCATGTTTGTGTGGACCAGAAGTACTACCAAGCCTTATATGGGATTGCCCATTGGAAGGCGTTTTAGCTATACTACTGAAGATGTAGAAAGTATGTGGGCACAAATCCCTAATTTAAGGTTTGTGTCTCCTCGAAATCAAATAGGGAGCGACACACCAAATGTGACCAAAGGAGTCAAAAAAGGCGCTTATAATATTTATGGAGATTACCCTGAAATCATTCGACAAGATCCTTTAGGTATTACCCAAGGTAGATTTATAAATCAATTAGACGTTGAAAATAGCCGTAAAGTTGCTGTCATAGGGATCGGAGTGGTTCAAGACTTATTTGAAGCAGATGAGACTGTAATAGGAAGTTTCGTTACTGTACAAGGGGTTAATTTTAAAGTCATTGGTGTTTACAATAAGGAGGGAGGTGGAGGAAATCAAAATGCTCAAAAAGAAATATATGTGCCCTTTAGTAGTTTTTCAAGGGCATTTAATAGGGGGAATAAAGTGGGTTGGATGGCGGTTACCGCTCAAGATGGTACTCCAATTACAAAGATAAAAGAATCGATCTTTGAGCTTTTAAAAAAACAACACAGGATTGCTCCAGACGATAAGAGGGCTATTGGTCACTTTGACTTATTTGAGGAGTATAGTAGGGTAGAAAGTCTTTTCGGAGCCATGCGTTTTATTGCTTTTTTTGTGGGTCTTTTAGTACTTATATCTGGTGTTATTGGGGTGAGTAATATTATGCTTATAGTCGTTAAAGAACGCACTAAAGAGATAGGTATTAGACGCGCTTTAGGTGAATCTCCATTTTCTATAAAACTTCAAATTATGATGGAATCTATTTTTTTAACCATTCTTTCGGGTATGGGAGGAATATCAGTTGGTGCGCTGTTTATATTTGGAATCAATTATGTTTTGACCCTCACTGGACCAGTAGATATGTTTATGGCACCTTCAGTTAATGTAGGTGTGGTGATTGGAGCATTGGGCATTTTAATATTTTCAGGCCTTTTGGCTGGTTTTATTCCTGCGAGAAGTGCCATAAAAGTGAAACCAATTGAGGCTTTAAGAACAGAATAAGCATAAGGTTAAATGGAGTTTTTAAGCCAGAATCGCACCGAAAAGTACTGTAATATAGATGCCATAAAATATAAAGTGATAAAATATAAGGTCTTAGAAGTATGACAAATAAGGCTGTTAAAAAACTAATTAAAGCATATCGTTAAAAATTATCCCATGAAAAAAACAACCACAATTTTAATATTGACATTTATTGTAGTGTCTTTTGGCGCCTCCTTGTTTTATTTGTATCAAAAAAATGCTGAAACTCCTGAACAATTTGAGACAGCAAATCCAACAATGGAAACCATTGTTAAAAAGACCATTGCAACAGGAAGCATATTGCCTTTAGAAGAGGTGCTTATTAAGCCAAATATCTCTGGAGTTATTGAAGTGGTCTATGTTAAGGGTGGTGACTTGGTTAGCAGGGGAGATTTAATTGCCAAAATTAAAGTAGTTCCTAACATATCTGCTTTAAACGACGCAAAAAACAATGTAGCTCAGGCTCAAATTAATGTAAGTGATCAGATGCGTAACTTTGATAGACAAGAGACCTTATTTGACAAAAAGGTGATCTCTGCGGCAGAATTGCAAGTAGCTGAAATTTCTTTTAAGCAAGCAAAACAGAGCCTTTCTGCAGCTCAAAAGAGGTATGACATTATAAAAACTGGAACGACTAAGGAGTTAGGAGACGCAGCAAATACACTGATTAGGGCTACTGTGAGCGGAATGATTTTAGAAGTGCCTGTTGAAGTAGGTAACCAAGTTATAGAGAGCAACACCTTTAATGAAGGTACCACTATTGCGGCTATTGCAGATGTAAATCAGATGATTTTCGAAGGGAAGATTGATGAGTCTGAAGTAGGTAAAATTTCACAAGGCTTGCCATTGGAAATTACCGTAGGGGCTTTGGAAGATCAATTGTTTGAGGGACAGTTGGACTATATTGCGCCTAAGGGTAAAAAAGAAAATGGAGCTATTCAATTTGAGATAGAAGGTAAAATCACTCTGAAAAAAGGAGACTTTATTAGAGCAGGTTTGAGTGCAAATGCCGCTATTATTCTTGAAAAAGCCACTGAAGTACTTGCTATTAAAGAATCGCTTTTACAATTTGATCCAGAATCTAATGCCCCATTTGTTGAAGTAGAAGTGGCCTCTCAAACTTTTGAAAAGAAAGAAATTGTTTTGGGAGTAAGTGATGGTATCTTTGTAGAAGTAAAAAAGGGCTTGCAAATAACAGATAAGCTAAAAGTTTGGAATGCGTTAAAAGCAGTTAGTGCTTCAGAATAATTTTAACATAATATTTAGACTTAAGGGTGTAACATTACACCTATTTAAGGGTCTAAGGGTCAAGACAGTGTAATAATGTCTTAGATTGAACCAATAAAACGGATATAAAGCATGGCAATGATTGAAATAAAAGACCTTCACAAGTCTTACCAAATGGGAAGCAATAGCCTTCATGTATTAAAAGGGATTAACTTCTCTGTAGAAGCAGGTGAGTTAGTGGCAATTATGGGTTCTTCAGGTTCTGGAAAATCTACTTTATTAAACATTCTTGGAATGTTAGATGAAGCCAACGAAGGAAGTTATGTGTTGGACGGTGTTCCCATTAAGAATTTAAATGAAACAAAGGCCGCGCAATACAGGAATAAGTTTTTGGGATTTATTTTTCAATCGTTTAACTTGATTAATTATAAGAGTGCTGCAGAAAATGTAGCCTTGCCGCTTTATTATCAGAGAATGCCCAGAAAAGAGCGTCAAGAAAAGGCTATTAAATACTTAGAGCAAGTAGGGCTTAAAGATTGGGCCACTCATTTGCCTAGTGAGCTATCTGGAGGTCAAAAGCAACGTGTAGCTATTGCAAGGGCTATGGCTGCAGAGCCAAAAGTATTATTGGCAGATGAGCCCACTGGTGCATTGGATTCAAAAACTTCTTACGAAGTAATGGACCTTATTCAGAAAATTAATGATGCTGGAAATACCATTTTAGTAGTGACCCATGAACCAGATATTGCAGATATGTGTAAGCGTATTGTGCATTTAAAAGATGGAGTCATTGTAGAAGACAAAAAGGTTAAGCAAGTAAGGGCGGCTCAGTATGTTTAATAGAGACAATTGGAAAGAGATTTTTGAAACCATTCAGAAGAACAAATTAAGAACGTTCTTGTCAGGGTTTACAGTAGCATTGGGTATTTTAATATTCGTGGTACTGTACGGTTTTGGAAATGGATTAAAGAATACTTTTAATGAGTTTTTTGGCAATGACACAACCAATGTGCTCTACATGTTTCCAGGAAGGACATCAGAACCTTATTTAGGCTACAAAGCCAATAGGCGCATTGAGTTTGATAATTCAGATTTAAAAGACATTAAAGAAAATTTCGCCATGTTTTTAGATTATGTAACTCCTCAAATAAGTAGAGGTGCATTGGCTAAATACGGAGAAGAATCTGATAATTATTCTATTAGAGCAGCAGCCCCATCTATTCAAGAAGCGGAGAAAGTGATTCTAATGGAAGGGCGTTTTATTAATCAATCCGATATTGACAATAAAACTAAAAATATTGTCATTGGTCGTTTGGTAAAGAAAGACCTTTTTAAAAGTAAACCAGCACTGGGCGAATTTATTGACTTAGGAGGTAGTTCTTACAGGGTTGTAGGTGTTTTTCAGGACGACGGAGGCGACAGAGAAGAACGCATTATTTATATGTCTTACACCACAAGACAGCGTTTAGATAAAGCCACTGACAAGGTAGATCAAATTATTGTTGGTTTTAAACCAGCGATAGGCTACGAAGGTGCTATGGCTCTAGAAAAAAGTTTGAACACCTATTTTAGAGAGAAAAAGTACATCAGTCCAAAAGACCCTAATGGAATGTACATTAGAAATGTTACTGACCAACTGAAACAAAACCAACAATTTGCAGGGGTGCTTCAGATCATTATTTCATTCTTCTGTATTGGAACGCTGATCGCTGGTATTATTGGAATTAGTAATATTATGGTATTTGTTGTGAAAGAACGCACCAAGGAAATAGGAATTAGAAAAGCATTGGGCGCTACGCCTAGATCTGTAATAGGAACAATTTTGTTAGAGTCTATATTTATTACCACTATTTCAGGTTTTATTGGAATGATGATTGGTGTTGGTATTCTCACAGGATTGGGAGACACCCTTAAGGATTATTTTATTACCGATCCATATATAGATATGGGAATTGCCATTGCTTCTACCATTATGTTAATCATTTTTGGAGGAATTGCAGGTTATATTCCTGCCAAACGCGCTGCAGATATTAAACCAATTGTAGCCTTAAGAGACGAGTAGTATGAGATTTATATTTGATTTAAATACTTGGCAAGAGATTTTTGGTTCTATTAAAAAGAACAAGACTAGGACAATCATTACTGTGATTGGCGTGCTGTGGGGGATTTTTGTTTACATCGCCATGGCAGGTGCTGCTAAGGGATTGGACAATGGTTTTGAACGTGCTTTTGAAACGGTGGCCATGAACTCAATGTTTACTTGGGCTCAAAGCACTTCAATGCCTTATGCCGGTTATAAAACAGGCAGGCGTTTGCAGTTAAAGATACAGGATGTAACTGTGCTTCAGAATAGAATACCAGAGATTCAATACATTGCACCTAGAAACGCTAAAGGGGTCTTTGGAGACGCTCCTGCAAAGGTGGTGAGGGGCTTAAAATCGGGGGATTATGCTATTTACGGAGACTTTCCAATTTACACTAAGATTGCCACTAAAAAAATCTATGACGGTGGACGTTTTATAAACGATGAGGATATTGCCCAAAATAGAAAAGTTTGTGTGATTGGAGAACGTACAGAAAGAGAATTGTTTGAAGAAGGAGAGAATCCAATAGGCGCTTACATTAGGCTGGATAATATTTATTTTCAAGTAGTGGGTGTGCACAAATACACCCCTGGAGGAGGCTTTGAAAGTGACAGTGATGTGTTTATTCCCTTTTCTACCTTTAAAAAATTGTACAATACAGCAGACAATGTAGGTTGGCTAACCATCGCTGCCTATGACGACGCAGATGTGGTTCAAGTAGAGAAAGATGTCAAGGGTACACTAAAGAATATTCACAAGGTAGATCCTAAGGATGAAAGGGCTTTTGGCGCATTCAACCTAGGAGAAGTTTTCAATAAAATTATGGGATTTGCCAAGGGAATGACCTTTCTATCTTTAGTAGTTGGTATTGCCACTATTCTTGCCGGGGTTATAGGTATTGGAAATATCTTGTTAATTGCCGTAAAAGAGCGCACCAAGGAGTTGGGCGTTAGAAGGGCTTTAGGAGCAACACCTAAAGAGGTAAAGTCTCAAATTATTTTAGAGTCGGTCTTTTTAACAACGATTGCTGGAGTACTTGGAATTATATTAGGGGCTTTTGTACTGAATATAGTAAATATTTTAACCAAAGATGGAGACTTTCCATATGCCAATCCAACAGTGCCCATACCCTATGTATTAGGTGCTATGGGGCTCATGATTGTACTGGGAACACTCATAGGTTTAATTCCAGCCCAAAGGGCTGTAAGTATTAAGCCTATAGACGCACTACGTGAAGAATAAATAAACATAAACCAGATAAAAATTAAATACAACAAGATGAATAAATTTTTAAAATACGGATTAATTGGAGCCTTGTGTTTAGGGGCACTTTGGGCAGCTGCTTTTTTTGTAAAATCTAACAGCAAGTCTTCTATTACTTATGATACAACTACTGCTTTTATTTCAAGCATTGAAAAAAAGACCGTAGCAACTGGTAAGGTGGTACCTGAAGATGAGGTAGCAATTAAACCTCAAATTTCTGGAATTATAGATGTCATTTATTTAGAAGAAGGTACCAAGGTAAAGGCAGGTGACCTTATTGCAAAAGTGAAAGTAGTTCCTAATGAGCAATCATTAAATTCTGCTCAAGGACGTGTTAAAAATTCTAGAATTTCTTTGGACAATACCACTATTGAGTTCAACAGAAACAAAGCACTTTTTGAAAAGGGTGTAATCTCTTCGCAAGATTTCAATACTCAGAAATTGAGAATGGACCAAGCGACGCTTGAATTAGAAAACGCGAAAGCAGATTACGAAATTATTAAATTGGGATCTGCTGGGGGTTCAGCTACAGCGAACACAAATGTTAGGGCTACTGTTTCGGGAACTATTTTAGAGATTCCTGTTAAAGAGGGAGACCAGGTAATTCAACCAGGTGGTTTTAACGATGGTACAACCATTGCAACCATTGCTGATTTGAGCATTATGATTTTTGAAGGTAAAGTAGACGAAGGAGAAGTGGGTAAACTGGCGGTTGGAATGCCATTAGAAATTAGTTTGGGAGCTATTGAAGACAAAACTTTCGAAGCCAGACTTAAATTTATTGCACCAAAAGGAGTAGAAGAAGCAGGAACGGTACAATTTAAAATTGAAGGAGATGTAAAAGTAGAAGAAGACTTTTTAATCAGAGCTGGTTACAGTGCAAATGCCTCATTGATTTTAGAGCGTAAGGAAAATATTTTAGTGATTGCGGAGGCTTTATTGCAGTTCGACAGGGATACAGACAAACCTTTTGTTGAGGTTTCTGTTGGAGAACAAGAGTTCGAAAGAAGGGACGTAGAAATTGGTATTTCAGATGGGATTAATGTAGAGTTGCTTTCAGGTGTTACCGAAGAAGACAATATTAAGATTTGGAATAAAACGGAGCCTATTAAAAAAGGCAATGATGAAGAAGAGGAAGCATAATTATCAATAGAGGGAATACCTTCTTTTAAAATATATCTTATGAAATTAAAATTAGCATTAATAGCCTTGGGACTTGTGTCTGCTATGGGGACAGCTCAAAAAAGGGCTTGGACACTGGAGGAATGTGTGTTGTACGCTGAGGAAAATAACTTGAGTATTGCCCAGTTTGAGTTGGATTACGAAAGTGCCTTAATTGCCAATTCTGACGCAATTGGCGCCTTATTACCGAGCTTTAACACCTCAATTAACAGTTCTGGAAATACTGGTTTGGCCCTAGACCCAACGACCAATACCTTAGTGACAAGTACTATTTTTTCTGCTTCAGGGAATATAGGTTCTGGGGTCACTTTATTTGATGGTTTAAGAAACATACACAGAATCAATAGAGCCAAATTATCTAGTTTGGCGAGTGAGTTCAGATTGGAGAATTTAAAAGACGACATTCGTCTTGCGGTTGCCAATTCTTATTTACAAGTGTTGTCTGGAAAAGAATCTACTAAAGTAGCCCAAGCACAGCTGGAGGTTTCTATGAAAGATTTAGAGCGTACAAAAGCACTGAGTGCTTCTGGGGTTGTTCCGCAGGGAGATGTTCTGGAAATAGAGGCTACAGTGGCTGCTCAAGAGCAGCAGTTGGTCATTGCACAAAACAATGTTATTATTGCTAGAATCGCTTTGGCGCAATTATTACAAATAACAGATTATGTGAATTTTGACATAGCAGAAGAAGAATTTTTACTTCCCAACAGCAGTGTTTTGGATCAAACGCCTAAGGATATTTTTGAAAAAGCGTTGACCTTTAGAAATGATATTAAGCTCTCCAGGACCAATGTGGAAATTGCCAATAAAGACTTGCAAATATCAAAAGGAGCTAGGTACCCTACTTTAAATGGTTTTTTTAACTACAATACCAGATATTCAGATCAGAACATTAATCCGTTTACAGGAGATTTAGTGGCATTTAAAGATCAGTTGTGGATTAATGACGGAATCTCCTACGGTGTTTCTGTTAATATCCCGGTATTTAATGGTTTCTCTGTAAGAAACAACATTAAGAGATCTAAGATAAATCTAATGAAATCTGAATTACAATTTGCTCAGGATAAATTGACCTTAGAGTCTAATATCAATCAGGCTTATGCAGATGTGAATGGTACACTAAAGTCTTTCGAGGCGGCTCAAAAAACCTTAGAGGCTAGAAAATTGGCTTTTCAGTATACCAAAGAGCGTTTTGATGTGGGACTCTTAGATGCCTTTAATTTTTCTCAAGCCCAATCCAGGGTAGACAACGCTCAAGCGAGCCTTATTTCAGCTAAATACAATTATATTTTTAGGCTAAAGGTCTTAGAATTTTATTTTGGAATACCTTTGGCGATAAATTAAAAGCTAGGGAATGATCCTAAATATTGAAACAGCAACCACCAATTGCTCTGTGTCTATAGCACATGAGGGGTTGGTGATTGCTTTTAAAGAGATTGCGGAATTAAATTACTCTCATGCGGAGCAATTACATGTATTTATTCAAGAAGTACTTCTAGAGGCAGCTGTGAGTCTTTCCGATTTAAAGGCCATAGCGGTGAGTAAAGGCCCAGGATCTTACACGGGACTTCGTATAGGTGTTTCTGCAGCAAAGGGGCTTTGTTATGCTTTAAATATCCCTTTAATAGCCATACCTACCCTAAAAAGTTTATCGCTTCAGTGCCAGCTTAAAGCTGGAGAAGTTGTTCTTCCCATGTTAGATGCTAGAAGAATGGAAGTTTATATAAGTGCATACGATCATAAGGGGAAGGAATTGCACCCTACCGAGGCAAAAATTTTAGAGGAAAATTCCCTTTCTGAATGGATGGCTTCTTATAGCAAAGTATATTTCATTGGAAGTGGTGCACAAAAAGCTTTTGAAGTGCACCATCAGTCCAATATTTCTGTATTAGATACACTTCCTTCTGCTAAAGAAATGGCTGGTCTTTCTTATCAAAAATATGTTGCTAAGGACTTTGAAGACATGGCTTATTTTGAACCCTACTATCTCAAAGATTTTATGGGGCCTATTCCAAAGAAAAAGCAGTAATCAGGTCAATTATTTATTTCCGGCGGTGTGAATGACCCTTTGAGGGAATGGAATTTCAATTCCAGCAGCGTCAAATTCAATTTTTAAAGTTTCCATTACATGGAAATGTGCGTCCCAAAAGTCTTCATTTTTGGCCCAAAATCGCAAACTTAATTCTACGGCGCTGTCTGCTAAATTACCCACATAAACAACAGGTTCAGGATCTTTCAATATCCCCTCGTGTAAAGCACAAATACGAAGTAAAATATCTTTAGCGTCTTTGATATTTGAATCGTATGAAATACCTACCGTAATCTTATCTCTTCTGATCTCTTCAATATTATAATTTATAATGGTGTGGTTGGAGAGATTTCCATTTGGGATAATGGCTGCCTGATTGCCAAAGGTGTTTATTTTGGTGGTGAATATAGAAATATCTTTTACCGTACCAGATACCCCTTGGGCTTCAATCCAGTCACCTACTTTAAAGGGCTTAAAGATTAAAATGAGAACGCCCCCAGCAAAATTAGCCAAGGAACCCTGAAGTGCAAGCCCTATGGCCAAACCTGCGGCTCCAACAACTGCTACCAATGAAGAAGATTTCACCCCTAATTGTGTAATAACTAAAACAAATAAAATACCTTTTAAGGAGATGTTTATAAAGCTTTGTAAAAAACTTTCTAAGGTTAAATCGTAATCTTTTCTCTCAAAAAATCGGTGCACCATTCTATTGATGAAACGCACAGCCCAAAGACCAATAAAAAATATAAGCCCAGCCTTAATTAAATTGGGCAACATGTCCAAAGCCATAGCATAGGCCTCTTCCAATAACTTTACATATTGTTTTACTTCTACGTATTCTTCAATCTGATTCATAGGGTTATTTTTTATCCATTAATGGCAATTACCTGTGCAATTTTGTCTCCCATCATATTCTTGAGCATATTTTCAATGCCATTTTTTAAGGTGAAAGTACTGGAAGGACAACCAGAACAAGCTCCTTGTAAAATCACATTTACTGTTTTACTTTCCTCGTCATAGGAATCGAACATGATGTTCCCACCATCACTGGCTACTGCAGGTTTTACATATTCCTCTAAAATATCTACAATTTGTTTACTAGTGTCGTCTAGGTTTTCTGTGTGTAATAGGGTGGTAGGTGCCTTTTCTTTTTCCTTTTGAACAGTATTTGCACCAACAGTCTCTTGACCTGTCATTAAAAAGTTTCTTATTTTCTCCCTGAGTTCATGGTTAATTTCTTCCCATTCTGCTACATCGTATTTGGTCACAGAAATATAGTTTTGATCCATAAAAACTTCCTTCACAAAAGGCATGAGAAACAATTCTTTGGCCAATGGCGCATCCTTGGCCTCATCTATGTTTTTGAATTCGAATAAAGCAGGAACAATAAGTTTATTAGCTACATACTTCATCACAGAAGGATTTGGGGTGCTTTCTGCATAAATAGTCACTGCCTGAGGCACTTTGTTTGGATCCAGGGTAACTACTGGAGCGCCTGTATTTAAGTATTCCACCAATTGCTGTGCAAGACTGTCCTTTATATCTTCCCAACCAACTATATCGTATTTTTCAATACCGATAAAATTACTAGAGACATAGACCGTTTTCACAAAGGGCAAATGAAATAACTGTTGGGCTAATGGAGATTCTTTTGCTTGGTCTATATTTTGAAACTCATAATTTTTATCTGGAGAGATAAAATGATTGGTTTCAAACTTCATAATGTTTGGATTATTAGTAGGAATAATCGTGATGTGATACTCTTTAGACATGGCAAATAATTTTTCACAAAAGTACAAAGGAAATCTAGGAATAGTTAAAAAAAAATGACCTCATTTATTGGGGAACCCCTTATATTTGATCTCTAATACGATTCAAATGGCCCTTGTAAAGACTTTAAATGGACACACACCAAGTTTTGGTAAAGATTGTTTTTTGGCAGAAAATGCTACTGTAATTGGTCAAGTTAGCATGGGAGATTCTTGCAGTGTATGGTATGGTGCGGTACTCAGAGGAGACGTTCACTTTATTCGTATGGGCAATCGTGTAAACATACAAGATGGTGCAGTCATTCATTGCACTTACCAAAAAAGCCCCACCCAAATAGGAAACAATGTTTCCATAGGCCATAATGCTATTGCCCATGGATGTACCATTGAAGACAACGTTCTAATAGGAATGGGAAGTATAGTTATGGATGATTGTGTGATTGGAACTGGGAGTATTATTGCCGCTGGAGCCGTACTTACCAAAGGGACTATAGTACCTCCAGGGTCTATATATGCAGGCACACCAGCAAAATTCATAAAGAAAGTGCCCTCTGAATTGGCCAGTGGTGAAATTGAAAGAATAGCAAACAATTATATTACATACGCCCAATGGTATAAACCATGGGATAAAATTTAACAATATGAAAGCATATGTATTTCCGGGCCAAGGGGCTCAATTTTCTGGAATGGGAAAAGATTTGTACGATCAATTTCCCAGCGTAAAAGAAATGATGGAAACTGCCAACGGCATTTTGGGTTTTGAAATTACTACCACCATGTTTGAAGGTAGTGCAGAAGACTTAAAGCAAACACAAATCACGCAACCGGCTATTTTCATTCACTCTGTGGCTATGGCAAAAGCCTTAGGAACTGATTTTAAGCCACAGATGGTTGCAGGTCATTCGTTGGGAGAATTTTCTGCTTTAGTAGCTAATGGAGTGTTGAATTTTGAAGATGGATTGCGTTTGGTGCATCAGCGAGCGTTAGCGATGCAAGATGCCTGTGATAAAACCGCTGGGACCATGGCTGCCGTACTTGGATTAGAAGATCATTTGGTGGAGGAAATCTGTGAAAAAACCCCAGGTGTTGTTGTAGCAGCAAATTATAATTGTCCCGGACAATTGGTTATCTCAGGTGCTGTAGAAGCGGTAGAAAAAGCCTGTGAATCTCTCAAAGAGGCTGGTGCCAAAAGGGCTTTGTTGCTTCCAGTGGGAGGCGCTTTTCATTCCCCACTCATGGAGCCTGCCAGAACAGCCTTAGCAGCTGCTATTGAGGCAACTACTTTTAACGCACCTCTTTGTCCTATTTATCAAAATGTTACTGCTGCAGCGGTAACAGATCCAGCGGAAATAAAGGCTCATTTAATCTCTCAGCTGACTGCTCCAGTAAAATGGACACAAAGTGTTCAATCCATGGTGGCTGACGGTGCCACTGAGTTTATTGAATTAGGTCCTGGAAAAGTGCTGCAAGGTTTGGTCAAGAAAATTGCTTCAGAAGTATCTACCTCTGCACCAGTTTTTTAATGCTATAAAAGCACCACATAACAATAATACAAGGCAAATAGGCTCAAAAATACCATTCCTACATAGCTCAAAAGGATTAACCATTTAGGTGCCATAGCATCTTTAGGCATGTTTTTTTGAGTCACCACCTTGTGGTTGAGAAGTCCCACAGCTGGCGCAAATACAAAAGATACAAAAGTAGCCAGTGCGACCAGAGAACCCATTTGACCTCCGGCCAGCCAAATGACCATAAAGTTAATGATGGCTAAAAGGATAATGAAGTGTTCATAACGCCATTTGGTGGTTTTGTTGTTTCCCAGCACTTTTATAGTGTCTAAGCCTACCCTCGCTATGGCATCATGGGCGGTCATGCAGGTACTAAACATGGTGGCAAAAGCGGCCAAGGCAATAAAGAAATAGGACCAATCTCCAATGTGGATGGTAAACATCTGAATGAGTTGTTCCGCAAAAACACTTGCGTTTGCACTCATTTCAATACCAGAGCCATACAGGGTAAACCAACCGATCACTAAAAAGAAAATCGCTAATACGGCTGTAAGTAAATACCCCAAATTAAATTCTGCCAAGGTGTCTTTTAGACTATTGTCTGTGGAGGTGTTTTTGTCTTTTTGATTTTTTTTGTCTTTTTCTAGGCGCCAAAGACTCACCCAACTAGAAGCCTCTACTGCGGTTGGCATCCAGCCCATGAGACCAATCATAAAAAGCAGGCCAACCTCACTCCATATGGGTTGACTTGTAAATTGGGGCGCGTTTTCAATAGGTCCTTTTAATAATACTGTTGCCGTGGTGATGATTAAAGCTACGGTTAACAATGCTAAAAGGATTTTGACTACACCTTCAAGGGCTTTATAGCGCCCTATAATTAACACCCCACTAATACCTATAAATAAGAATAAGGCTACCGTAGTGTCTGTAAAGTGTGCCCAAGAAAAAAGTTGTTTTAACAGTCCTGCCGTGACAATATACAATGCCGCCAAAAGTGTGAGGGCACTTACTATGGTAATGAGTGTATAGGCCCAAAGGTATTTTTTACCCAAATCTGTATAGCCCTCCAGGAGTGATTTTTTGAAAGTGTGGGTGTAGCGTATTCCAAATTCAAAGAAGGGATATTTCAATACATTGGCTAAGAGGATGGGAAAAATCATGATCCATCCGTATTGTGCCCCTGCTTTGGTAGATAATACCAGATGAGAGGTCCCAATGGACATGCTTGCGAATAATAATCCAGGCCCTAGTTGTGAAAGAATTTTCCGCATAGATTCAATGAAATTTGTAGGTCATTTCTACATTCAATCTAAATGTAATACAATTTAAGAGGTATTAAAAACTTTGCGTTGAATCTAAGGAAGCGACTTGTTTGGAGCTGTTGGAAAATTTGAAACGCACAAATAGCTCGTGGTTGTTCTCTTTTAAAGCAATATTGCTACTTCTGTTACTGAACTCGTAGGCATAGCCTAAATCCAAAAAGCTCATGCCTTTAAATATAAACATGGCACCAAAGTAATCGTTATTCATTTTTGAAACCCCAACACCAACTTTATCTTTTAATTCCAGCATGAGTTGTAAGTTGTAGAAATTTGGCGCGTCAGATACTCCCCTGTAAAGGATGGCTGGTTTTAAGGCCAAACTATTAGTCAGGTCTAAGGTTGCTCTTGTACTCAAGTATAAATTGGGTCTATCTGTAGCTGTAGTGACTAAGCCCTCGCTTTCTTTGTATCGTTTGCTATTTAAAAGATTAGGGACTCCTGCAGATAAAAAGAAATATTGGGTGTCTAAATGCACCCCAACACCTAAAAGGGGATTACTGTAATTTCTCACAGCATCTAATGCATTGTTGCTGCTGTTGGTGAGTCTGTTGAGCCTAGCTTTGTCAATACTTTTAAAATAAGCCCCTCCTTTAAGCCCTAAATACAATTGACTTTTTTCTGAAAGGTCCAGCCTATAATTATAATCAATGGCCAATACTCCTTGCTTTTCTATAAAAACTTTGTCATTTTGAAAACTCACCCCCCAAGCTGCTTTATTCTTAAAATCTCTCTGATAAGAAAATGATTGCAGTACAGGCGCGTCTGTAACTCCAGCCCATTGGGTTCTGTTATTTACAGTAGCCACTTGCCCATAAGTACCTGTAAATGCTGGATTGTAGAAGGGAGCATTTTCTGTAAAGAAAAGCATGGTGGGTTGCTCTTGGCTAAAGCCGATGCCGCTGATGGTTAAAAGCAATACAGGCCAAGCGTATTTTGAAGTCTTCATTTTAGGGTGGGGTTAGGTAATCTCTAATGTACAATAATTAATATTGAAATAAAGAAAATATAAATTGCTCCCGAACGAGGTATTTTTCAAGAAATACTTTAAGCTATTTATGCCTTGGAAAGAATGTGTTCCGCAATTAAATTTCCGTGTGCTCTGGAGTTTTCAATAAACCATTTATGTGTTTCTAATCCACCACATATTACGCCTGCCAAATATACACCAGGCACATTGGTTTCCATAGTCTTTGGATGGTGAGAAGGAATCTTAGCGGTGCCTTCTAATGTAATGCCTAATTGGGTAAGGAAAGGCAGATTGGGTCTATAGCCTGTTAAGGCAAGTACAAAGTCATTTTCAATAGTTTTAGTGACATTATCTTGGGTGAAAGACAGGCTGTTTGCGCCAATTTCTGTTACAGATGAATGGTAATAGGCAGTAATACTACCTTCTTCTATTCGGTTCATGATGTCTGGTCGCACCCAATATTTTACCCTGGGACCAACCGCTTCACCTCTGATAATTAAACTAACATGAGCACCTTTTCTATAGCAGGCCAATGCAGCATCTATGGCGGAGTTACTCGCACCAATGACCGCCAGTTTTTGTCCAGAATAGTAATGGGCCTCCTTAAAGTAATGGCTCACTTTTGGCAATTCCTCCCCAGGAACCTTAAGGCTTGCAGCCAAATCAAAAAAACCAGTTGCAATGGTCACATTTTTTGTAAAATACCTTCCTTTTGAGCTGTTTATTTGGAAAAGACTAGCCTCTTTTTGGCGGTCTAATTCTAGGGTTTGTTTTGCTGTGTTTTGCGACTTTGATTGAATGTCTAATACGGCTTCAAAAAGCTGTATATTCAATTCAAAGTGATCAGCAATTCTTCTGTAGTACTCTAAAGCCTCTTTTCTTCTGGGTTTTGCTTCAATAGAATTAAACGGAATATCTTCTAGCTCTAATTTTTCAGAGGAAGAAAAAAACTGCATGTCTAATGGGTAGTTGTAGAGAGAATTGGTCATACAGCCTTTCTCTATCACCAAGTAATTCAGGCCTTTTTTTTTGGCTTGAATGGCACAAGATATTCCAATGGGCCCTGCGCCAATAATAATAAGGTCTAGAGGGTGGTTCTCGGTATTTAAAGCCCCAGTATTTGTCGTTGTTTTTATGGAGGAATGACCACTCATTTAGTTCACTTGATTCTTGAGTTGCTCAATGGTGTCTATGGGGTGGTCACTCTTAAATACAAAGCTACCAGCCACCAGGACATCTGCACCAGCAGCCACTAATTCTGAAGCATTTTTTGAAGTTACACCGCCGTCTATTTCAATGAGGGTATGGGCATTTTTGGATTGAATTAATGCTTTTAACTCACGGACCTTCTCAAAAGTGTTTTCAATAAAAGATTGCCCGCCAAAGCCTGGGTTTACACTCATAATACAAACCAAATCTATGTCTTGAATACAATCTTTTAACAAGGCTACATTGGTGTGCGGGTTTAAAGCCACGCCAGCCTTCATGCCTGCGGCTTTTATAGCTTGTAAAGTTCTGTGTAAATGGGTGCAAGCCTCGTAATGCACCGTGAGAATATCTGTACCTAGGGCAGCAAAGTCATTGATATAACGGTCTGGATCTACAATCATTAAATGAACGTCCAAGGTTTTTTTTGCATGCCTTCCAATGGCCTCAATAACCGGCATTCCAAAAGAGATATTAGGAACAAAAACACCATCCATGACGTCTATATGAAACCAGTCTGCTTTAGAAGCATTGACCATTTCTATGTCTCTTTGAAGGTTCGCGAAATCTGCAGCGAGTAAGGAAGGGGCTATTTTTTTTTCTGACATGTTTTAAGGCTTAGGCCGGTTTTAAAGGATGAAATAAAGTGTAAAAATAAGAAAAATTGAGTGGTTTACTTTTGTTTAAAAAATTGTTGTCGCTTTCCTTCGAATAGCACAATACTTACCGCATTGGCTAAATTGAAACTCCTGATGCTATCCGTGGCTAAAGGAATTTTATAGAGGGATTGCTGCTGCGTTTCTACAATAGATTCTGGCAGGCCCTTGGATTCACAGCCAAAGACAAAATAGTGGTCTTCCTGTGTCTCGAGGTCCCAATAATTTTGAGTGCCTTTACTGGAGTAGAAGGCCATTTTTGCTTTAGGATGGGCTGTTCTAAAAGCGGCAAAATCTTCGTGAATATGTACTTTCAGTTTGGGCCAATAGTCTAAGCCAGATCTTTTTAATTGCTTGTCTTCTAAGGAGAAACCAAGGGGTTTGATCAGGTGAAGTTCACTGCCTGTCCCAAGACACAGTCTACCGATATTTCCTGTATTGTTGGGTATTTCAGGATGCACTAAAACGACGTGAAAAGGCATATAATGGTATTAAAAAAGCCCAGTGCAGGGCACTGGGCTATAGGGTTTATCCTAAGTAAGTTTTTAAAATTTTAGATCGAGAGGTGTGCTTTAATCGCCTAATGGCTTTCTCTTTAATTTGTCTCACACGTTCTCTAGTAAGGTCAAAAGTCTCACCAATTTCTTCTAAAGTCATAGAGTGCTGCCCTGCTAAACCAAAGTATAAACGGATCACGTCTGCCTCTCTTGGTGTTAGCGTCTCTAAAGCTCTTTCAATCTCAGTTCTGAGCGATTCATGCAAGAGTTCTCTGTCTGGGTTTGGAGATTCTCCAGACCTCAATACGTCGTAAAGGTTGGAATCTTCCCCGTCAATTAATGGCGCGTCCATAGATACGTGACGTCCAGAATTTTTAAGGGACTGTTTCACGTCTTCTACTGTCATGTCCAATTCTTTTGCAATTTCCTCAGGAGACGGCTGTCTTTCGTGTGCCTGCTCTAGAAAAGCAAAAGTCTTATTGATCTTATTGATCGAACCAATTTTGTTTAAAGGCAATCTCACAATTCTAGACTGCTCTGCCAAGGCTTGAAGGATGGATTGACGGATCCACCATACTGCATAAGAGATGAATTTAAAACCACGGGTTTCGTCAAAACGCTGGGCTGCTTTAATTAATCCTAAGTTGCCTTCGTTAATTAAATCTGGAAGGGTCAATCCTTGGTTTTGGTATTGCTTGGCTACAGAGACCACAAAACGGAGGTTGGCTTTAGTTAGTTTTTCAAGTGCTGCCTGGTCACCCGCTTTGATTCGCTGTGCCAACTCTACTTCTTCATCTGCGGTAATAAGGTCTACCTTACCAATTTCTTGTAAATACTTGTCTAAAGAAGCGGTTTCTCTATTGGTCACCTGCTTGGTAATCTTAAGCTGTCTCATGAATGTCTTCTGAATTAATTGGGGCTACCTAATGATTTGTTATGGGTCGCATTAGATTATACGTTCAAATCTTTAAAAGGTTACATAAAAAAGGCAGTATTATAAAAAAAATAGCCAGACCGAAGGTCTGGCTATTAAATGTAAGTGTAAAGAGCGCTTAGTCTCTTCTCGGTTTTCTATCACGATCGTTTCTGCGATCGTTTTTACGGTCACCTTCTGCTCTTGGCGGTCTGGCAACATATCCTTCAGGCTTTTCTAATAAAGCTTTTCTAGACACTTTCTCTTTTCTAGTTCTAGGGTCCTGACCAAAGTATTTTACTTCAAATTCATCGCCCATGTTTACCACGTCAGACACATTTTCAGTGCGTTCCCATGCCAATTCAGACACGTGTAACAATACTTCGTTTCCTGGAGCGTCTAAGTATTCTACTACAGCGCCAAAGTCTAACATTTTAATAACCCTCACTTTGTAAGAATCACCCACTACAGGTTTAAATGTCAACGAGTCTATCTTAGCCAATACCGCTTCAATACCTTCTGGCTCAGTTCCTAAAATCTCAATGATTCCTTCTTCTGTCACAGGATCTTCCGTCACTACAATAGTAGTTTTGGTTGTTTTCTGTAGCTCTTGAATCACTTTTCCTCCTGGTCCAATAAAGGCACCAATGTATTCGTTAGGAATTCTAGCAGTGATCATCTTAGGCGCGTAAGATTTTACTTCTGCCTTAGGGGTAGCAATCGTTTCTACCAATTTAGACAAAATGTGTAACCTACCTGCAGAAGCTTGTTTAAGGGCGTTCACTAAGATTTCGTAAGACAAACCTTTCACTTTAATGTCCATCTGACAAGCGGTAATACCGTCTGCTGTTCCGGTTACTTTAAAGTCCATGTCTCCCAAGTGATCTTCATCTCCTAAGATATCTGATAATACTGCGTATTTTCCTGAATCAGCATCTGAGATAAGTCCCATAGCAATTCCAGATACTGGTTTGATCATCTGAACCCCAGCATCCATGAGCGCCATAGTACCCGCACAAACAGTTGCCATAGAAGAAGAACCGTTAGATTCTAATACTTCACTTACCACCCTTACTGTGTAAGGACAGTCTGCTGGAATTTGGTTTTTGAGAGCACGTTGTGCTAAGTTTCCGTGTCCTACCTCTCTTCTTGAAGTTCCTCTAATAGGTCTTGCTTCTCCAGTTGAGAAAGGAGGGAAATTGTAATGAAGGTAGAATCTTTCTTCTCCTTCAAAAGAGGGCATGTCTATTTTGTTAGCTTCTCTAGAGGTTCCTAAAGTTACAGTAGCCAAAGCTTGCGTTTCCCCTCTTGTAAAAATAGAAGAACCGTGCGTAGAGGGCAAGTAGTCAATTTCACACCAGATAGGTCTGATCTCATCAGTCTTACGACCGTCTAATCTCAGGCCTTCATTTAAGGTAAGGTCTCTTACAGCGTTTTTCTCTGTTTTGTAATAGTATCTAGACACTAAGTCTCCAAAATCCGCCAATTCTTCTTCAGAAAAACTTGCTTTAATTTCTTCTTTAATAGCGCTGAAAGCAGCAGATCTCTCCTGTTTGGCAGAACCTGCTTGTGCAATCGCATATACTTTGTCGTAAGCCATGTCATGAATCTTAGCTGCTAAAGCCTCATCTTCTCTTTCTGACGCATACTCACGTACTTCTTTTTTTCCAAATGCCTCTGCCAATCTAATTTGAGCAGCACACTGAACCTTAATGGCGTCATGGGCGAATTTAATGGCTTCTACCATTTCTTCTTCACTAATTTCTAGCATTTCTCCTTCTACCATCATCACTGAATCTGCAGAAGCACCAATAACCATATCAATGTCAGAAACTTCTAACTGAGCTCTGGTTGGGTTAAGGATGAATTTTCCGTCTATACGTCCTACCCTTACTTCAGAGATAGCACATTCGAAAGGAAAGTCAGACAATTGAATAGCTGCAGAAGCAGCCAATCCTGCCATTGCATCTGGCATAACGTCTTCATCATGAGACATTAATTGGATCATTACCTGTGTTTCTGCATGGTAATCCTTTGGAAACAAAGGACGTAAAACCCTGTCTACCAATCTCATGGTAAGTACCTCACCATCACTTGGTCTGGCTTCTCTTTTGAAGAAACCGCCTGGGTACCTTCCGGAGGCCGCAAATTTTTCACGGTAATCTACCGTTAAAGGTAAAAAGTCTACATCACTTTGCTTATAGTTAGAAACTACCGTACAAAGCAACATACATTTACCGGACTGAACCACAACAGAACCATGGGCTTGCTTGGCTAATTTTCCAGTTTCAATAGAGATTTCTCTACCGTCACCTAGGTCTATGACCTCTTTAAATACTTTTGGAATCATACAATTTAATTACTCCCACTCGCTGTGGGAAGTTAAACAATGGTCTCCGCCTGCTGGACGGCCAGGTTGTGTTGTTGTGTGTTGTGTGACCAATGAAAAACTAGGTATCAGCTTTTTGATATTTTCCGGTTTAAAAAGTCCGGTCTTTAAAGTAAAAAAGGGAAGCCTTAGCTTCCCTTTTAAATTATTTACGAATATTAAGCTCTTTGATTATCGCACGATATCTCAAGACGTCTACTTTAATCAGGTAGTCTAATAAACTCCTTCTTTTACCTACCAAACGAACTAAAGAACGCTCTGTATTGTAATCTTTACGGTTCTTTTTTAAATGCTCCGTAAGGTGATTAATTCTGTGGGTGAATAAGGCGATTTGCCCTTCTGAATTACCAGTGTCAGTGGCTGATTTGCCGTGTTTTGTAAAAATCTCGGCTTTAACTTCTTTGGTTAAATACATTCCAATATTGTTTTAAATGATTTTGATGTATTTGATTGATTTTCAATCAGGGCGCAAATATAGAAAAACTAAATGAAATTAACTTTCTTTTTCAATTTTTTATTTAATGCTAATGCTTTTTAAATGAAGCACTTAGGATACAGCTTCCCTTACAGCTTTGTTTTGAATGAGGTCTATATATAAATTCACTTTATTTTTTAAAGCTTTTCTATGTACAATAAAGTCTAGAAATCCGTGTTCCAATAGGAACTCAGAAGTTTGAAAGTCATCTGGTAAATCTTTTCCAGTCGCTTCTTTTACCACCCTTGGTCCTGCAAATCCGATTAGTGCTCCCGGTTCAGCGATATTAATGTCTCCTAACATAGCGTATGAGGCCGTTGTTCCTCCCGTAGTTGGATCTGTACATAAGGAAATATAAGGCAATCCCGCTTCTGCCAATTGGGCTAGTTTGGCCGACGTCTTAGCCAATTGCATTAAAGAAAGTGCCGCTTCCATCATTCTGGCTCCACCAGATTTAGAAATCATTAAAAAAGGGGTATTTTTCTTAATTGCATGGTCAATGCCTCTGGCAATTTTCTCTCCTACAACAGAGCCCATAGACCCCCCAATAAAAGCAAAATCCATACAGCAAATCACAATATCCTTTCCGTTAGATTTTCCAAAACCGGTCCTCACAGCATCCTTTAAACCAGTCTTTTTTTGAGCTGCTTTTAAGCGATCTGCGTATTTCTTGGTGTCCTCAAACTTTAGCGGGTCTTTAGAAGTGAGTTTGGCATCTAATTCGGTGAACTTATTATGGTCAAAGAGTATCTCGAAATACTCTTTACTGCCTATTCTTACGTGATAGTCGTCTTCAGGACTCACATAGAAATTTTTTGCCAAATCATCAGACTCGACAATTTTACCCGTAGGAGATTTGTACCACAAGCCTTTTGGCGTGTCTTTTTTTTCTTCCGTTGCGGTTTGTATTCCTTTTTCTGTTCTTTTAAACCAAGCAGACATATGTATGAATTTAAATGAAGCGAATACCTATTATAGGTATTCGCTTAAACAAACTTAGCGAAAAGCTAGAATTTAAAAAAATTATAAGGTTTGAACGTTGTTCAAATCTTCAAAAGCTTTGGTTAATCTCGCAACGAAAGTTTTTTCTCCCTCACGAATCCAAACCCTAGGGTCGTAGTATTTTTTGTTTGGTTGGTCTGCGCCGTCTGGGTTCCCAATTTGTCCTTGGATATAGTCTTTTTTGTCTTGAATATAATCTCTTGTTCCTTCTAAAAATGCGTATTGAAGGTCTGTGTCTATATTCATTTTAATAACACCGTATCCAATAGACTCTCTGATTTCCTCTAAAGTAGAACCTGATCCTCCGTGAAATACAAAATCAATTGAATTGTGTTCCAATCCGTATTTTTCTGAAATAAACGTTTGAGAATTTAATAAAATTTTCGGTGTTAATTTTACGTTTCCAGGCTTGTAAACTCCGTGAACGTTTCCAAAAGCTGCAGCGATTGTAAATCTTGGACTTACTTTAGATAATTCCTCATAAGCATAGGCCACTTCTTCTGGCTGCGTATATAATTTAGAGTCGTCTATGTCTGTATTGTCTACACCGTCTTCTTCTCCTCCTGTAATACCTAATTCTATTTCTAAAGTCATATCCATTTTGCTCATTCTAGCAAGATATTCTTTACATATAGCAATGTTTTCTTCTAAAGGCTCTTCTGATAAGTCAATCATATGAGAGCTAAATAATGGTTTTCCAGTCGCTTTGAAGTGTGCTTCACTAGCGGTTAATAAACCGTCTATCCATGGCAATAATTTCTTGGCACAGTGGTCGGTATGAAGAATTACAGTAGCTCCGTATGCTTCTGCCAATTGATGTACGTGTTTTGCGCCAGCAATGGCACCTTGAATGGCTGCTTGTTCATTCTTGTTAGACAGTCCTTTACCTGCATTAAATTGAGCCCCTCCATTTGAAAATTGAATGATTACGGGGGCATTTAATGAAGCAGCAGTTTCTAATACACCGTTGATGGTGCTAGAGCCTGTTACATTTACGGCCGGTAAGGCAAAGCCTTTTTCCTTGGCATAGTTAAAAATTTCTTGAACTTGATCTCCTGTGGCTACGCCAGCTTTAATGTTGTGGGACATGTAATTGTGTTATCTATGAAATGATTAGAGGCACAAAAATAGTAAAAAACTACCCTTAAAAAGGATAATTTATACCAATATTTATTACGGAATTCGCAAAATTATAGTCTCTAAACCAGCGTTTTGAATTTTCTAGGCTAGGATTATAGGTTTTGAATCCCACATCTAGTCTAAATACAAAATAAGTAAAATCGTACCTTACACCAAATCCACTTCCAATGGCTATTTGCTGTAGGGAAGAAATACCTTGGAATGACCGCTCTGGATCATTAACGCCATCTAAAGCATTCCATATATTTCCTGCATCTGTAAATAGCGCTCCTTTAATTGCACCTAATAAAGGGAATCTGTACTCTAAATTAAAAGCCAATTTAAAGTTTGCTTCGTTAAAATCATTGAGGTTATTGGTGCTTCCTGGGCCTAATGCATAGGCATTCCATGCCCTATTATCGTTTGAGCCACCTGCAAAATAAGATCTTGCAAAAGGAATGGTACTCGCATTCCCGTAGGGTATGGCAATCCCTCCAAAACTTCTAAACGCCAATACTTGATCTCTTCCAACGCGCCAATGCTTAATAAAGTCTAGTTCAGTTTTAATATATTGGGCATAAGGCACTCCTGCTATTAATTTGGTTCCCGATTCATTTTCTTCTATGGGCATTACATTAGATAGTAAACTCAGTAAGTTTCCAGCGCTTTCTATTTTGGCCCTAAACTGATAAAAATCAGGATCCGTGATTTCTTTTTTATTGTTTTTAATAAGGGTTAGTTGGCTACTAGAGATGAGGTTATTTTCTATGAGCCTGTTTTTTCGTTCTTCAATTCTTTGAATTTCTTTGTATTGTTCCGAGCTGTTGTCTTGGGTGTTCAAAAAGGTTTCAATGAAATTTTCGGCACCTTGTGGTATGGTGAGTTCCCCATTATTCGTTATTGTTGGGTCAAAAAAGGGTTCAAAGACAGGGTCTTGCGTATAGTCTTGCGCCAAAGTATTTAACCTGTTGTATGTGGTGCCGTACACACTAAAGAAACGTTCTGGGTTTAGGTTTTGTACATATTGAACTTCTATAAGACTGGCATTAAATTTAAGAAAGTCGTTTGGGGCCCAATTAAAGCCATAAGTGGCATTTAAGGTTTGTTTGTCAAGCCCTATATTTTTCTGAAAACTGGTTCCAAGACTAATTTTGGTTTGGGGTAAGCTATTTTTAGACAGCAAGCCTTTAAGTGATATAAAAGGAAACCATAGATTGGGTATATTTAAATTAACATCTACACCAATTTCTGAAAGGTATTTTTCACTGCTCAGGGCAGCGTCTCCAAGAACACCTATAGACCCTCTTCCGGAAAGGCTTAATATTTCTGCACCACCAAAAATATTTCTGGCCGTTAGTGAACTACTAAAGGCCAATCCGAGTCGTTGAATATTGGAGTGGGTGACGTCTAAATTTACTTGTGCAGCATATGTATCCTTAGAATTCAAATATATTTCTGCCAATAAATCGGGCTCACCTTCAATTTCAGAGATAGATATATTAGGGTATTTAAAAGTATTTAAGCTACTCATTTTTCTGTAGGTGAGTTGTCTATTGTACTCTCCATAAATAGCTCCTTCAACCAGGTAAACCGGATCTGTAATGGCTTTAGGCTTATAGTGAAGTTTGTCTTTAAAGAATATGGTGATTCCGTTGTGCTCAATGGAGTCTAGCGCTACTTTTGGCGTGTTATAAGGAATGTCGGTGTAGAGATTAACCCTTTTTATTTTTCTGATGAGATAACGCTCGCTAGCGGTTTCATTGTTTTCTTTTGGATTTCTTACTGAGAGTACTACAGTTAGTAAGGAGTCTTTATTTTTTTGAATGGTATCTCTACTAATACTAAAACCTACGGCACTCTCTTGAAAATTATAAATACCGTTGTCTTTGGCTAGTTTACTAATGCGATCTCTCTCTGCGTCAAACCTCTCGTAATTGAAGGGCTTTCCTTTTTGAATAAAAGAGGTGCCCTTATTGTTTTTGTATAAACTGTCTAGGTCTGGAGAATAAAAAATAGTTTTGATGGAGTCTATTATAAATGCACGCCCTTTGTCTATTTGGTAACGAACGGTCGCTTTTTGTTTGCGATGGTGTCCTATGATTTGAGCTTTTACTGAAGCATTGAAGTAACCCAAACTTTTATAATAAGCTTGGAGTCTTTCTATGGATCTATTGGTGCTTTTTTGATCAATTAGAACAGCTTGTTCTCCAATTCTATTCAACCATGTGTCGCTGCCAGGTTTTTTTTTACTAAGATTACTTATATTGAGTTTTAAAGGGCTTCCAAAAATATAGGTGTTGGGCTGCTGAATAAGTAGGTTGTAAACCGCTTCATCTGTGCGCTTTTCAGTCCCTTCTATAATTTCATTCTTTCGGAGAAGCCATTGGTCTTCTGAAAGATTTTTTAGGGGGCTACAGCTGTATATAGTGCACACTAGCAAGATAAAGCTTACTTTTGTGGTCAATACAGTAAGGGGGGTAGCTCCTTTCATAAGCCCAAAAATACACTATTTGTATGGTTGTTAAAAGCCAATTGAAACTTATCAAAAGCCTGCATCAAAAAAAGAATCGCACACAGCACGGTCTTTTTATTGTGGAGGGAGAAAAAGGTATTGCAGACGCACTAGCCAATGGTCTGGCTCCCTTTTTATTATTGACCTCTCAAGTACAATCAGCTATAAATTCTTTCGAGAAAATCTCTGATAGAGAGTTATCTCAGATCAGTACTTTAAAAAATCCCAACGGATACTTAGGGGTTTTTAGAATGCCAAAACAGGGGGAATTAAATTTCAAAGATTGGGTGGTGGTTTTAGATGGTCTTCAAGACCCTGGTAATTTTGGGACCATAATAAGACTCTGTGATTGGTTTGGTATAAAGCAAATCCTGTGCAGTCCAGATACAGTAGATGTGTATAATCCCAAAGTAGTTCAAGCTAGTATGGGGTCTTTATCTAGGATTTCTGTGTATTACGAGTCCATTATTCCGCATATTCAAGGACTAAAAATTCCTATTTATGGGACTTTTATGGAGGGTACACCCATTCAAAAAATAGCCTTTAAAACACCAGGAATTATTATTTTGGGAAATGAAGGCAATGGAATTTCAGCAGCTTTGAGTGAATTTGT
>JAQWFV010000120.1 GCA_029238555.1 Flavobacteriaceae bacterium
TCAGTGTGGGCTGTCATTTGCTTTGGCTCATTGTAATTTCAATTTACGCGGGGCTGCTTCCGCAGCCGATGCCCAATTTGTAACCGATTTAGGTCTTGAATTAGACGTGCCAGTCTTCCAAACAAGTTTTGACACTAATGCATATGTAAAAGCACATAAGGTTTCTATTCAAATGGGGGCTAGAACACTTCGTTATGATTGGTTTGACCAGCTCATTAAGACGCATGAATACCAATTTGTACTCACTGCACACCATAGAGAAGACGCCCTAGAAACCATGTTTATAAATCTATCCAGAGGTACAGGTATAGATGGATTGTTGGGTATCCCAGAGAAAAGAGGCTACATTAGAAGACCGCTTCTATCTTTTGCAAAACAAGCTTTACTTGAATTCGCAAACAACAATCAGATTGCATGGCGAGAAGACAGCACTAATGCTAGCACAGCTTATCTCAGAAATAAAATCAGACATGAAGTATTGCCTCTAATGGCTGATTTGCATCCTACTGCTTTGGAAAATATGGAGCAAACTCAGCTGCATTTAAAAGAGACTTCACAACTGGCTTCTTTGTATTTGGAACAACTTAAAAAAGACCTTTGGTCTTTAGAAGCCAACGAAATTCATATTCCTATAGAATTATTGCTTGCTACTCCATCTGTTTTATCCGTCATTTATGGGTTGTTTTCTCCCTATGGTTTCAATGACGCTAATGCAGTTCTTGAACTGTGTCAGCTTGAAAATGGAAAAAAACTATTGTCTGTTAGCCATCTATTACTAAAAGATAGAAGTGTACTCATTTTAACGCCCATTGAAGCCTCGCAAATAGCAGAAGAATCGGTGTTGATTTTCCCAGGAGAATATGTTATTGAATATCCCATTCAATTGAGTGTATCAAAAATCAAGGAAGTTTCTCCTGCAGACCATCACAAATTTATTATTGTTGATGAAGATACGCTATCATATCCATTACAACTCAGACACCCAAAAGAAGGCGATGTCTTTTACCCCAATGGGATGATAGGGAAAAAGAGGGTTTCCAAGTTTTTAAGAGATGAAAAAATAAATGTAATTTCAAAAGCTTCTATTTGGTTGTTAACAGACGCAAAAGATCAAATTATATGGGTCGTAGGATATAGGGCAGACAGACGGTTTGTTTCTAAATTAAATACAGATAAATCATTATATTTCAATATTTTATGAGGAAAATAATTATTCTTTTTGCTTTTTTGTTCATTAGCCCTAAAGGAATGGTATTTGGTCAAGATTTTTCTTTTCCAATGTCTGCTACTGAGGATCCTGTACAATGGACGCCATCTGTGACCAAAAAAAATGACAGTATATATATAATTTCATTAATTGGGACTATTGAAAAAGACTGGCATTTGTATTCTCAATATTCACCAGAAGGCGGGTCTCAACCAGCTATTTTTAATTTTGAAAATCAGAAGAATTCCTTTTTGTTGTTGGGTAATACTGAAGAAAGTCAGACACATAGTGAATATTCTGATGTTTTTAATGTCACAGAGATTTTTTTTAAAGACAGTGTAACCTTTAAACAACGCCTAGAAATTAAGGACAAAGGGCTTTCAGAAATTTCATTTTCAATAGATTATCAGGTTTGTAAAGAAGTTTGTATTCCAAATATAATTCGCTTTACAGTTGCTTTGGAAACCGGAAAAGAAGTTACAGCACAAGCAGCTGCTATAAATAATTCAGATCAAGAAAAAACAACAGCTTTACTTTTGGACCTTAAATCCAAAGATCGTTTGGGTTCATTTATTACAAATAAAGACTCTGAGGGAGTGAATGGTTGGTGGAAGATATTTTTATTAGGCATGCTCGGCGGTTTTATTGCACTTCTTACGCCATGTGTTTTTCCCATGATTCCATTAACAGTATCTTTTTTTACTAAAAGTTCAGCTAATAAAAGAAAAGGAATAGCCAATGCACTATGGTATGGTTTTTTTATAGTGCTTATCTATGTTTTACTGTCACTTCCTTTTCATTTGTTTAATTCTTTAGATGCACAAATTCTAAACACTATAGCCACAAATATCTGGTTAAACCTTTTGTTTTTTGTCATATTTATATTCTTCGCTGGGTCATTTTTTGGTTTTTATGAATTGAATTTACCTGCCTCATGGAGCAATAAAATAGATGCTTCTGCCTCAAGAATTGGGGGTGTGGTAGGTGTCTTTTTTATGGCACTCACGCTTGCTTTGGTCTCTTTTTCATGTACAGGACCTATTTTAGGAGGTCTCTTGGGGAGTACTACCTTAGCTGGTGGAGATGTAGCAACTAATTTAACGGTAGGAATGTTTGGTTTTGGATTGGCATTGGCTTTGCCTTTTGCCTTGTTTGCCTTGTTTCCTGGTTTATTGGGTGGTTTACCAAAATCCGGTGGCTGGATGATCACCGTCAAAGTGTTTTTGGGATTTCTAGAGTTAGGACTGGCATTTAAGTTTTTATCCAATGCAGATTTAGTAGGGCATTGGGGCATTCTTAAGAGAGAAATCTTTTTAGGAATTTGGTTGTTATTGTCTATTGGATTGGCAACTTATTTATTAGGGGTATTTGACAAGGTAAAAAAGCCCATTCATTGGTCTAGATTTCCTTGGATTGCCGGATCCATAGTGTTTGGGTCGTTTTTATTATTGGGAATTTTCAAAAAACAAGATTTAGCTTGGTTAAGCGGTTTTCCTCCCCCAAGTTTTTACAGTGTTTACGCCCAAGAATCTGACTGTCCTTTAGGACTAAATTGCTACAAGGATTTTGAGACAGGCTGGCGTGTTGCTCAAGAAGAAAATAAACCTATTCTATTAGATTTCACTGGCTGGGCCTGTGTGAATTGTAGGAGAATGGAAGAAAATGTTTGGAGTGATCCATCGGTTTTCTCTTTGATTAATAAAGAGTTTGTGCTGATATCTCTTTATGTAGACGACCGTAAAACGCTTCCCCTTTCAGACCAATTTATTTTCACCTATCCCAGCGGCAGGCAAAAACCTATTGAAACGATTGGTCAAAAATGGGGTACCTTTCAGACCGTTAATTTTAATGCTGCTTCACAGCCTTATTATGTGCTTTTGTCTCCATCATTAGAAGTATTGGCTCCAGCCATTCAATATACTGACATACCGACCTACAAACAATGGCTTTTAGATGCCCTTAACCAATAAGATATTACCTATACTGATCTGATTACACTGTCATGAAAAACATCAAAAGAATTTTAGTTTCAATAGCACTTATTGCCTTTGTATTTTTAATTATTGTAGTGATTTCGGTACAATCAATGGCCCCAGATTATAAAGGGATAAAGTATTTAGATGGATTGACAGAGGAAGTTCAAGTGTATTATGACACATATGGGGTCCCCCATATTTATGGACAAACAGAAGAAGACGCTTTTAAATCTCTGGGCTATGTCCATGCTCAAGACAGGCTTTGGCAAATGGAAGTACTCAGAAGAATTGGCTCTGGGAGGCTTTCCGAACTCTTCGGA
>JAQWFV010000124.1 GCA_029238555.1 Flavobacteriaceae bacterium
CCCCTTCTTTTCCAAATATATAGTACTTATTTTCCGGTAATTCTTCTGGCGTAAAATAAGCCATGTTTTCTACCACCCCTAATACAGGTACATTTATGGCTTCTTGCATAAACATAGCAACGCCTTTTCTAGCATCGGCCAGGGCCACCTCTTGAGGCGTACTCACTACAACAGCACCAGTTACCGGTAGGGACTGCATAATACTGAGGTGAATGTCTCCGGTACCCGGTGGAAGGTCTAATAATAAGAAATCTAATTCCCCCCAATGGGCGTCAAAAATCATTTGATTCAAGGCTTTAGCCGCCATAGGCCCCCTCCATATCACTGCCTGATTGGGCTGGGTAAAAAAGCCTATAGAAAGCACTTTAACGCCATAATTTTCTACAGGTTTCATCTTAGATTTCCCCGCTATATTAACAGCCAGTGGTTTCTCAGAAGAAACGTCAAACATCAAAGGAATTGATGGGCCGTAAATATCTGCGTCTAAAACACCTACTTTAAAACCCATCTTAGCCAGGGTAACAGCCATGTTTGCCGTTACGGTAGATTTTCCAACACCCCCTTTTCCAGAGGCAATTGCCACAATATTTTGGATGCCTGGAATGGGTTTACCTTTAATTTCATTAGATGCGGCTTTTGGCGGAGTTACTACCTTAACATTCACTGTTATTTTAGCCTTTTCATATACCTCAGAATGAATGATTTTAAGCACCTCTACCTCCGTCTTTTTACGTGCTTGTAAACTTGGATTACCAATACTAATATCTACTGTTACCTCATCCCCAAAAACCTGGACATTAGTGACTGAACCACTCTCAACAAGGTTAACACCTTCACCCGGTGCAGATATTTTAGATAATGCCTCTAATACGGCTGCCTTTTTTATTTGCATACTACGCTTGCTTGTGACCTAAGGCCTATTTTGTTGGGGAATTCCCCTAATTAAACTGATTCTAAATTACAAAGATACAGCTTATCACTCAGATTTTAAAGCCAAATTTGGGTCCCAAAAATAGCTTTCTAAGCCCACTATAGCATGCTCTTTAATCTGCACCCCTTCACTCTCTAAAAGTTGCTGCATAAGATTGGTTCCGCCAAAATGGTGTTTGCCTGTAAGAAGGCCGTTTCTATTCACCACCCTGTGCGCGGGAATACTCATATCTCCGTGAGAAGCGTTCATGGCCCAACCGACAATTCTAGCAGAACCCCTGCTCCCTAAATAGGCAGCTATAGCGCCATAAGAGGTCACTCTGCCGTAGGGAATGAGCCGCACTACAGCGTAAACTTTGTCAAAAAATGAAAGGGTCTTAGGACTGTGTTTCATGGTAAATCCTGAATAAAGTCACAGAGGCTAAAAACAACATTAGTCCGGCCAATATATAATTTGCTTTAGAAGAAAAAACCCTGTTTTTCTTTTGCAATTTTTTGAAATATACCGTGTATAAATACAGTACAGAAAAAGTGCCCGCAGCAGTGGCTAGCATAAAAACAAGGGTGTCTTCTAAGGTAAATGATATCCATCCGGAGGCTTTCCACATGGCATTTAGCCCACTGTAATATGGTATGCTCAATAAATTTACGGCTGCTAGAAACATCCCTTTGAAAAAACTACTGCGTTTTTTTACTTTTAAAAAACCTGTCTTAGGCTTTTTTTGGCCTCTGGCCGACACAAAAAAGTATACTGAAAAAGCACAAAAAATACCAACAGCCACCTTCATTAAAAGGGCAATAACTTCTGGATGGCTAAATAAAAATTTAGAGATTAAAACAGCTACATACGCCTGAATTAACACAACAACTACTACACCTAAACTAAATATATACGCGTTATTTGGCCCTTTTTCTACGCTTATTTTAGCGGCGCTCATATTTAATAGCCCAGGGGGTACTGTGGCCATAAAAGCGGCGGAAAAAGTAACAAAAAAAAGCACTAGCAAATGAGACATAAAAGACGTTTAAACGCTTAGCGCATTGCCCTAAGTGCTTTCTATTAATATACTAAGAAAAGCTAAAACGTAAATATGTAATGGGCTTTCCTACGGCAAGATACTGATTTTCATAGAAAGTTTGAATACCCAGTACTTCTTCAGGACTGCCTTCATTTTTATAGACATCATGATTGGCATAAGCGATTGGAAGTCCCATTCCTTGTAATAGACCTAAGGTATAGCCATGCATATATTCAGAATCAGTTTTTAAGTGAACACATCCTGTAGGGCTTAAAATTTGCTTGTACCTATCCAGAAAAACTGGGTTGGTTAACCGGTGTTTGGTACGCTTGTATTTTATTTGAGGATCTGGAAAAGTAATCCAAATCTCTGCCACTTCATGGGTGAAAAACAAATGCGCTACGAGTTCAATTTGGGTTCTAATAAAAGCCACATTAGGCAGCGTTTCCTCTAAAGCGGTTTTAGCCCCGCGCCAAAATCTTGCGCCTTTTATGTCAATTCCAATGAAATTTTTATTCGGATATCGTTTGGCCAAACCAACGGTATACTCTCCCTTACCACAGCCCAATTCCAAGACTATTGGATTGTTGTTTCCAAAAAATTGGGCCCATTGCCCCTCTTTGCCTAGGGTTTTGTTTAATACTTCTTCCCTTGAAGGCTGAAATACATTGGTGAATGTTTCATTTTCCTTGAACCTTTTTAACTTGTTTTTACTTCCCAAAGCAGTAATTATTTAAAGATTTGGCAAAGCTAAGGAAATATAAGCTGATATTGTTTTTTGTTCATTTACAAGATGGAAAATGGTTCAAAAATTTTGGTAGCACCGCTCAATTGGGGATTGGGTCATGCCACCCGTTGTATTCCAATTATTAACGCGCTTATACATCAGGGCTACGACCCTATTATTGCTTCTGACGGTGTGGCATTGAATTTATTGAGGGTAGAATTTCCAGATTTACAATGGCGAGAGTTGCCTTCTTATCATATAAGTTATCCCAAAAATGGGAAGCACTTTAAATTCAAGATGATATGGAACTCTCCCAAAATGATAAAAGCCATAAAAAATGAAAAAAAGACCGTGAAAGCCATTTGCAAAGAAATGGGTATTCAAGGCATTATTTCCGACAATAGGCTGGGGGTTTACTACAAAAAATTGCCCTGTGTATTTATCACACACCAACTCACAGTACTCACTGGAAACACGACCAAGTTGTCTTCAAAAATTCACAAAAAGATCATTCAGAAATTTAAAGAGTGTTGGGTGCCAGATGTCCCTTGGAGGGAAAATTTATCTGGGAAATTAGGCCGTAATAAAGACATTAATATTTCCATAAAATAC
>JAQWFV010000136.1 GCA_029238555.1 Flavobacteriaceae bacterium
CTGGATTTGGATCCCGCAAGAAAGGCCCCCAACACTCATTATTTAGGAAGTGCCTGGCTCAAAGGCTTGGCGCCTGCCTCTGAAGACATTGATTTCAATATTACCTTGGCTACGTTTAAGGCCAATTCTACCTTAGATTGGCACAAGCATGAGACCGGACAGGTTTTGATTGTGGTCTCAGGAAAAGCCTACTACCAGGAAAGAGGCAAAGATGCCGTAGTACTCAATGAAGGCGATGTCATTAAATGTGACAAGCAGGTAGAGCACTGGCACAGCGCTACTAAGGAGAGCGATGTTTCATATATAGCCGTATACGGAAACGGGGCACCCACAACCTGGACGGAGAAGGTGAGTCAGGAGTATTACGATCAGGTGGCGCTGGCTTTGAAAGGATTTTAAAAATCCTGATACCCCATTTCTAGGTTTAATTTAAATACGGCTTCTGGATCAAAAGCTTCAATGGCCACGATCTCCAATTGCTTATTTAAGAGCTGTACTTTTTTGTCGTAGGATTCTGCCCAAACCGCCTTGTTCCAATCTCCTTGGTCTGTCATGAGATCTGAGAGTGCTTTCATGGCACTCAATACTGCTTTTATCTGGTTGGGAATCCACGAGGTAATGGGGGTGCCTCCTGTGGCTTTTGGGTAGGCCGTATTCTGCATGATGTATTTTTGCACAAACTGCCAATGGCCATTTCTAAAGAGGTAAATTTCTTCATACACCTGCATAAGGTGCTGCATGCCCAATTGATTATTGCTTTCTTTTAACCGGTCTACCAGCGGTCGTTTATTCATTTCAGTGGCCAATTCCTTAAAGAACTCTTGCACACATTGTGGGCGATATTCTCTGAGGTCCATTAGGTATTGGGTAAGCTGATTCTGTGGGTAATAATGAATTACACCAGAAGCAATGTCAGCGGTTGGAATAATATTGTCTTGCGCGCCAGTTTGCCCCCTGTAGGCATGTGGTTCCTCCCACACCCCCTCATAGGTAAGACCGTTTGGAAAAATGTCGTCATTGCCTTTTACGCCCATAATAAAGACCCTAAAATCATTGTAGTGTTTCCATCTAGAAGCCTCCCACATGAGCTTTCTACGGTCGTTCATTTTTTTCATGGTGTTGGACAAAAGCGCCACCGAATCTGTTAAAGAAGCCTCACTGGCCTCTTTGGCCGATACCCCAAAGGCCGCCTTTACCAGATCTGGCGAGTACTGATTAATATCTACATGCAGCATAATAAAACCGCGCTCGTCGTCCATGCCAGAAAACTTTACCGCCATGGCCAGGTTCTCCCATTCAAAGCCCTTTGTCTTGTCCTTTTTGTGGTAATTTCCAAGGGAATACGAATAGTGATAGTCCAGCCATGGGAACACCCCTAACGCGTCTGACACCGCTACAAATGGTTGTGCAATGACTTTGGGAAGGCTGGCATGGGCAGTCCCGTATTTTCCTGTTTTTAGATAGGCGTGGTGGGCGGGTGCCAAGGTATAGGCAGAGCACACAAAGCTATAGGCCCTAAAAAGGGCTGCTTTTACAAAAGGGTCTGTTTCTTTTTGAACCGCTTCCAAATAGTTGGGTAAGGCTGCTGCTTTTTTTTCAAAAGCACCTTCTGTGGCCAAAAGTCCTTGGGCACCGTTCTCTAATTGAATGGGCATTTGGTCTACCAATTCTTGAAGTGCCTGGTAGGTTTCTGGAAGTGTATGTAAGGGTTCTTCTATGGGTAAAAAGCCGTGGGTGGGATCTATTGAAAAGAATCCGTCTGAATATATTTTCATAAATAGGTTTTAGTAATTGTTGTAAATATAACAATAATCACTAATAATGTACCAAACATAAAAATTACTTTTTGTCAAAACTTTTGAGCAGGGCCGGCAGGTAAAAGAGGTCAGTAATGAGTGCAGTGCTGACGGTCACAGCGCACAAAATACCAAAGGAGCGCACGGATGGGACTGCACTGGTGGCGATGATTAAAAATCCCGCCACCAAGGCTACCGTGGTAGCCAACAGCGCCGTGGCGCTGTAGCGCAGTGCCTGGTCTATGCGCTTAGTGGGACTCTCAAATGCCGTTTGATACTTCCGGTATTTATAGATGAGGTGAATGGTGTCGTCCATGGCAATCCCAAGCATAATGGGGGTAATCATAGCCGTAGTGACATCTAAGGTAATCTTAAAAAGCCACATGAGAATGGCCAAGACCGCCAAGGGTAAAATATTTGGGATGAGCACTAAAAGCGTGGTTCTAATCTGTCTAATAAACAGCCAAAGACAAATAAAGGCAGCTATAAAGGCAGCAAAAAAAGATTTGAATTGGGTGGCTAGTATAAAGTTATTTAAGGAGGCAAACACCACCGCAAATCCGTTGATTTTTAGCTGGTATTCTGAAGGATCAAAGTGGGATTCAAAGGTCTTTTTTAAGTTGTTTATGAGCTGCTCCAATTGGGCCGTTTTCATCTGTGGCATACTCAAAGTGATCCCCACCGCGCGAAGGTCTTCTGAGAAGAGTGTAAAAAATGCATTGTCGGTATTTTCTAAATCACCCAGCATTTCTTTTGCTTCTTTTTCAGATACGGTGCCTCCTTTTATCGCAGGCTGTCTCTTTTCTAAAAATTGCACCATATTCACTACAGATACCGGGGCAATGACCAGAGGGTTTGCGCCTATTTCTTCCTGAAAGGCGCCCAATAATTCCAGGCTTTTAGGGTCTATTACAGAGGCACCATTGGCTCTTGATATTTGCAACTGTAAACGGGAACTCCCCTCTAATTGGGCCTCTATTTTTCTGAGGTCTTCTTTGGCGGGACCCTCTGCTAAGAGGTTTAAAGAATCGGTATTGAGTTCCACCTTTGTAATGGCAAAGATGCCCAGAAATAAGACGGCTGTAAAACCAATGATTATTTTGTAGCTATGACGAGAAGTGCTGTGGTTTATCCAAGAGACCAAGGCGGTTTCTGTGCTGTCAAGATCTGCTCCCATTGGCGGGGTCTCTGGAGCCGCTGCTTTCATAAAGCTTACCCCAATAATCGTAATGAGATATACCAACACATAACTCAATACCAGTCCTATACAGGTAAAGAGTCCCATATTTTTAAAAGCAGGTAGTGGAGAGAGATACAGGGCAAAATAGCCTACAAAAGTGGTTAGTGTGGTGTAAAAACAAGGCGTAAAACTCTTTTTAATAGCGTTGCTCAGCCTGGAAGTGCTGGTTGCGCCAATAGATTCTCTGTCGTAAATATTAATTAAATGCACCACATCACTTACGCTATACACCATTAAAATGGTGGGGATGAGCATAGAGATCATATTCAAGGCGTACCCAAAACCACTGATGATTCCAAATAAGATACTAATGGGTGCACCCACAGAAAATAAGGCAATCAAGAGGTATTTTTTTCGGGGTAAAAACCAAAGCAGCACTAAAGTTATGACCAGCACCGTGAGCCCTCCAAACAGAAGACTCTCTTTGTAAATCCCTTTGTTATAGGCCTCATTTAAAACCGGAGGCCCCGTAATATGGTAGCTTTTAAAATACCGACTAATAAGGGTTTCTATCTCTTGGGCAATGCCTTTTCTGTCTTTTTCAATATCTGGGGTAGGTCTGAGTTGCACATAGAGGAATAGATTTTTATAATCTTTTGACACCAGCTGCTGGACCACCTCTGGCATATCTTCCCATAGGTTTTTAATGCTTTTTTCGCTGCGTTTCTCTTCATATAAAGGTCTAAAACGCAGCTTTTTTCCTACTAGAACAGGGTACTTTGCTTTGGCCAAACTGTAGGCAGTTTCCACAAAAGGCAATTCGTCTAGGGCCGTATTTAATGCCTTTAATTGGTCTATCTGATCCTTATCTAGTGCATTAGGTACGGGCAGCATGACCATGAAAATCTCATCCGAGCCATAGGTTTCTTGGTACTCAATATAGGCTTTGTAGCTGGGGTCTTCTTCTAAAAACCAAATACCCAGGGAATTGTCAATCGATAAGTTTTTTAAGGTATAGACACCAGAAAGCCCTATTAAAAGCCCCATTAGACTGATGAAAATGAGCCTAAATTGTATCACAAAGGCAATACTTTTCTCCAGAGAAGACACTTTTTTTGGGGTCATAGCAGCTTTTTAATTTCTAGGTAAAGGTAATGAAAAGCGCTCCTTTATGAGTCTTTTTTAGCCGTAAAGCCCCTGGGAATTGAAGGCCAGTACGGGCTGTAAATTCAAAAACTTTTAGTAGCTTGAGTGCTCAAATAAATGACTAAAAAATGAGCTATTTAGACGCCACCAAAGACCTGTATAAAGAAGCAGCCCTCACTCCAGATGTGGGCCTTTGTTGCACCACCACACCCATATGGCAGTTTCCGGGTTTAAAAATCCCGACCATCATGCAGGAGATGAATTACGGTTGCGGAAGTACGGTGCACCCTAGAGATTTGGTGAACAACCCTAAAATTGCCTATGTAGGCGTGGGTGGCGGTATGGAGCTCTTGCAATTTGCTTATTTTTCCAGACAGAAAGAAGGGGTGATAGGGGTAGATGTGGTAGACGAGATGTTAGAAGCATCGGCCCGCAATTTTCAAATTGCGGAGGCCCAAAACGATTGGTTTAAAAGTGAGTTTGTGGCCCTTAAAAAGGGCGACGCCTTAGCCCTTCCCATTGAAGACAATTCCATAGATGTGGCTGCTCAAAACTGCTTGTTCAATATTTTTAAGATGGAAGAGCTCAAAAAAGCGCTTCAGGAAATGTACCGTATTTTAAAGCCACACGGTCGTTTGGTCATGAGTGATCCTACCTGTGAGCAGCCTATGAATGACGCCCTTAGAAACGACGACCGTCTTAGAGCGCTTTGTCTTTCGGGTGCTATTCCGTTAAAGGATTATATAAAAATGCTCACGGATGTGGGCTTTGGAACTATTGAAATAAGGGCGAGAAGGCCTTATAGAATTTTAGATACGGCGCACTACGCCACCGATGAAAATATCTTTATTGAAAGTGTAGAGGTCTGTGCCATTAAAGATCCTATGCAGGCAGACGGTCCCTGTGTATTTACAGGAAAATCTACCATTTACTTTGGTTCAGAGGACTATTTTGACGACAAAAAAGGCCATGTGCTGCTTCAAAACCAGCCCCTTTCTATCTGCGACAAAACTGCTGCAGCTTTGGGTAGTCTAGATAGGTCAGATATTTTTATAAGCGATAGCACCTTTCATTATGACGGGGGTGGTTGTTGTTAATTGAGTTATAATAATGAAAAAAATATTTTTTATTTCGCTAATTTTCTTAGGATTTTTATCCTGTTCTGAAGAATCCTCCCCCAATTCACAAGCTGAGGAAGACGCAGTTTTTGTAGACCAAGGGACCAGTCTATACGCAGACAATAACCCTTTGAATGACGTCTTGTTTCAGGCGTTTTGGTGGGATTCTTTTAACGACCCTAAAATAGGCAGTTATCCCTCTTTTTACGCTTTTCTGGAAGATCAAATAGTGTCCTTGTCTAATGCCCACATAGATGGTATTTGGATGCCACCTTCTAGCGAGGGTGAGGGTATGGGCTACCATCCCAGAAAGCTATTTGACTTTAACTCCCTTCATGGAAATAAAAATGAATTAATGTCATTATTGGCTGTAATGAAGTCAAGGAAAATGCATGGAATTGCAGATTTGGTCATAAACCATAGGGTGGGTACAGACACTTGGAATGATTTTACAGAGCCTGCATGGTCCTGTGATGCGATCTGTATGGACGACGAGGGGTATACCAATCCAGACGCCTTTGGAACAACTCCTTGTGGAGACCTTGACGAGGGTGAGGGCTGGGGCGGTGCCAGAGACCTAAATCATAAAAGTGAAGAGGTTCAATTGGGTATTAAGGCCTATTTGGGGCAGCTTAAAGCCTTGGGATTTGATTCTTGGCGCTATGATTTTGTAAAAGGTTTTCCTGCCAAATACGTGGGAGAGTACAATGCCGCTACCCCTTATTATTTGTCTGTTGGAGAGTACTGGGACGGAAATCCCAACGCTTTGCGTTCCTGGATAGATAAAACCTCAGAAACCCTCAGTGGTAGTCCTACTCCCAAAGCTGCTGCTTTTGATTTTGCTATTAAGTACCGACTGGCAGAGGCAGTGGTTCAGAAAAAGTATACGGTCCTTCAAGCAAATCCATCGCTAGCCTCCATAGAAGGCTATGGAGAAAAAGCCATCACTTTTTTAGACAATCATGACACTGGTTGCATTAATAGAAATGACTGTGACAATGTGTTTTCAAAAAATACCAGTGAGCTCATTCAAGGCTACGCTTATTTGTTAACCCATCCAGGAATCCCTATGGTTTGGGGCTATCATTACTTTTTTTCAGATGCATTTGGATCCCTTCAAAAAGAGATCAATGCCCTGATTGCCCTCAGAAAAGCTTTTGGGATAAACGCCAATAGCAAGGTGGTGGTGGTTGAAGCCAAGGACGGTGCGTCTGGTTATTATGTAGCCCAGATAGATCAAAATCTCTTGGTTAAAATAGGTGGCGGCACTTATGCTCCAGACGCTCAATGGAAAGAGGAGCGAAAAAACTTATCTTATACGGTTTGGAAGAAATAATAAGTTTAATCAAAAACAAATACCATGAAAATTAAATTACTAGGCCTAGGCCTTTTCGCACTTGCAATAACAAGCTGCAATTCAAAAAATAACGAAAAAGAAGGGGAATCTGCTGTTGAAAAAACCTATGAATTAGTATGGGCAGACGAGTTTGACGTAGACGGTTTACCAGACGCAGACAAGTGGTTTTTAGAGACCGATGCGCCTGAGAATGGCGGCTGGTACAATAACGAAAAGCAGCATTATACCGATCGTATTGATAATGCAGCAGTCAGTGACGGAACCTTGAAAATTATTGCTAAAAAGGAATCTTACACCCATAAGGGAAGTACTCAAGAATTTACCTCTGCTAGGTTTAATTCTAAATTTCACTTCACTTATGGAAAAGTAGAAGTGAAGGCT
>JAQWFV010000140.1 GCA_029238555.1 Flavobacteriaceae bacterium
TGGGTTAAAAAACAGTCCTTCAGTTTGTCTCATTTATTTCCCGACCAAAAAAAACAAGACGCCATTCACTTAGATTTGAGCGTAAGCAGCCTATGGATAGAAAATGAAGCCGCTTTTAACGACCTCACCTATTTTCAATACAAGATAGCGCGGCTCCAAGAGGCTCATCCGAATAAAATAATAGCAGGCGGTTACCTTGAACCCAGACCCCTATACACCTCTGAAGATTACGACATTCCCAGTGATCAAGGGCCTATTAGTAGATGTGTACACCTAGGAGTAGATTTTTGGCTGCCCTCAAAAACACCCGTGCATGCGCTTTTAGATGGAACGGTAGTAATGGCGCTAGACCGAAAAGGAGAAAAGGAATACGGAGGTTTTGTTATTCTGGAACACCGTTTCTTAAACGATTCTTTCTACACCCTTTACGGACATTTGGACCCAGCATCTATCGCTGCCCACAAAGTGGGCGATGCCCTAAAAAAAGGGACACTCATTGGTCTATTAGGTTCTAAAGAAAACAATGGCAACTGGGCACCCCACCTACACTTTCAAATTTTATTAGACCTATTGGACTATACAGAAGATTTTCCTGGTGTTCAAACCTATCAAAGCCAAGATCTCTGGGCAGACCTATGTCCAGACCCGAACCAAATGTTTCAATTAAAGTCATTAAAACCTCAGTTAAAAAGCGCTCAAAAAGACCTACTAGACTACCGCAAAAAACATTTGGGAAAAAGCTTGAGCCTGCAATACCAAGAACCCCTTCATATAGTGAGAGGTCATGGGGCATATCTCATAGACCAAAACGGACAGAAATACTTAGACACTGTTAATAATGTAGCTCATGTAGGGCATGAACACCCAAGAGTGGTCAAAGCAGGTCAACAACAAATGGCCGTATTGAATACCAATACCAGGTACTTACACAGCAATCTCAACAAGGCTGCCAAGGCACTCATAGTCACCTTACCCAAAGGTTTAGAGGTGGTTCATTTTGTAAATTCTGGATCAGAAGCCAATGAACTAGCCCTTAGAATGGCCTATACCCTTACTGGAAGCAAGGAGGTAATTGCTAGTGAACACGGCTATCACGGAAATACCAATACTACCATAGGGGTTTCTTCTTATAAATTCAATGGCAAAGGAGGGCAAGGACAACCTGAAAACACCCACTTAATTCCTATGCCAGATGCTTTTAGAGGAAGCTACCGCGGGGAGAACACTGGTAGTCTCTATGCTCAGGAAGTGCAAAAAACCATAGCGTCAATTCATAAGCAAGACAAAACTTTGGGAGGCTTTATTATAGAACCCATTATTAGCTGTGGCGGGCAAGTGCCCTTACCTAAAGACTTTTTACCACTCGCCTACCAGGCAGTGAGGGCCGCAGGGGGGATTTGTATTTCAGATGAAGTACAAACAGGCTGTGGAAGAATGGGTACGCATTTTTGGGGGTTTGAATTATATGGAGTGGTTCCAGATATAGTCACTATTGGCAAACCCCTTGGAAATGGGCACCCAGTAGCTGCCGTAGTATGCACCCAAGAAGTGGCTCAAAAATTTGCGAATGGAATGGAATTCTTTAACACTTTTGGGGGAAATCCGGTTTCATGCGCTATTGCTTCTGAAACCTTAAGCGTCATAAAAGAAGAAAAACTTCAAGAAAATGCAAAGCAGGTGGGGCGTTATTTGATCCAAGCACTTAAAGACCTCCAAAAAGACTTTCCTATCATTAAAGATGTCAGAGGTCACGGTCTGTTTGTGGGCATAGAGCTTCTCTCCGACCAACAAACCCCTTTAGCAGCAGAAGCAGAATACTTAGCCAACCGAATGAAAGATTTAGGCATATTAATGAGTACAGATGGTCCCGATCACAATGTGCTAAAAATAAAACCTCCTATGGTATTTTCATTTGAACAAGCAAAAAGATTGTTACACAGTCTTAGAAAAGTGTTGAAGGAGGATTTTTTAAACGTACTTAAAACCTTTTAACTAGCGTTTAAAAAAAGTAGGATCAATTTTATAAAGAGTGACCCTATGGTCATTTTTATCCTTGACTTCTATAATCACTGAAGTAGATATATTTAAAATGGTTTTTAACACCACATTTAAATGATCAATGAGTTGGTTCTTAATCTTCATATTTTGAGAATAAGAAATATTTGGATTTTCTAATACCAACATAAGGTCTTGGGTAGACACGCATTCATGGGAAAGCAAAAGTTTGGTTATTTCAAATCCATTAGGGGATACTGGATGTAACACTCCAGCGTACATAAAACCTCCATTTTTTAAATGAATTTTATCCTTTACCAAAAGACTCCTTAGTGGCCTGTAAATAGCCGCAATGAACAAAACTACCATGAGCACATATTCATAAGGAAATGAATTAGATGGTGGGTCAAAAAAAGCGTCAACAGATTCAACCCCTTTTAAAAATTCACTTTTTGGGATTTTCTTAATGACAATTCCATTGGGAGTATCCGTAAATACATAAAAAATCCCGTCTGAATACAGGGCGTCTAATTGGTCATTTTTATTAAGATTCTGATGGGTTAAATTCCTATAATACAAAGTGTTTTTGTTGGTAAAAGGAGTCACATGAAACATGCTTTTGTCGTTGTAAAACAACAACTCATCTCCCATAGCAATACTGCTTGTAAAGTTTTTGTAATCTGCCCTTACATGTCCGAGCTCATGCCAATCTTTAAGCTTCCAGCTGTACTGAATAATATGGTCGTCTAAATATTCGTCAGAGAGATTCCTCCTATTCACCCTGGCGCCTCTTACAAATACGATCTGGTCTCCAGCACTCACATAACAATTATTAAAGGTCCCATTAGGAGTGTAAGCACTTTTAAATGTAGGATAAGGATCCCAAGACTTTTGTGCCTCATTTAAAAAAGACCAATAATCAATATTCATGAGCCCTTTTTTTCCTCCATACCTAAAAATAGTGTCATTTTTAACGATATGTGTGGCTCCAATGGAAGGAAGGCTTTCAGGGGCTATCCATGAAACAAGGGAGTCTTTTTTTAGCCTGTAAACAGCATTGTCCTTTGAATCTATAAACACATAACCACTGTCATTAAACAATAAGGAAAGTGATTTAAGGGGCTTGTTTCCTACTGTCTTGGGAAAAGATGCTACAAAATCATTGGGA
>JAQWFV010000143.1 GCA_029238555.1 Flavobacteriaceae bacterium
AAAAAAAGCACGTCTGACTGCTGTTGGTTAATCAGGTCTATTCCGTAGGCTATTTTATCTGGATTGTCAAAACTACCCGAATGAATGTCTGAAATCTGGCTTATCTTATAGCCGTCAAAAGTCTCAGGCAAATCTTCAAAAGTTAGCTCGTATTCAAGTACCTTATAACGGTATTTACCCCGGAACATTCCATAGAGTAAGGCCCCAAAAGGAAGGGCCGCAATACCAAGGGCTAAGGCACTAATAAAGCGCCTTCTTGAGGGGACCACTACAGGTCGCTCCCAATGAAACAACTTCACTATCCCGGCCCACATAAATCTAAAAACGTCTTCAAATAGTAAAAAAATCACTACCGCCAAACTAAATAAAAACCAACTACCCACCAGTCCCATTGCGTATGACTTATAAGGATTCGAGACCCTGAATTCCGTAGGAGAAAAAGCGAAATGAAAGAGAAAAAATGCGAGTACTAAAATGGCTGAAATTACATAGAAACCTGAGAATAATGGACTTCTAAAAGTGGTTTTAAAAGCGTAGTAGCAGTACCAAGCAAAACCCAAATAAAAAAGTACAAAGAACAACCAACGCATAGCATTTTTTTTTACAAAGATAGGATTTAGTAGGGACTTTCTAAAAGGAGCAAAACGTCTTTAAGCCTATCTTCCTGGGTCGTAAACCTGTGGGTGTCTGACAGAAGTGCAACGCTATGCATAGAGACATTGGGTGAATGGTCCAATACTTTTTCTGCGGCCACACCAGACATATGAATGGCTTTAAAACCCGCTTTCTTAAAAACAAGGGCATTTTGAGCATTTATCCCACTGCCAGGCATAATTTCTACTGTGGTACGCATTTCTTTTAAAGCCTTTAATTGATCCAATCCCTCCTCAGCTTTTGAAGCAGATCCAGAGGTCAATAGGCTATGCACTCCTATTTTAGATAATTCCGAAAGGGTGCTTTGAGGGTCTACAACCCAATCAAAAGCCCTGTGAAAAGTGAACTTCATTCCAGCTGCTGCTGCAACCAAAGCATCAGTTCTCGTGGAGTCTAAGCGACCATCTGGCTGCAAAACGCCAGAAACAACACCTTCAAAACCGAGTTTCTTACACTGGGCAATGTCTTCAAGCATACTTTTAAACTCTGCAGTGGTATAAGAAAAATCCCCGCCTCTTGGACGAATCAAAACCCTAGTGGGTACTGATATGAGCTTTACATACTCTTTTAATAAACCTATAGAAGGGGTAAGCCCTCCTAGGGCCAAGCCAGTGCAAAACTCAATTCTGTGAGCACCTGCACGTTGCGCGGCTAAAGCGGAGTCTAATGAATTACAACAAACTTCTAAAATCATAATTGATACAAATATAAGCGAAACGTTTCCATTAAAATCTGTATTTTTAAATCCACAAAGAAAACGAAATGAGATACCTCTATATTATTTTGGGATGTGCCGCATTTATTGGTCTTATTAAATATTGGATTCCCATGGTAGACCGTATTATTCTATGGCTTGAAAAATTGTGGTCTAAATTGTTTCGTTCCTAAATCTACCGACCCAATGCAAAGAAGAAAATTTCTCCAAACTGCTGGACTCAGTGCTACAGCAATAGTTACCCAGCCACTACTGGCCAAAGAAAACAAAAGAGCACCCAAGCGCAATGTGGCTATAAAGCCACTGACCCTATGTACTTGGAATTTTCATCGCGCTAGCGCTAAATCCTGGGAGGTACTCTCCAGTGGTGGAACTGCACTAGATGCCGTAGAACAAGGGGTTATGGTAGAGGAATCTGATTTGTCCAATCAGACCGTAGGAAAAGGCGGAAGACCAGACAGGGATGGAGCCGTAACCTTAGACGCCTGCATCATGGACTCCAATGGGAACTGCGGTTCGGTGGTCTATTTACAAAACATCGCCCACCCCATTCAAGTCGCTAGAAAAGTGATGGAAGAAACGCCCCACGCCATGCTAGCAGGAAAAGGAGCCGAGCAATTTGCGTATGAAATGGGGTTCAAAAAAGAAAATTTACTCACCCCCCAATCAAAAGCAGAATGGGAAGCCTGGAAAATTACGGCGCAATACAAACCAATTATAAATATTGAAAATCACGACACTATCGGTATGCTAGCGATAGATAAAAACGGAGACTTAGCGGGAGCTTGTACCACCTCTGGCATGGCTTATAAAATGGCAGGACGCGTAGGAGATTCTCCCATTATTGGTGCTGGACTTTTTATAGACAATGACATTGGAGGCGCTACTGCTACAGGAGTGGGAGAAGAGGTAATGAAAACAGTGGGTAGTTTCTTAATTGTAGAACTCATGAGGCAAGGAATGAGCCCACAAGAAGCCTGAGAAGAATCCTTAAATCGCATAGTGAAAAAAAATCCTGATTACGCCAATTTTCAAGTGGGCTTTATTGCCTTAAACAAAGCAGGAGAAACGGGGGCTTATTGTATTCAACCAGGTTTTTCCTACAGTTATTACGACCAGAACGGCCAAGAAAACAGACCAGCTGCTTCCCATATTTAACGAACCATTTTTTGGTAAAACATACATTAAAACGGACTTAATATTTACAGTCCCACATAATTTTTCTTCAATATGTCAAAAAAAAGACTTTTCCTATTAGACGCTTATGCCTTGATATTCAGAGGCTATTACGCGCTGATTAAAAATCCAAGAATTAATTCAAAAGGAGAAGACACCTCTGCCATCATGGGATTTATGAATTCCTTATTCGATGTGATAAAAAGAGAGCAACCAGATCATTTAGCGGTATGTTTTGACAAAGGCGGCAGCAGTGAACGTACCGAATTATTTCCAGCATACAAAGCCAATAGAGCAGAAACACCAGACGCCATAAGACTCGCAGTACCTTATATTCAAGAAATTCTTAGGGCCATGCACATTCCCGTAGTTGTTTTAGAAGGCTTAGAAGCAGACGACATTATTGGCACTCTGGCCAAACAAGCAGAAAAAGAGGACTATAAAGTATTTATGGTCACCCCAGACAAAGACTTTGGCCAACTGGTCTCTGAAAACATTTTTATGTACCGACCCGCAAGAATGGGTAATGGGATTGAAATATGGGGCATTCCAGAGATCCAAAAAAGATTTGGTGTAGAGCGTCCCGAACAAGTCATAGATTACTTAGGCATGATGGGAGACGCCAGTGACAATATACCGGGACTTCCCGGTGTAGGAGAAAAAACAGCCAAAAAGTTTTTGGCAGATTTTGGAAGCATGGAAAACCTTTTGGCTAACACTGATCAGCTCAAAGGGAAAATGAAAGAAAAAGTGTCTGAAAACGCAGCGCTTGGTTTACTGTCAAAAAAATTAGCCACCATTAATATTCATTGCGATGTTACTTTTAATGCAGCTGCTTATGAGCTCAGTACACCAGATAGCGAAAAGGTTCAAGCCATTTTTGAGAAACTGGAATTTAGGCGGCTCACCGAGCAGTTTCTAAGGTTGTTTTTCGCGCCCAAAGAAACCCCCAATACTCCAGAAGCCAACACGCTTAAAAAAGCAGAAGCAACTACTGCAGGAAGTGGACAATTTGGGCTTTTTGACAGTGCGGAAAACAGCTCAGAGGGAGGACAAATATTCTCCTCAAGAAAAACCATAAATGAGGTTTCTCACCACTACCAATTGGTAGGTCCTGGCTTAGGCATGAAATTGTTTATCCAAAAATTATTACAACAATCTCAGGTGTGTTTTGACACTGAAACAACCAGCTTAGACCCTTTAGAAGCGAGCCTTGTAGGTATAGCATTTAGCTGGGAAGCCCATAAAGGATTCTACATATCCCTCCCAGAAGACCAGGAAGAAACAAGTGAAATCTTATCTGAACTCAAAGCATTTTTCCAACACGAAGGCGTTAAAAAGATAGGGCAAAACCTCAAATATGACCTTAAAGTACTCCACCGTTATGGCATTGAAGTAAAAGGCCCTTGTTTTGACACTATGCTGGCCCATTACCTCATCAATCCAGACATGAGACACAACCTAAGTGTTCTGAGCGAAACTTATTTAAACTATACGCCTATAGCTATTGAAGCGTTAATAGGCAAAGGCAAGCAAAAAATAAGCATGCGGGAAGTGGCGCTGGAACAGCAAGTAGCCTACGCAGTAGAAGACGCAGACCTTTGTTTTCAGTTGGCCCAACAATTCAAAACAGAATTAGCCGCTGCGGGAAATGAATCCCTCTTTACAGACATGGAAGCGCCCTTGCTAAGGGTATTGGCAGGTATGGAATTAGAAGGCATTAATCTAGATGTGGCCTTTTTAAAAGAACTATCTGTCACTTTAGACAAGGATATTCTACAATTAGAAAAAGATATTTACGAAGCCGCAGGAGAAACCTTTAATATTGCTTCTCCCAAACAATTGGGGGACATACTATTTGGAAAGATGCAATTGGTAGAAAAACCCAAAAAAACCAAGACAGGGCAATACTCTACTGCAGAAGATGTACTCTCTTATTTGGCTAAAGAACACAAAATAATTGCCGATGTTCTGGAATACCGAGGGCTAGCTAAGCTAAAAAGCACTTATGTAGACGCACTTCCGCTGCAAGTGTCTCCACAAACAGGAAGGGTGCACACGGACTATATGCAAACCGTAGCAGCCACCGGAAGATTGAGTAGTAACAACCCAAATTTACAGAACATCCCCATTAGAACCGAAAGGGGAAAACAGATCCGAAAAGCCTTTATTCCGAGAGACCAGGAGCATGTACTGCTGGCAGCAGATTACTCACAAATAGAATTGAGGATCATAGCAGCACTGAGTGAAGAAGACAATATGATCGCAGCCTTTAAAGAAGGCGCAGACATTCATGCCGCCACAGCAGCAAAAGTATTTAATGTACCCCTAGCGTCAGTCACTAGGGAACAAAGGAGCCATGCCAAGACGGTGAATTTTGGTATTATCTATGGCGTATCTGCCTTTGGACTCAGCAATCAAACAGATTTGAGTAGGGCAGAATCCAAAGTACTCATAGACACTTATTATGAAAGCTACCCAAAGCTCAAGGCCTATATGAACAATCAAGTGAATTTCGCTAGAGAAAATGGCTATGTAGAAACGGTACTAGGGCGCAGAAGGTATCTCAAAGACATTAATGCCAACAATGCTATTGTAAGGGGTGCCGCGGAACGAAATGCCGTAAATGCTCCTATTCAGGGAAGTGCCGCAGACATTATAAAATTGGCCATGATAGCAGTTCAAAAGACACTAGACCAACAAAAGTTACGCACAAGAATGCTCCTACAAGTACATGATGAATTGGTCTTTGATGTGTATAAACCAGAGTTAGAACAAGTCAAAGAACTCGTTAAATCTGCTATGGAAAACGCCTTTACACTTACCGTACCTTTAGACGTAGAATTAGGGGTAGGCGAAAACTGGCTAGAAGCCCATTAAAACAGTAATCAAACACAGGCTCACTAAGTTGGCGTTTATTAGAAATAATTTACCTGGCAAACCTGTAGGTAGCCTTAATTAGAAAAGTATTTTCTAGTTTTTGATTTAAGATCTGATCTCTCAGGCTGTACCCCAACCTATCCATTGGATTAGCAAAGCCTGTAGCGCCTTGTGACCAAACCAAAAACAGTTCAGATCCAGGAATATACTCCCATCGCATGACAAGATTAGACCTAAATTGGACAAAAGAAAAGTCGGGATCCTCGAAAGAAAAATCAGTAGTACCATTGCGATCTTGATCAATTAAATATTGGCCATTTTCTTTTGTAATCTGCTGTTGGTCGTACCAAGCTACTCTGTTGTCCAAGCGCTTGGCAGCAGCATTAGTCACATAGTTAAAATCTGAATAAACCCCATTGGCAATAAAAGGCTGTCCGTAATACTGAAGGGTGAGGTTTGGATTAATCGTGTAATTTAAACGCATAGAAGTCACAAAAGAAGTCTGATCAATCGCTGCGGTAATATAATAAGGAAGGTTATTGGCCAAACCTTGAGTTACATACTGTGTTCTAGAAGGGTTCACCTCATACTCTAACGCCAAAGACATACTCAAAGCATCTAAAGGTTGGTAGGTAAGATCTAGCCCATAACGGTCCAAAGAGAAATTATTGTCCTTTGCTTGACTCTTTACAAATCCAGCACCAACAGCCAATTTTTTACGATCGTCAGAGCCTACAGAGAAAAACATAAAATTCTCCTCTGAAAAACGCCACCTAGGCCCTCCCCTTAAAAACGCGTTGATGTTAATTAAAGGTTTATGGGTAAGCCCCATCTCAAAGTTCCAATTATTAATGAAATTAACTTCACCCCTAAAGTCGTATTGAAGGCGGTTGTTATTGCCTTGAAAATCATACGTACTACTTTGAGAAAAACGAAGGGACGCACTCCTATACCAACTGCTAGGATCTAAAAACTGGGCCCTTAAATTAGTAAACTGTCTAATGAGGTCCGTCTCCCTTAAAAAACCCACATCATTGAGCTCTAATTCAGGAGAACGCCAATTGCCGCCCATACTATACTGCCAAACTCCAGCACCCTTTCCAAAGACCAGCTTACCACCTGTTCCTGTAAGACTGGTTTTGTCCGGATCTACACCCACATGCGTAGCGTCTGAACGCTGAAACATATGGACAATACTTTCTTGGGTTTCCCTAATAGCCTCAGGAGTTCCCTGCACCCTAGAGCCAATCACATTACCTTCAATATAATAGGTCCGGTCCTTCCATTGGTGCAAAAAATCTATACCTCCCGTATAAGCAGCCTTGTGTAAAGAAACCGCCAATGGATCTGATTGTCTGTTGGTCGCTGTAAAAATAGCACCCAAGAAAGACATGCGATTGTTAAAATCTTTTTGTGCACGACCCACCAAGTAATTGGTCATAGGCTCCACTAAAGTCTCCGATCTTTCTCCATTAAGGTCAGATTCCGCATACATCCCATTGGTCACACTCTCTAAAAGACCTAGAGACCAACCGTTTTTAGTCTTACCAGAAAACTTAGCCGCCCCAAGAATAGTCGTATTATTAGGTCTATTAATATGGCCCCCTTCGGGCGCCGATGCCCCCAACTGAGGACTCCTACCAATTCTCCTAGAATAAAAAAGGTTGTCATTCCCATTGGCAAATCTAAAATCAAAGATGTTTTTGTTCTCTATAAAAAAGGGTCTTTGCTCTCTAAAAAATATCTGAAATCCATCCAAAGCAATCGCGCCCGGATCTGCCTCTACTTGACCAAAATCAGGATTTACTGTAAGGTCTAAAGTAAGGTCATTGGTAATACCAATTTTAGCGTCCAACCCTAGGTTGAGTTTAGGATCTTTTCCATCTCTGTAAGGATTGCCCATTTGGGCTTGATAAGTGTCGTACTGGCCCACTGTAAAGGGCTGTATCTCTAATTGTCTTTGCGGCTCAATGTCAATGAGACCTCTTAAGGTACCAAACTCACTCACCATACCAGCAGCATTTTGAGGAATTCTATCCCAGGCAGAGCGTTCTTGCGCTCTAAACAACATCCTGGAGAGTTGTAGGCCCCAAAACTGTTCCTTAGCATTTCCAAATTTTAACTGACTAAAGGGTATTTTCATTTCAGCAGTCCAACCTAGATTGTCAATATTGGTGGCCACATACCAGATGGGGTTCCATGAGTCGTCCCAATTATTACCATTCTCAGAAACAAACTCATCCCCTTTCACTCCAGCGGCAGTAACAGAAAAAGCAAATGCCGTTCTTTTGTCTAAATAACTATCCAGTATAAAAGCCACTCGGTCACCCTGAAAACCGTCGCGTCTTGAAAGACGCTTTTCAATTTTATCTGGTTCAGTGTCAAAACAACGCACCGCAACGTAAAGGTATTTAGAATCATAGGCAATTTTAAATTGTGTTTCTTGAGCAGGGGAAGTATTCTCATCGGGCATTTGCTCAATAAAGTCTCCTGCCCATGGAACAATATCCCAAATAGGTTCTTTAATAAGTCCGTCAATATCAGGGACTTTATTTAAAGGTAACCGCTGGGTTACATAAGTTTTTTGGTCGTATTTAGTGGGTAGAGGCACCTTTGAAACAGCAGCACCTTCCTGTGAAAAAACCGAGAAATTAACTAGAAAAAAAAATGCAAATAAGTATTTAAAGTGCATGAAAACAGGGTAAGTTAAGCGGTAAAAATACCCCCCTGAATTGTAATAGGAGCAGGTCACAAGAGTTTTAACATTTCCTTAAGAGTGTGAAAAACAAAAAAAAATGAACTAATTATAAAAATAATCAAAAAACAGCATTTGGAATTCAACTAATTAGTTGTACATTTGCAGCCCGATTATCGGGATTATAGTGTTTAATCAATAAAAATATTAGTGTGGACACATTAAGTTACAAAACTGTTTCAGCTAACAAAGCTACAGTTAACAAACAGTGGGTACTGGTAGATGCAGAAGGACAAACTTTAGGACGTTTGGCTTCTAAAATAGCTATTATGCTTAGAGGTAAAAACAAACCTAACTACACCCCTCACGTAGATTGTGGGGACAATGTAATAGTTGTAAATGCAGAGAAAGTTACCATGACTGGTAATAAGATGCAGACTAAAACTTACATAAGACACACTGGTTTTCCAGGGGGTCAGCGTTCTCTAACTGCTAGTGAATTATTAGCAAAGAAGCCAATTGGTCTTGTAGAGAAAGCAGTAAAAGGGATGTTGCCTAAAAATAAATTGGGTGCTGATCTTTTCAGAAACTTAAAAGTATACGAAGGTACAGCGCACGGTCAAGAGGCGCAAAAACCTGTAGTAATAAACTTAGAATCATTTTAGCGATGGAAGTAATTCACAAAATAGGAAGAAGAAAAACAGCGGTTGCTCGAGTATACCTTACACCAGGAAACGGTAAAGTTACGATCAACAAAAGAGATCTAGAGAACTACTTTCCAACAGCTACCTTGCAGTACAAAGTGCAACAGCCTTTCGCACTTACAGGAACAGAAGGAACTTATGACGTAAAAGTAAATGTATATGGTGGTGGTATCACTGGCCAAGCAGAAGCAGTACGTTTAGCGATCTCTAGAGCCTTGTGTGACATTGATGCTGAAAACAGATTGACACTGAAGCCAGAAGGACTCTTAACTAGAGACCCAAGAATGGTAGAGCGTAAGAAATTCGGACAGAAGAAAGCCCGTAAGAAATTCCAGTTCTCTAAACGTTAATCGTTTATACTATAAATTCAAGGCCTTATTCGTAAGGCCTTTATATGTTCTTAAAAGTATCCTCCCATCTTGGGAGGTCTTTATTATAAATAAGTTGTTATCTGGATAGACCAGAAACTAGTTTAGCATCTAAATGCTGCTTTGTAGCATTGCTAATCCAACAGAAAGTAAACTAAGTAAAAAATGGCAAACAAAATTGAAGTTAAAGACCTATTAGAGGCTGGGGTGCATTTCGGTCACCTTACAAGAAAATGGAATCCAAGCATGGCTCCTTACATCTACATGGAGCGTAATGGGATTCACGTAATTAACCTTTACAAAACTGCTGCTAAAATTGAAGAAGCTAACGAAGCATTAAAGAAAATTGCTGCCTCTGGTAGAAAGATTCTTTTCGTAGCAACCAAAAAACAAGCAAAAGACATTGTGGCTGAAAAAGCGGCTAATGTAAATATGCCTTACATCACAGAAAGATGGCCAGGTGGTATGTTAACCAACTTTGTAACGATCCGTAAGGCTGTGAAGAAAATGGCTACTATTGATCGCATGAAAAAAGACGGTACCTTTTTAACCCTTTCTAAGAAAGAGCGTTTACAGGTAGATCGTTTAAGAGCAAAATTAGAGAAAAACTTAGGGTCTATCTCAGACATGACTCGTTTACCAGGAGCGCTATTTATTGTAGACACCATGAGAGAGCACATTGCTGTGAAAGAAGCTTTAAAGCTAAACATTCCAATCTTTGCTATGGTAGATACCAACTCTGATCCAAAACAAATAGATTACGTGATTCCATCTAACGATGACGCATCTAAATCTATCGAAGCAATCTTAAGCCATGTTACTGGTGCTGTTGCAGAAGGTTTATCTGAAAGAAAATCAGAAAAGACTGCAGAAAAAGAAGGTGCATCTGAAGCAAAAGAAGCAGCTCCAAAAGCTGAAGCAGCTCCAAAAACTGAGGCCGCTCCAAAAGCTGAAGCAGCTCCAAAAGCCGAAGTAGCTCCAAAAACTGAGGCCGCTCCAAAAGCCGAAGCAGCTCCAAAAGCCGAAGCAGCTCCTGCAGAAGACTTAAACAGCAAAACTGTTGCTGAATTAAAAGAAATGGCCACTGCAAAAGGAGTTGAAGGTATTTCTAGCATGAAGAAAGCAGATTTAGTAGCTGCATTAAGTTAATAAAAAGTAAATCTAAACAACATGGCAAATATTACTGCTGCAGAAGTAAACAAATTAAGACAAACTACCGGTGCCGGTATGATGGACTGTAAAAAAGCCTTAGTAGAAGCTGAGGGTAACTTTGATACAGCTATTGAAATATTACGTAAAAAAGGACAAAAAGTAGCTGCTAATAGAGCAGACAGAGAGTCAAGTGAAGGTGCTGCAATTGCAGTATTAAATTCAGACAACACTCAAGGGGTGGCTGTTTCTTTAAACTGTGAAACTGACTTTGTTGCTAAAAATGACTCTTTCGTAGCCTTAGCTACTGAATTGGCTTCTTTAGCCCTTAATTTTGACACCAAAGAGGCTTTTTTGGCTGCTGATTTTAACGGAATGTCTGTTCAGGATAAACTTACTGAGCAAACAGGTGTTATTGGAGAGAAAATTGAAATTGGTGGATTTGAAAAATTAAGCGCTGCATTTGTAGGTAGCTATATCCATGCAGGTAATAAAATTGCTACTTTAGTAGGATTATCTGCTGCACCAGCTGGAGCAGATGTAATTGCTAAAGACGTAGCCATGCAGGCTGCTGCAATGAACCCTGTAGCCTTAAATGAAGATGGTGTAGACCAATCTATCATTGACAAAGAAATTGAGATTGCAAAAGATCAATTGCGTCAAGAAGGAAAGCCAGAGGCTATGTTAGACAACATTGCTAAAGGAAAAATCACAAGATTTATGAAAGACAACACTTTGGTAAATCAAGATTTTATTAAAGATTCTAAAATGAGTGTTGCGCAGTATGTAAAAACTGGAGATGCTTCTTTAGAAGTAGTTTCTTTTGCGCGTGTAGCATTGGGATAATCAATTCTCAAATAAATTTAATAACCCGCGTTCTCCGAACGCGGGTTTTTTTTTTGAATCTCATTCCATACTTAATCGCTATGCCTAAATAAATTTGATTATTTTTGTGAAACGATATTCCTCAAAAAAATGCCATACAAAAGAATTTTACTGAAATTAAGCGGAGAAGCCCTCATGGGGGACAAGCAATACGGAATAGATCCAAAGCGTATAGCAGATTACGCTCAAGAGATCAAAGCTGTTGTAGAAAAAGGCATTGAAGTAGCCATTGTGATTGGTGGTGGTAATATTTTTAGAGGATTGGCAGCAGCGAGCAACGGAATGGATCGGGTTCAAGGAGACCATATGGGTATGCTTGCCACTGTCATAAACGGATTAGCCTTACAAAGTGCGCTAGAAGAAATAGCCGTACAAACACGGCTACAATCGGCCATTCAAATCAATGAAGTGGCAGAACCTTTTATCAGAAGACGCGCCATGAGACACTTAGAGAAAGGGCGTGTTGTTATTTTCGGAGGAGGTACTGGAAATCCATATTTTACCACAGATTCTGCAGCCGTGCTCAGGGCCATTGAAATAGAGGCAGACGTAATTATCAAAGGAACACGTGTAGATGGTATTTACACTGCAGATCCAGAAAAAGATGTAAATGCCACTAAATTTGACAAAATTTCTTTCAATGAAGTACTGTCAAAAGGGCTGAAAGTAATGGACACCACTGCGTTTACTCTAAGTCAGGAAAATGAACTTCCGATCATTGTATTTGACATGAACAAAAAAGGAAACCTTTTAAAAATTGTTTCTGGAGAAGCCATAGGAACAGTTGTAAACTTATAAAAACATCGCTTTAAAGATGAATGAAGAAGTAGATTTTGTATTAGACAGCGCAAAAGAAAACATGGATAAAGCCATGGCGCATTTAGAAAAATCATTTGCCAAAATCAGAGCTGGAAAAGCGAGTCCTATTATGCTTTCTACCGTTAAGGTGGATTATTATGGGTCACCCACGCCACTCTCACAAGTTGCTAATGTGAACACCACAGATGCCAGAACTATTTCGGTACAGCCCTGGGAAAAAAACATGCTTCAAGAAATTGAGAAAGCCATTACAAACGCTAACTTAGGCTTTAATCCTATGAATAATGGCGACCTAATCATAATAAACGTACCTCCATTAACAGAGGAGCGAAGAAGGGATTTGGTCAAACAAGCCAAAGCAGAAGCAGAAGACGCCAAGATTGGAGTTAGAAACGCTAGACAGGAAGCTAACAAAGATATTAAAGGAGCAGACCTACCAGAAGATACCGCGAAAGATGCTGAAGCCTCTATCCAAGAGCTCACCAACAAGTACAGTAAAAAAATTGAAGATCTGCTCGCCGTAAAAGAAGCAGAAATCATGAAGGTGTAAGGCCTTTATTAAAAAAACCTCATGATAGGATTTAGTACCCAAAACTTTTGGGCTACCACTGCTAGAATTATTCTTAGAAATAGGATCACTATCCTTATTGGGGTATTTCTCTTCACTATTTTTATGGCCATGCAATGGAAGAACATGCGTTTTTCCAATACAGAGGCCAACTTACTACCAGACAACCATCCTGTTAACCTAGCGTATAAAGACTTTGTTTCACGCTTTGGTGAAGAGGGCAATATTATAGCTATTGCCATAAAGGACAGCGCATTATTTGAGCTGAATAATTTTAAAAAGTGGAACAGATTAAGCAAGCAATTGGCGGCATTCCCCGAGGTTATTGCCGTGCTTTCCACAGACAACTTAAAGTTATTAGAGCGATCGGAAACAGCGGGTAAGTTTGTTTTTGCTCCTTTTAAAGGAAGCCAAGCTAAAGACCAGAAAAGTTTAGATAAACACCTACAAGACCTTTATCAAAACCAGCCTTTTTATGACCAATTACTCTTTAATAAAGAGACCGGTACATTGAGAACACTGGTCTATTTAGACAAGGAGATCATCAATACTTCTGTTAGGAAAGATTTTGTCCTTAGAGACCTAAAAACACTCTTAAAAGACTTCGAAGAAGACAGCGGATTAGTTCCTCATATTTCTGGCATGCCCTACATTAGGACTATGAATGCCCAAAGCATTATTGACGAAATTGGGCTATTCATATTAGGCGCCCTTGGGGTTACCTCCATCATATTTTTCTTCTTTTTCAGAAGTGTTAGGGCCACAATAATTTCCATGGCAGTTGTTATTATTGGAGTAATGTGGTCATTTGGGGTACTGGGATTACTTGAATACGAAATCACGGTGCTTACCGCATTGATTCCTCCCTTAATCATTGTAATAGGAATTCCCAATTGTATTTTTCTCATCAACAAATACCAACAAGAAGCCCAGAAACACGGTAATAAAGCACTCTCCTTACAGCGTGTTATTGCTAAGATTGGAAACGCCACTCTAATGACCAATGTAACGACCGCCTCTGGATTTGCTACTTTTATCATTACAGAGAGCACCCTATTAAAAGAGTTTGGAATTGTGGCTTCCATTAACATCATTGGAATATTTATTCTCTCCTTACTCATCATTCCAATCATTTACTCATTCATGTCAATGCCTAAGGAAAAACACTTAAGGCATTTGAATAAAAAATGGATTGATGGCTTTGTTGGGAGCATGGAAAAAATCGTAAAAGAGCACAGAATTGCAGTTTATATTGTGTCTATCTTACTACTGATTACTAGCATTATAGGAATATATCAAATAAAAACTTCTGGAAGCCCTATCGAAGACATGCCAAAGGACAAGGCTTTCTTTAAAGATATACGCTTTTTTGAACAAGAATTCAACGCTATTATGCCCATTGAAATTGTCATAGACACGAAGAGACCCAATGGCGTATTGAGACCTAGCAATCTCAAGCAAATGGACGCTTTAAGTCAGTTCATAGAAGAAACACCAGAGCTTTCAAAACCTATATCGGTAGTGAATTTGGCCAAATACGCCAAACAAGCCTATTACAATAATTTACCTAAATACTACCAACTCCCTACCTCCCAAGAGAGGGGTTTTATTTTATCTGCCGCTCAAGGTGCCAATACCGATCAGGATATACTCAAAAATTTTACAGATTCCACAGGTCAAGTGGCCAGACTTTCTACCGCAATTAAAGATGTAGAGACCGATCAAATGGAACAGGTTGAATTAGACTTGTTAGAAAAAATAGATAAATTATTCCCCAAAGAGCGCTACAATGTAATGCTAACAGGAAAAGCACTGCTGTTTTTAAAAGGAACAAAATACCTGATTAAAAATCTAATCATGTCATTGGCATTAGCGATCTTTCTGATCGCCTTATTTATGGCTTACCTATTTAGGTCCTTTAGAATGATTGTGATCTCTCTTATTCCTAACCTACTCCCTTTATTGATCACTGCGGGAATGATGGGGTTTATTGGGGTACCTATAAAACCCTCTACCATATTAGTATTTAGTATTGCCTTTGGGATATCTGTAGACGACACCATTCACTTTTTAGCCAAATACCGACAAGAACTCATCGCCAATAAATGGCGCATAAAACCTTCCGTTTACGCTGCATTGAAGGAAACAGGCGTAAGTATGTTTTACACTTCAATTGTGTTGTTCTTTGGATTTTCTGTTTTTACTGTATCTAGCTTTGGCGGAACAATAGCTTTGGGGGGGCTTGTCTCTGCTACATTACTTTTTGCCATGCTATCTAACTTAATCTTATTACCGTCTCTTTTATTGTCTTTAGAAAAGAGCATCGCCAATAAGCAGACACTCAAAAAACCTCAAATAGATATTTTACCAAAAGAAAGTGAAACTTAAGTGATTAAACTATCTTTGCCTTTTAACTGAATAGGAATACAAACAACCATGATTACACCGAGAATTAAAACCATTTTACAAGATGTAGCCCCATTGACCAACCTAACGGTTCAAGGATGGGTAAGAAGTTTTAGAAGCAACCGTTTTATTGCCTTAAACGACGGATCTTGTTTGGAAAATTTACAATGTGTCATAGACTTTGACTCTTTATCAGAAGAACTATTAAAGAAAATCACTGTTGGGGCAGCATTAAAAATAACTGGCACACTTCAAGAAAGTGAAGGAAAAGGCCAACGTGTGGAAATTCAAGCTACTGAAGTAGTCATTTTGGGGGTATCTGATCCAGAAACATATCCTATTCAGCCCAAAAAACACTCTCTTGAATTTTTGAGACAAAACGCACACCTCAGAGTAAGAACCAACACATTTAGTGCTATTATGCGCGTTAGATCTGCCCTGTCGTTTGCTGTACACCAGTACTTTAGGAGCCAAGATTTTAACTACGTGCACACGCCTATTGTCACTGGATCAGATGCTGAAGGTGCAGGAGAAATGTTCCGCGTAAGTACCTTAGACGCAAAAAACCCACCTTTAGATGATAATGGTGCAATAGACTATCGTGAAGATTTCTTTGGCAAAGAAACAAATTTGACTGTTTCAGGACAACTAGAAGCTGAAACCTATGCTATGGCTCTAGGTAAAGTATATACTTTTGGACCAACTTTTAGAGCTGAAAATTCAAATACTTCTAGGCATTTAGCAGAATTTTGGATGATAGAACCAGAAATGGCTTTTTATGATTTAGATGCGAATATGGATCTGGCAGAAGACTTTATTCAAAATGTCATTCAATACGTTTTAACACATTGCGAAGAAGACTTGGTGTTTTTAGAAAAAAGACTTTTAGAGGAAGAAAAACAAAAGCCTCAAAATGAACGCAGTGAAATGCCTCTGTTAGAAAAATTAAAATTTGTGGTAGACCAAAACTTTGTGAGATTGAGCTACACAGAGGCTATTGAGATACTTCAAAACAGCACCCCAAATAAGAAAAAGAAGTTCAAGTATCCCATTACAGGTTGGGGGGTAGATCTACAAAGTGAGCACGAACGATTCTTGGTTGAAAAACACTTTAAGTGCCCCGTAATTTTATTCGATTACCCAGCAGACATTAAAGCCTTTTATATGCGTCTAAATGAGGACAAGAAAACCGTTAGAGCCATGGATATTTTATTTCCTGGTATTGGGGAGATTGTGGGAGGCTCTCAAAGAGAAGAGCGCTTAGAGGTGCTAGAAGAAAGAATGGCATCTATGGGTGTTGACGACAAAGAACTGTGGTGGTACAAAGACCTTAGAAAATACGGTTCTGCAATACATTCAGGTTTTGGATTAGGATTTGAACGCCTAGTGCTATTTACAACAGGTATGGGAAACATTAGAGATGTAATCCCCTTTCCTAGAACACCACAGAACGCAGAATTTTAAAAAATTTCTCAATTACTTTTTTTGTAACTTAAGGTATTGAATTCTATAGTAACTCATGCTTAAACAATATCTTCAATACAAACTTTCTCAAAAGCTATCTCCACAACAGATTCAGCTCATGAAGCTCATACAATTGCCTACACAGGCATTTGAGCAACGCCTAAGACAAGAACTAGAAGAGAATCCGGCCTTAGAACCAGGTAAAGAAATAGTAGAGGGTACTGAAGATATCTATGAAGACAATTACGAGGAAGATTTCAAAGAAGACAGTGAACACATAGATGCAGAAGATATTAATATCGATGAATATCTAAGTGACGACGAAATCCCTGACTACAAAACACAGTCTAACAATTACTCAGAAGACCAAGACGATAAGGTTATTCCTTATGCAGCTGCAACCACTTTTTACCAACACTTATTAGCCCAACTACAACAACAATTTATTCCAGAACAGGATTGGGCAATTGCAGAATTTTTGATAGGAAGTGTAGACGAAACAGGCTACATAAGAAGACCCCTACCAGACTTAGTAGACGATCTCGCATTTACAGAGAACTTATATACAGATGAGCAACAAGTTAAAAAAGTACTCAGAAGTATACAACAATTAGATCCAGCAGGTGTGGGAGCAACAAGCTTACAAGAATGCTTGTTACTACAATTAGAAAGAAAGACTCCTACTAAGGCTGTCCAATTGGCCCAAGAAATACTAGGACGCTCATTTGAGGCTTTTTCCAAGAAACATTACGACAAGCTTATTTTAAAGCACAACCTTTCTGAAAACGACTTAAAAGAGGCTTTACTGGTGATAGAAAAGCTTAATCCAAAGCCTGGAAGTGCTTTTATAGATGGTGCAAAGATCATCTCACACATTGTACCAGATTTTACTTTAAAAATAGTAGATGGTGCCTTGGAACTTTTACTCAATGGGAGAAATGCTCCTGAGCTTCACATCTCAAGATCCTACAACGACATGTTAGCAGGATACAAAGAAACCAAGCAAAAGACACATGCTCAAAAAGAAACCATTAGTTTCATTAAGCAAAAATTAGATGCTGCAAAATGGTTTATTGAAGCGATTAAACAGCGTCAACAAACCCTTTACCTAACCATGGGAGCCATAGTAGACTTTCAAGAAGCGTATTTTTTAAGTGGTGATGAGCGAAAGCTCAAACCGATGATCTTAAAGGATATTGCAGATCTAATTGATATGGATATTTCTACAGTCTCTCGAGTAGCAAATAGTAAGTACATAGACACTCCCTATGGAACTAAACTAGTGAAAAGCTACTTTTCAGAAGGCATGAAAAATGAAAAAGGAGAAGATGTTTCTACCCGGGAGATTAAAAAAATTGTAGAACAACTCATTAATAAAGAGGATAAGAAAAAACCCCTCACAGATGACAAGTTAGCTTTAATTCTCAAAGAAAAAGGCTACCCTATTGCCAGGAGAACTGTCGCAAAATACCGAGAGCAATTAGAGCTCCCTGTAGCCAGATTAAGAAAAGAGATCTAGTACATAACCATAAAAAAAAAGCCCGCACAATGTGCGGGCTTTTTTTTGAATTAGCTAACTGTTATTGTAAGTTTCTAAAAGCGTCCCCCTCGTAGGTGGTGTAATTCACTTTAAGTGCATTTACTTTTCTGAGTTCTAACTTAATGTCGGATATAATACCCATATTGGCATTCTTATCTACTTTAAGCGCAGTAGTCAATACATTCTGTAATTCTTGCGGCTTTTTAGCGCGCTCAGATAAAATGTAATCTCCTACATCAGTGGCATTAGCAAACTTATCATTCAATTGAATTTTAGTTTCTGTTCCAAAAACTTTCTGGTACTCCTGAGTAGGAGCTCCAGCATAGATGTAAATAATTCTATCCTTTTTCTCTAACTTCTTAATCTCGTTAGCGTTTGGAAGAATATTATCTACTTTTAAAGAACTGTCTTTCATTACGGTTACCGTCATGAAAAAGAACAAAAGCATAAATACAATATCTGGTAAAGAAGCTGTAGATACCGCTGGTATATCACCGTCTTTCTTTTTACTAAACTTAGACATATTTAATGTGTTTTGCTTTGTTATTAATTATTTGACGTTTCCGCTTCAGAGAACTTCTGAGGAAATAAATCCTGAATAGTCTTTACTTTCTCCTTGAGATCATCCTTCAGACTCTCTGCCGTTTCCGGGTTTAAGTAAGCAGCTTCCATAGAAGTAAAGTCACGTTTAAACAAACGCTGTGCCTCTCTATTTCTAAGGTCATTATATGCACCTACAATTTCGTTTTGAACGGTAATGTAAGTACCATAAGGGGTTTCTCTGTCGTTCTTTAAAGATATAATAGCCTTTGAAGGGTTATCTGAAGAAGATGTATTTCTTGCACCTTGACAATAATTACAGTAGTCAGCAGTTCCAGAGGCAGCGCCTCCGTTGTCTAGAAAAGCCATTGCTTTTTCTCTTAGTTGAGATACTTCTACCAACTCTTCATCTGCAAATAACTGTCCGTTCTTATTGATAATTACTTCAAAGATATTTTTCTGTTTAATGACCACATCCGTCTCTGGCGGCTCAATAGGTGGCAACATTCTGTCCAAACCTGCATCTGTTTCAATAGTAGTTGTTACTAAGAAAAAGATCAGCAGCAAGAAAGCGATGTCTGCCATAGACCCGGCATTAACTTCTGGTGGTGCTCCTCTTTTTGGCATACTTCAGTTATTTATTTAGTGAAAAATCTCTTTATTCCTGGAATCACCATTAAAGCAACTGCTATAATAGTTAATAAGAAAAACATGTTTAATCCCATACCAATGTTTTTAACAGTGCTCTCTGTAGTTGGGTTACCATTGTCTGCCATAGCAGTCAAATCAATATCCGTACCAGAAGCAGCAATGTAAGAAACAAGTACTAAGGCCAAGAAACCACCAATAGAAAATAAGGCTTTCTTAAGACTCTCTTTGGTTGAAAAAAGTTTTTTAAAGGCAAAGATGAAGCTAGAGACTACAGCTACCGCTAAAAGCAGGTAAGTAATCGTAAACATCAACGACATTGCCGTACTGTCTACCGCTTCAGAAGCGGGTGCTTCTGCGCTAGGCAATTGGAACCATAAAATAGCGCCAATCAGTCCAAAAACGGCCAATGCAATTTTTAATATTTTGTGCATAATATTGCGTATTTAATGGTTCTTATTATTTTTTGTGATCTACCAGCATATCAATTAATGCGATAGAAGAATCTTCCATATCATTTACAATACCATCGATCTTAGCAATAATGTAGTT
>JAQWFV010000155.1 GCA_029238555.1 Flavobacteriaceae bacterium
CTGGTAATAGATGCCAATCAGTGGAATACTAGTGACTCCAATAATGATACCCCATACCCACCATTGATTAAAACGTTGATGCTCTTGAAACATTTATACCAGTTGAATTTTAAATAAAGCTACCTCTTTTTATGGAGAGTTTCAAATGAAATAAGCTGTGTAACAATAGTTACTTTCTAAACACTTCCGTTGGTGTAACTTTGATTCAAACAAGTAAATGGACAGACTTGTGATTATAATTTGGTTGGTTAATCAAGAGCAGTGGGAGACTGCTGCTCTTTTTTTAAAATGCTTTCTAACCCAAATCATATTCTAACTACCATATAAATTAATTAACAAAAAAGTTATTATGTCATTCTTAAGTAAACTATTTGGATCAAGCGCTTCTTCAGACCACATTAAAGTGTTGGGTATTGAAGATTTCAAAGCAGGTATTGCGAATAAAGGTACGCAACTTATAGATGTTAGAACGGCTTCTGAGTTTAAATCAGGTGCGATTGCAAATGCCAAAAACATTGACTTTTTTAACAGAGCAGCCATGGAAACGGCTTTTAAAAAATTAGATTCTTCTAAGCCGGTATATCTCTATTGTAGGTCGGGAAATAGGAGTGGAAAGGCGGCTAAAATTTTAGTCACTTTGGGCTTTAATGAAGTATATGACCTTAGAGGAGGCTATACCTCATGGAGATAATAAAAAATAAACCGCATATGAAAACATCCATTATTGTTCAAAATTTAAGGTGTGGTGGTTGTGCCAACACAATTAACAAAGCATTGTCTTCTTTACCTAATGTTCAGGATGTTTCTGTAGACGTATCTAATGCCATGGTTTCTTTTCAATACCATGATTTTAATGACGCATTAGAGGTTAAGAGTCTATTAGAAGGTTTAGGTTACCCATCTGTGACAGCTAAAAACACTTTAAAATCAAAAGCAAACTCATTCATTAGTTGTGCCACTGGTAAAATTGGAAAGAAGGATTAATGTAACAATTGTTACAAAGATTAAAGTTTTGACTGGTTATATTTAAGGATTAAACATTAACCAGACCAATGAAAAAACAACATCAAATTGTTATTATAGGCGGTGGAACAGCCGGTATAATGACCGCTACTCAGTTACTTAAGAAAAACAACCATTTAGATATTGCTATCATAGACCCAGCAGATACGCATTACTACCAACCTGCATGGACTTTGGTGGGAGCAGGAGCCTATGATTATGACAATACTGCTAGATCTATGGCTAGTTTAATTCCTCAAAAGGCTAGCTGGATAAAAGATTTTGTCACTTCATTCAATGCAGATGAAAATACCTTAGAAACTAAAAATTCAGGGCAAATTGGATATGAATTTTTAGTGGTTGCACCAGGATTGGTTATGGATCCATCCTTGATTGAAGGGCTTCCAGAAGCTATGGAGAAAGGGATTGTTTGTTCTAATTATACTGATCCAAAGCACACTTGGGAAACTATTAAAAATTTCAAAGGAGGTAATGCCTTATTTACCCAGCCTACTACACCTATTAAATGTGGTGGAGCCCCTCAAAAAATAGCTTATTTGGCGGCTGATTATTTTAGAAAATCTGGCGTTGCGAAAAATACCAATGTTATTTTTGCTACTCCAGGATCTGTCATTTTTGGTGTTCCAGAAATAAAAAGGACCTTAATGAAAGTTATTGATAGATATGGAATTCATTTTAAACCTTTCTACGCGCCTTTTAAGATAGATGCAGACAAAAAAATTGCTTACTTCAAAAATACAGCAGAAGGGGAAAATCAATGTGTGATTAATGAAAATAATGCCTTAGGAGAAAAAATGTCCGGAGATGCTATTATTGAAATTCCATTTGACATGCTTCATCTTGCTCCTCCGCAAACAGCGCCTAAATTCGTTAAAGAATCTAATTTGGTCAACGATGCTGGTTGGTTGTCTGTAGATCATGGAAGTATGCAGCATACGGAGTATAAAAATATTTTTGGTTTGGGAGATGTAGCTGGTTTACCAACCGCAAAAACTGGTGCCGCTATTAGAAAACAAGTTCCCATTGTAGTAGATAATCTAATGTTGTTACTAGCACATAAAGAAGCTACAAATAAATCTTATAATGGCTATTCTTCTTGCCCTTTAGTCACTGGTTACGGGAAAATGGTTCTAGCGGAATTTGATTATAAGAATAATTTTATTCCAGACCCTAAATTAAAACAATTACTGATCAGAGATTCCTCTAAAGAACACTGGCGTTTATGGATGCTTAAAAAGTACATGTTACCTTATTTGTATTGGAATAAGATGATGAAAGGAGAAAACGTTTAAAAAAAAGGATGCTACGGCATCCTTTTTTTTTTGAAGGTAACTTATGTTACTGATTGCTATAGTTCCAACAGCTAACTTTGATTAAAATACTATTATGGAAACAGAAATTTTAGCTAGAATTCAATTTGCTTTCACCATTGCCTTTCATTATATCTACCCTCCTTTAAGTATAGGATTGGGGCTTCTGATGGTTGTTTTTGAAAGCATGTATATTAAAACAAAAAAGCTAGAATACCACACTCTAGCTAAATTTTGGACTAAGATATTTGCCCTAACTTTTGGGATTGGTGTAGTGACTGGTATAGTCATGGAGTTTGAATTTGGAACTAATTGGGCGGTTTACTCAAGGTATGTTGGTGATATATTTGGAAGTGCCCTAGCGGCTGAAGGTATTTTTGCTTTTGCTTTAGAAAGTGGTTTTTTAGGAATATTACTATTCGGATGGAATAGGGTAAAGCCTTGGGTGCATCTAGTTTCTACCATAGGTGTATTTTTAGGTTCTATGTTTTCTGCGGTATGGATTGTTGTGGCAAATAGTTGGCAACAAACTCCAGCAGGATACCATATTGTAGGTGAAGGTTTTGAGGCTAGGGCAGAAATCACAGATTTCTGGGGGATGGTTTTTAATCCTTCTTCTGTAGATAGACTTACACATGTGTGGCTAGGGGCTTTCTTGTCAGGGGCATTTTTAGTTTTGAGTGTGCATGCCTATTATTTGGTGAAAGGAAAATACGTCGCTATTTCTAAGACGGCTTTTAAAATTGCGCTAGTTGTAGCTACTGTTTTTTCATTAGGGCAGTTATTTACTGGTCATAAATCTGCAGAAGGGGTAGCGGTGAATCAGCCTGCAAAATTAGCTGCTTTAGAGGGTCATTTTGATGAAAATGGTCCAGCAGACATGTATTTATTTGGTTGGGTAGATAAGGAAAATGAAACAGTGAGTGGTTTAAAAATTCCTGGAGGCTTATCTTTTTTATTGGAATATGATTTTGACGCACCCGTTAAAGGATTGAATGCTTTTAAACCTGAAGATAGGCCTGGGCAGCTAAATGCAGTTTTTCAATTTTACCATATAATGGTAGCCATAGGAATGGCATTAATTGCCTTGACTTTATTAGCTTCTTTTTATTGGTGGAGGGGCACCTTGTTTGACAAGAAATGGTTGCTATGGATTTTTGTATTCGCCGCAATTTTACCTCAAATAGCGAATCAAGTAGGTTGGTTTGCAGCAGAAATGGGAAGACAGCCATGGGTAGTGTACGGTTTATTAAGAACTTCAGATGCCTTTTCTCAAGCAGTTACAGACAACCAAATTATATTTTCACTAGTGTTGTTTCTTTTAGTGTATACCCTATTATTCACATTGTTCATATACCTTCTCAATAAGAAAATAAAGCACGGTCCATTTGACACTCATGAGGATCAAGATAGGCCAAATACAAAAGGAATTGCAACTGCAGTAATAGGTAAATAAAATATAGTTATGGAGACTTTACTTGGAATTGATTATCCCACTTGGTGGTTTTTAGTAGTAGGAGGCTTGTTCTCTGGGTATGCTATTTTAGATGGATTTGATTTTGGCGCGGGTGCTTGGCACTTATTTCTGAAAAAAGAAGAAAGTAGAAGAATCGCATTAAATGCTATTGGTCCTGTATGGGACGGAAACGAAGTCTGGTTGGTTATTGGAGGAGGAGCGCTTTTCGCTGGTTTTCCAGTCATGTATGCTACTTTGTTTTCTTCAATGTACATTCCATTTATGCTATTCTTAGTGAGCCTAATATTTAGAGCTATCTCTATAGAATTTAGATCTAAAGAACCCATGCTGTGGTGGCGTAAAACATGGGATATTTCTTATAGTATTTCCAGTATTTTATTGGCCTTTCTTTTGGGTGTTGTCATGGGAAATGTATTACAGGGAATAGCTATAGGTCCAAAATATTTGTACCAAGGGAATGGTTTTTTTGAATTTCTAAATCCCTATGCTATAATGACTGGATTTACTACCCTTGGTTTGTTTATGACCCATGGGGCTATTTATTTACTACTCAAAACAGAAGGAAGATTATATGCTAAAATGGCTACCTTATTAAAAAAAGGCATGATATTTTTCATGGTAGCTTTTGGAATAACTTCTTTGTACACATTGCTCTACATCCCTCACTTGTCTAATGATTTTAGAGAAACACCTATATTATTTATTGTACCACTACTGACTTTCTTGAGTATTGCTAATGTGCCTAGATTAGCTTCCAAGCAGAAGTTTAGGAGTGCTTTTTTGTTTTCTACCTTAACCATAGCATTAATGATGGTATTGGTGGCAGTAGAGTTATACCCTAATTTATTACTTTCTACAGTAGATCCATTGTATCATATTGATATTTACAACGCTGCGTCTTCCACTTTGTCGCTCCAAACAATGTTAATTATTGTAGCTATAGGGACCCCTTTGGTACTAGGGTACACCTTTTTTGTGTACAGAACTTTTAAAGGTAAGGTAATACTGGACGAAACCAGTTATTAATTCTTACCTATCTAATTATAAGGGGTTTGTGTAACAGATGTTACGCTGCCTAGGATTTTATATGCCTAATTTTAAATAAACATTAAACCATGTCAAAAATAGTTATACTTGGAGCTGGTATTGCAGGTCATGTAGCCGCTTCACATTTAAGAAGAAAATTGGACCATTCACATGAAGTTGTAGTGGTTTCTCCAAACAGCAATTATCAGTGGGTTCCATCTAATATTTGGGTAGGAATTGGTAGAATGAAGCCAGAATCATTGTTGTTCCCATTAGCTCCTGTATACCAGAAAAAGAACATTCAATACGAACAGGCTAAAGTAATTGATTTTTGGCCTGAAGGAAATATGGAAGTTCAAAAACCATTTGTAACTATTGAGTATGTGGTGGGTGAAAAGAAAGGGCAAATAACCCAGATGACCTATGATTATTTAATCAATGCTACCGGACCAAAATTGGCTTTTGACGCTACGCCTGGACTAGTGCCAGGAGAAAATGGCACCTACTCTGTGTGTACATATGGGCACGCTGAGCATGCTTGGGAAGGTTTAAAAACTCAGATAGACAGAATGAAATCTGGGAAAAAAATATCTATTGTAATAGGTACGGGTCACGGTAAAGCGACTTGTCAAGGTGCCGCTTTTGAATACATCTTAAATGTGGAACAAGAATTGAGAAAACACAAAGTGAGGGATATGGCTACCATCACTTGGCTTTCAAATGAATATGAGTTGGGCGATTTTGGAATGGATGGGATGTTACTCAGTTATGGGGGTACGTCTGTGAGTTCTAGAGAAATGGTATCTCAAATATTTAGAGAACGTGGCATAGAGGCTATTTTAGGCGCTGCGGTTCATGAAATTAAAGATCATGAGGCGCATTATGAAACATTAGATGGTACGTATGCCCATATCTCCTATGATTTTGCTATGTTAATCCCAGCCTTTACAGGACATGGCTTTAAGGCTTTTAATAAAGAAGGTTCAGATATTACGCCGCAACTTTTTAAAGGTTTTATGGTTGTAGATGCAGATTATACGCCAAAACCTTATGAGCAATGGCGTGCACAAGATTGGCCAGAAACGTATCAGAACCCTTCCTTTGATACTATTTTTGCACCAGGAATTGCTTTTGCAACACCACATGCAATTTCTAAACCACGTAAAAGTATTCATGGTACTGATATTTCCCCATCCCCGCCAAGAACAGGAATGCCCTCTGGTATAACGGCTAAATTAGTAGCAGATACGATTATTGACCGAATTAAAGGAAAAAACACTTCTGCTCATAAAGGTTCTATGGCTAATATGGGTGCTGCCTGTATAGCATCGGCCGGGTACGGCCCACTGAAGGGGAGTGGTGTGAGCATTACTACTTTCCCTATTGTTCCTGATTTTGAAAAATATCCAGATACGCATGGAAGGGCGTTAGGAAAAACTTTTGGATCTATTGGATTGGCTGGTCATTGGTTAAAATTAGCCCTTCACTATGCCTTTATTTACAAAGCTAAAATGAAACCTTTTTGGTGGCTCATTCCTGAATAATAATCTTTAATTTATACTTATGAAAATTTCTAGATATACCCATTTTAAAAGATTTAATCCTATTATTCAATTTTTTGTATTTGTTTTTCTAAGCATCAAAATATTGATTGTAGTTGCCGGAGGACATGGAGGTACAAGACCATAATACGCCCTCTTTTAAAATTGTAAAAGCGCCCTACAGGGCGCTTTTTTTATTATCCCAAACGCTTGGTAACTATTGTTACGCTCCAAGGAATAAGTTGCCCTTAGATTTGTATAAAATTACCATACAGATGAAATACAGTACCTTATTTTTTGTTGGATTGTTTTGCTGGAGCACCGCACAATTAGTGGCACAAGAGCAAGAAGTAACACAGCAATCCATTTCGCAGGAAGCTTTTGCTGCAGCCGTAATGGAGCACAATCCAAATTTGAAAGTAGCTGCTGCGGAAACATTAGCCGCACAGGGAGATTATAATCAAACCAGAGCGGTGTTATTGCCACAAGTATCTTTGAGTCATACGGCAGTAGCTACGAATAACCCACTAATGGCTTTTGGTTTGGGTTTAAATCAGGCTCAGATAGAGGCCTCGGATTTTAATCCAATTATTCTTAACAATCCTTCTGAAACAAAAGATTTTGCCACTGTTTTCAGTGTGCAACAACCTTTACTAAATATGGATGGTTTTATGAACCGTAAGGCTGCTAAAAGTGCTTTTGAAGCTACGGAATTAAAAGAATCTAGAACCAAAGCTTATATAACGCTTTCTTTAACTCGGGCCTATATGGAGCTGCAATTGTCTTACAAGGCTGTATCTGTATTAGAAAAGGCATTAAAAACAGCGAATGCTTATTTGAAAATTGCAGAAGATAGGTATGAAGCAGGGCACTTATTACGTTCAGATGTGTTGTCTGTTAGGGTAGCTGTTGGAGAGCGAAAAGCACAGTTAGAAGAGGCTAGAAGTGGTGTTAGGGTAGCGTCGGCCCAGGTGGCCATGCTTATGAATGCCTCACAGGATATTCAATATGTTCCCTCAGATTCATTGGCCTTAGCTGTAGAATCTCAGGATTTTTTCTATAGCCCTTTAAAAAGGGCCGACATTCAAGCTTTGGATTTAGTCACCAACGCTATGAAGTATAAATATAGGGCTGCTCAGATGCAGTTTTTACCCACATTAAATGCTTTTGGTTCCTATGAGCTTCATGACACCTCTATTTTTGGTACTGGAGCAGAAAGCTATATGGTTGGTGCTCAGTTAAAATGGAACTTGTTTAAAGGAGGCCAACAATTTGGGGGTGCTAAAAAAGCAAAGGCTAATTTCTACAAAGCGGCTGAGCAGGCTGTTCAGTATAAAAATGAGAGTGAGCTACTTTTTAATAAGGCCAAAAGTCAGTTAGACATTGCTAGTATACAATTAGAAACAGCTGGCTTGGCGGTATCTCAATTGGAAGAAGTGGTGGCCATAAGCCAAAACAGATTTGAAACGGGATTAGCACACACGAGTGATGTCCTGGAAAGTCAGGCACAGTTGGCGCAGAAATCATTGTCTTTCGCCCAAGCAATCTTTAATTACAATTATACCAAAGCATATTTAAAATTTTTAACCCAAGAATAATCACAGACATGAAAACGATCAAAATATTTTTAACCCTATTCCCATTAGCTACTCTATTGAGCTGTGGAGAAAAACAGGAAACAGTGAACAGTGCTTCAAAGGCTGTGGTAGTGAGTACAGCAGTAGCAAAGACGTCTCCTTTAGTAACGGATGCAGTAGCTGGCGGTTATTTAGCCGCTTCAAAAACGAGTAATCTCAGTACCAGAATGATGGGGACTGTTCAGCAAATATCAGTGTCATTGGGAGATAAAGTTTCAAAAGGAACGGTGTTAATGACCTTATTCAATAGAGATATAGACGCTGCTGCATTAGCAGCACAATCTGGTGTGAATGCTGCTGAGGCTGCTTTTAAATTGGCTCAAAATGATTTAGCTGCTTATAAAGTGTTGTTTGAAAAAAACAGTGTTAGCGTTAGAGAATACGAAGGGGTTAAAACAGCTTTTGTGGGCGCTGAAACTGCTTATAGTCAAGCAAAGGCTCAGCTAGAAATGGCAAAAGCCCAACAAGCTTTTACTCAAATTAGGGCGCCTTATGATGGAGTAGTGACCAATCGTTTTATAAATCAGGGAGATATGGCTCAGCCGGGAATGCCTTTATTAGAAATAGAAGGGGGTAATGGATTTGACATTTGGACCTCTGTAGGAAGTGAGTACATTGGAGATTATAAAATAGGAGATACCGTTACGGTTAAAGTGCACCCTAGTGAAAGGACGCTAAAAGGATCTATTACTGAACTTGGATTGTCTTCCAAAAACACCGCAGGACAATACAGGGTGAAAATCACCTTAAATGGAGATACTACCCCTTTGTTATCTGGAATGTATGCCAGTATTTATTTTAATGCTTCTAATAAAGAAAAAGAGACGCTATACGTTCCATTAAAGGCCATAGTAACGAAAGGACAATTAAAGGGAGTGTATGTGCTTAGCGCGCAAAATACGGCCATGCTGAGATGGTTGCGTTTAGGACAAGAGCATAATGAATCTGTGGAGGTGTTATCTGGTTTGGTAGCAGGGGAGACCTATGTGCTCCATGCCCAATCCAAAATGTATAACGGCGTAGCCTTAGACGTTCAAAATTAATCATTTATGAAAGAAGGATTAGCAGGCAAAATTGCCAAAGTATTTATAGATTCCAAGCTTACTGTACTACTCATGATTGTATTTATGGTAGTAGGGGTGTACAGTTCTTTTTTGATTCCTAGAGAAGAAGAACCTCAGATAGACGTTGCTATGGCAGACATCTTTGTTGGTTATCCAGGAGCGAGTCCACAAGCTGTTGAGGCTAGGGTAATAAAGCCCTTAGAGAAACTACTCTCTAATATTAAAGGGGTAGAGTATGTGTACGCTACCGCTATGGAAGAAAAAGCCATGGTGATTGTTCAATTCTATGTAGGAGAAGATATAGAACGCTCCTATGTAAAATTATACAATGAGATCAATAAACATATGGATTTAATGCCAGCAGGCGTAACCATGCCACTGGTCAAAACAAGGGCTATTGACGACGTTCCTATGCTGGGCATTACCTTGTGGAGTGATCAGATGGACGACTATCAAATAAAGCAATTGGCTCAAGAGGTAGACTCAGAGATTAAGAAAATAACAGATGTTTCTAGCACCAAATTAATTGGCGGTAGAAATAGACAATTAAGTGTGGTGCTGGATCCTCAGAAATTAACAGCAGCAGGATTGGACTTTAACACGGTAGCTCAAATGCTGTCTGCCAATCATGCCCAACTAAATACCGGATCTTTTAATGCCCAGGACCAGAATTTCACCGTTCAAACAGGATCCTTTTTATCAAGTGCAGCAGAAGTTGCTAATATTGTGATTGGTGTGAAGGGTCAAAGCCCGATTTACTTAAAACAAGTGGCACAAATTCTAGATGGACCCCAACAAGCCATAGATTATGTTCACATGGGCTATGGTGCCGCTAGTGGGGAAGATCTAACAGCATACCCTTCAGAGTACCCTGCTGTAACACTTTCAGTGGCCAAACGCAAAGGGGCAGACGCTATGAAGATTTCTGAACAAATCCTCAATAAAATAGAAGATTTAAAAGAAAATCTTATTCCAAATGAAGTTCAGGTAACCGTTAGTAGAAATTATGGAGAAACTGCTTCTCAAAAGGTATCTGAATTATTAATGCACCTTATTGGCGCTATTATAGCGGTGACAATAGTAGTCATGCTTTCTATGGGATGGCGTGGAGGTTTGGTCGTATTTCTTTCAGTACCTATTACGTTTGCTTTGACTTTGTTGAGTTACTATATGATGGACTATACCCTGAATAGGATTACCCTATTTGCCTTGGTTTTTGTGACTGGGATTGTAGTAGATGACTCTATTATTATTGCAGAGAATATGCATAGGCATTTTAAAATGAAGCGTTTGCCATTTAAGCAGGCAGCTTTATACGCCATTAATGAAGTGGGTAACCCAACTATATTGGCCACATTCACCGTTATTGCATCTGTGCTTCCTATGGCTTTTGTTTCGGGTTTAATGGGACCATATATGTCCCCAATGCCTATTGGAGCTTCTATAGCCATGATCTTATCGCTTTTTGTAGCCCTTACTATTACGCCATATTTAGGGTACCTTTTTTTAAGAGAAAAAGAAGTTCCTGGAGCGGCTTCAAAAGCGGAGAAAACATTAGAAGAATCATGGATCTATAAGATTTATAATAAATATGAAAGACCCTTACTTGAAAATAAAAAAACAAGGGTCTTATTTTTAGGAGGAACGACCTTGTTATTATTGGCTTCAATGGGATTGTTTTTTACTAAATCTGTCGCTGTAAAAATGCTGCCATTTGACAATAAAAATGAGTTTCAAGTACTTATAGATATGCCAGAAGGAACTTCCTTAGAGCGAACAGCGGCGGTGGCTCAAGAAGTAGCTCAATACCTGAGAACAAGACCAGAGGTGGTTCACTATCAGTCCTATGTGGGTACTACCGCACCTATTACTTTTAATGGTTTGGTGCGTCACTACGACCTAAGGTCAGGAGGGAATGTGGCAGATATTCAAGTAAATCTGGTAGATAAGCACGATAGAACTTCACAAAGTCATGAAATTGCAAGTCTCTTTAGGCCTGACATTCAAGCTTTGGGTAAAAAATACAATGCCAATATAAAAATTGTAGAGGTGCCACCAGGACCACCTGTACTATCTACTATTGTGGCAGAAGTGTATGGACCTGATTATGACACGCAGGTGCATATTGCCAAGCAATTAGAGTCCTTGTTGAAAGATACTCCAGATGTGGTCGATGTAGACGCTATGGCAGCCGCTGAGCACAAAACTTTTCACCTAGATATAGACAAAGAGAAGGCTGCTAAACTTGGTTTGAGCGCACCTCAAATTATTCAAACGATTCAATTAGCCTTGTCTAATAGTTCCTTGGGCAATCTTTATTTGCCAAATGCAGCGCAACAGGTGCCTATGGTTTTAACATTAGACCATACAGATAAGAATTCTATCCATGCCATTACTGGTCTACACCTTAAAAATCAAATGGGTCAATTGGTGGCCATAGAAGACGTTGTTCATATTTCAGAAGTTATGGCAGATCAACCTATCTACAGAAAGAATCAGAAAAGAGTTTCTTATGTGCTGGCAGATATGGCAGGAGCTTTAGAGAGCCCTGTATACGCCATTTTAGGTATGGAAGAAACATTGGCTAAAATAGACTTGCCTGCAGGATATAGTTTGGATGAATTATACGCTAGTGCCCCTACATCAGAATCTAATTACACCATTAAATGGGATGGGGAATGGCAAATTACGCTGGAGGTTTTTAGGGATTTAGGTTTAGCATTTTTAGGGGTTATTGTGATTATCTACATGCTTATTGTGGGTTGGTTTCAGAACTTTAAAGCACCCATTGTAATGATGGTAGCTATTCCACTCTCTTTAGTCGGAATTATTCTAGGTCACTGGATGTTAGACGCTTTCTTTACCGCTACCTCATTTATTGGAATGATTGCTTTGGCAGGTATTATGGTGCGAAACTCAGTACTCTTGATTGACTTTATTAATATTAGATTGGAAGAGGGAGCTCCTTTTAAAGAAGCTGTTATTGAGGCAGGTGCAGTGAGAACCACTCCTATTTTACTTACAGCAGGTACGGTTGTGATCGGAGCCTTTGTGATTCTGTTTGACCCTATTTTTCAAGGATTGGCCATTTCACTTATGGGCGGTACCATCGCTTCTACGGTATTGACGCTTTTAGTAGTACCCCTTGTTTATTACCTCATTGAAAAGAAAAATCATCAATAATAAGACCTATGAAATTATTAATAATCACCACCATAGACGCGCATAAGCCAAGGGTATTAACGCTACTCAAGCAGGCAGGAATTTCTGTTTACAGCAGTGCAGATATTTCCGGATATAAAGAAACGGACCAAAGTTTACCCATTAAAAATTGGTTTGCCTCTAGCGGAATTCAAGTAGATTCCGAATTGGTATTTTCTTTTGTGGCAGAAGAGAAAATTGCACCTTTATTCCAAGCCTTAAGGGCCTTTAACGAATCTCTTGAAGATGCTAGTCCTATTCACGCAGTGGTCGTGCCAATAGAACAAAGCTTATAAAATAAAATTGATTAATTAAAACACCATAATATGTTACACAGAATGATCAAAGGAATTGCAGGATCTTTTATATTAATTAGTCTTGCGTTATCTATTTATGTCAATCAAAATTGGTTGTGGTTTACAGCCTTTGTAGGGGCTAATTTATTTCAATCATCTTTGACCAATTGGTGCTTAATGGAAGACATTTTAAAAAAGTTAGGCGTAAAGAAATAATTATATTGAAGCAGGGTCAAAAAAAAAGGCGGACCAACGGTCCGCCTTTTTTTGTTTTTAAGGTCACAATATAATTATCCGTCAGGATTCATTTTATGAAAATGGGCATCCTTTTCATCCTGGTAAATTTTAGTGTGCTTTTTAAAAATCTTTTGAGTGGTGTTTTGAGAAAGTTGCTCTAGAAAGTCAACGTCATCAGATGCTTGTTCAGGATAGAACTTATAAGTCCATCTCATAACCTCCAATTGGATGGTATATAATTCCAATCCTTTTTCGGTTAAAAAATAATACTTTGTTTTTTTGTTGTCTGCGGCGTGATAAAAGGAAATAATATTGTTTGCACTTAGGTTTTTAAGCCTATCTGCTAAAATATTTGTTGCCACACCCTCTTTAGAAAGCCTCATTTCTGTAAAGGTTTTTTTTCCCCCCATAAGGTCTCTCACAATTAATAAGGACCATTTATCACCAATAATATCCAAGCCTGTGGCCAACCCACAGTTGGATCTAAAAGTTGAATTACTCATTTTTTGAATTGTTTGTTAGGGAACTCCCTAAATTTATAATACCCATTTCAAAAGTAATGATTTTGTAGGAATATACTTTCTTTTTTGTGTATATTTTTAAAAATCATCTACTTATAGCTGTTTTATGCTATTCATCCGTGTATAATTCTCATAGAACAGTAATTATATTTACTGAATTTCCTTAAATAATCCCGTAATAACTTTTGATAACTTTCCAAGAAATAAGGCAGTCAAATTGTTTAATTTTGGTTTTTAATTATTAAAATACACCACATATGTCTCAAGATATTGAACGCATTAAAACACTTATAGTTGGTTCAGGACCAGCAGGATATACTGCAGCTATTTACGCAGCAAGAG
>JAQWFV010000164.1 GCA_029238555.1 Flavobacteriaceae bacterium
ATTCCTGCCATGGATATAAATGAAGCTGCAGACATCCAATCTGCAGCAGTAGCCATTCCATTTGCTAAGGGTGAAACCCCACCTCCTGCAACGTAAAAATCTTTGGTTGAACCAGCTCTAGACCAAATAGCTATCCCAATATAAAGGGCAAAAGTGATGCCTACTATAATATAAGTCCAAACTTGAACACTCATAATTTAAAAGAATTTAATGCAATGTTTACTAATCTTCAAACCCAAATCGTTTGTCTAACCTGTTCATTAAAAAGACATAGGTAAAGATTAATACCACAAAAATGTAAATGGAACCCTGTTGTGCAAACCAAAAACCCAAAGGGAAACCACCTATCTTAAAACTATTGAGCGCGTCTACAAATAATACACTCAGGCCAAATGAACTTATAAACCATATAAATAGGAGAATTGACAAATACTTTAAATTTATTCTCCAATATTTTTGAGCAGAAATCTTTTGATCTATCATAGCTGTGATAATTAACTAAATATAAAAAAAAATCCCAAAAATATTGGGATTTTTATTTAGTATATATAAAACACTGTTACTTTAAAAAATCGAGTACATTTTGCTCAATTCTAGTTTGAATATGATCTACTGGAGCTTTCACAAAAGTTTCCCCTGTGATGTTTTCATACAATTCAATATAACGTTCAGAAACAGATGCAATATAATCATCTGACATTTCAGGAAGCGTCTGTCCTTCCAAGCCCTGAAAGTTGTGGCTAATGAGCCACTGCCTCACAAACTCTTTTGAGAGTTGTTTTTGCGCTTCTCCAGCAGATTGTCTTTCTTCATAGCCGTCTGCATAAAAATATCGCGAAGAGTCTGGGGTGTGAATCTCATCTATCAAAACAATTTCTCCGGAAGCTGTTTTTCCAAACTCATACTTAGTGTCTACTAAAATTAACCCTCGCTTTGCGGCTAAGGCTGTACCCCTTTGAAAAAGGGCATAAGTGTATTTTTCCAACACTTCATAATCTTCTTTAGACACAATCCCTCTAGCCAGAATATCTGCTCTAGAAATATCTTCATCGTGGTCTCCCATTTCTGCCTTTGTAGCAGGCGTGATGATTGGAGCAGGAAAAGCATCGTTTTCCTTTAGTCCCTCTGGCATAGAAACACCACATAGGATTCTTTTTCCAGCTTTGTATTCTCTTGCCGCATGACCAGACATATATCCTCTAATCACCATTTCTACTTTAAAAGGTTCACAGGCATGACCAATCGCTACATTTGGATCTGGGGTTGCCCTAAGCCAATTGGGTACAATATCTTTTGTAGCCTCCATCATCTTGGTGGCAATCTGATTGAGTATTTGCCCTTTATAAGGAATTCCTCTTGGCATAACAACGTCAAATGCAGAAAGTCTGTCTGTCGCTATCATGACTAATAAATCATTTTCTAAGGCGTATACCTCTCTTACCTTCCCTTTGTAAACACTTTTTTGTCCTGGAAAATTAAAATTGGTATCTGTAATGGTATGGATCATTCTATTAATTTTGGTGTTCGATAGTTTTATAGGCTTCAATTACTTTTTTGACCAATTTATGTCTTATCACGTCTTTGTCATCTAAATAGACAATGGAAACTCCCTCAATGTTTTGAAGAACTAACAAGGCTTCCTTTAATCCAGAAGTGATTCTTCTAGGCAAATCTATTTGCCCTGGGTCTCCAGTAACCATAAACTTAGCACTTTTACCCATTCTGGTGAGGAACATTTTCATTTGGGCATGGGTGGTATTTTGAGCTTCATCTAAGATCACAAAAGCATGGTCCAAGGTCCTACCCCTCATAAAAGCAAGCGGAGCAATCTGTATGGTGCCATTTTCTATGTATAAAGCCAACTTCTCAGGACTAATCATATCCCTTAAGGCGTCGTATAAAGGCTGCATATAGGGATCTAATTTTTCTTTTAAATCTCCAGGCAAAAACCCTAAATTCTCTCCTGCCTCAACTGCTGGTCTAGTGAGAATGATTCTTTTAACTTGTTTTTCTTTTAAAGCCTTTACTGCCATAGCTACACCGGTATAAGTCTTACCAGTTCCTGCTGGACCAATAGCAAATACCATGTCTTTTTTAGCAATGGCGTTCACCACCTTTCTCTGATTGGGTGTTTGGGCTTTGATTAACCTTCCCGAAACACCATGAAGAATTACATCTCCTACACTTTGCAATACCTCTAGTTCGTCTGGGGAAGTGTCACTCAGTAGCGCCGCTGCCGCAGCAGGATCTATTTTATTGTATTTGGCAAAATGGGCGGTGAGTTTGTCGAATTTTTGCTCAAAATCATTGAGTTCTGACTCACTGCCGTAAGCCTTAATTTTACTGCCCCTAGCAATGATTTTTAGCTTTGGAAAATGCTCTTTTAAAAGACCGACTGTTTCATTGTTTTGCCCAAAAAAATCCCTTGGGCTTACATCTGTAATTTCAATTATGATTTCGTTCAAATGAAAAGTTTTACTTAGGTTCTACAATCTATCTTTTAATGCCCGTAAAAATGTGTAATTTTGTTACACAAACTTACGCAAAAAAACAGTTTGTTATCTTATTAAAATATTAACAGCGTGTATGGCTATCATTACTTTAACTACAGATTTTGGAACAAAAGATCACTTTGTTTCCGCTATTAAAGGAGCCATTCACAGCGAACTTGATAGTCCAACTATTGTTGACATCTCTCATGAAATTAGCCCATTCAATATTCAGGAATGTGCTTACATTTTAAAAAATGCCTATACCCACTTTCCAAAAGGGAGTATTCATATTGTTGGAGTAGATGGTGAGAAAACACCAGAAACACCACATATTGTAGTCTTTGTAGACGGTCATTATTTTATCTCTGCCAATACTGGCGTAGTCCATTTAATCTGTACTAGTATAAAACCAGATAAAGTAGTGAGCATTCAATTGCCTCAGTCTAAAGAAACAGCCTTCCCAACCCTAGATGTTTTTGTCAAAGTGGCTAGTCATATTGTTAGAGGAGGCAGCTTAGACGTCATAGGAAAACCTTTTAGTGATTTAAAAGAATTAATTGATTTTAAACCCAAGATAGACGCAGACGAAAAGAGCATCCGCGGTAGCGTCATTTATATTGATAATTACGGAAATGTGGTCACTAATATTAGCCAGCAATTGTTTCAAGAACACCAAAAAGGAAGGAGTTTTAAGATAAGGGCCAGACACGCTAGTATTACTAAAATACACGAAAGGTATTCAGACATTATTCGTTTTGACTTGGAAAAAGAAAAGCGGAAAGGAGACGGAGAATTATTGGCGATTTTCAATAAAGCTGGCTACATAGAAATTGCCATATACAAAAGCAACCTTCAAACAAGCGGTGGTGCTTCCAGTCTTTTAGGCTTAGATTATTTAGATAGTATTAGTCTAGAATTTGATTAAATATTTTTGGAGATTTTCAGTTATAAACAATTTTCAAAACAGCTGAAAAGAAACTTAAAATTAGTGCAAAGTTCTAACAGCATTTGAATCACTTATATTTAAAGGAGTTATGTCAAAAAATTAAAACGCTGCCCAATACGTTTTAGTTCAAAAAGCGGATTTAAGGGGTGTTTTTCTGTTAATAAGTTTGTTTCTCAAAAAAGTACAATTAAAATATCTTTGTAATTAGTGGTTTTGGAACTTTTGTAAGTTCAATCACACTCAATTCATAAAATTAATATTCATGAAGTTTATAGTTTCAAGTGCTTATTTACTAAAACAACTCCAGGTATTAGGAGGGGTTATAAATAATAGCAATACACTACCCATATTAGACAATTTCTTGTTTCATTTAGAAGGTAATTCGCTTACTGTCTCTGCCTCTGATTTAGAAACGACCATGCACGCTGTGTTAGAAGTTGAATCTTCCGACAATGGAAGCATTGCTATTCCTGCGAGGTTATTGTTAGATACCTTAAAAACATTTCCTGAGCAGCCTTTAACTTTTATTAAAGAAGATAACAATACTGTTGAGATAAGCGCAAATAATGGTAAATACGCACTTGCTTATGCAGACGGAAGTGAGTTCCCTAATCCAGTGAGCTTGTCTAATCCAAGTAAAACAACCATACTTGGCGATATTTTAGCTACCGCAATTTCAAAGACTATTTTTGCCGCTGGTAATGATGATTTAAGACCAGTAATGAGTGGGGTGTTTTTTCAATTCAATACAGAGAGTCTTACGTTTGTTGCTACCGACGCACACAAATTGGTGAAATACCAAAGAACAGACGTACAAGCTTCACAGACTGCAGAATTCATTATGCCTAAAAAACCGCTCAACCTTTTAAAAGGAATTTTAGCTGGTTCTGAATCTGAAGTAACCATAGAGTACAACGACAGTAATGCAAAATTCAGTTTTGATCAGACAGAGCTGGTTTGTAGACTCATTGACGGGAAATATCCAAACTATGAAGCGGTTATTCCTAAAGAAAATCCGAATGTACTTAACTTGAACAGAAACTTATTTTTAAGTTCTGTAAGAAGGATTGCTATATTCTCTAATAAAACGACGCATCAGCTTAAATTAAAAGTAGCAGGCGCTGAATTAAATATATCTGCAGAAGATTTGGATTACAGCAATAAAGCAGAAGAGCGTTTGAGCTGTAGCTATCAAGGAGACGACCTTCAAATAGGATTCAACTCAAGGTTTTTAACCGAAATGTTGAATAATTTAAATTCTGATGAAATTACACTCTCCATGAGTTTACCCAATAGAGCTGGGATTTTAACCCCTTCTGACGGTTTAGACCCTGGAGAACACGTTACCATGCTGGTCATGCCAGTCATGCTTAATAACTAAGCCTAAATAGTTCCTTGTTTGAAAAAAAAGGCCGCTTTATTAGCGGCCTTTTTGTTTTACTTCAGAAATTTAAAGAAAGGATAAGAAATAGGTTCACCATTACTCACTCTAATCGCATTGAGTATAGGATAAACGAGTCCTAAAATACCAATCCCTATTAAACCTAAAATTCCTAGACCGAGTAATAAAATGGCTGGAATACATATAAGCGCTAAAAGGAAAAGCGATATTTGAAAATTAATGATAGCCTTACCGTGCTCGTCCATTCCCAAGACCTGCTCTTTTTGGGTCAGCCATAAAATCAAAGGCACTATAAAGCCCCCAAAACCGGTCACTAAATCTAATAATTGACTCAAATGAGTAACCATTAACAAGTTTTTGTCTTCTCTTAGCATAGTATATAAATTGGTTAGATTTTAAAAATACAAAAAATGAACTTATAAAAGGGTTTAAACTAATCTTAACCAACTCCCATTTTTTAGCTAATTTTGCCCCATGTCACAAGAAAAAAACATTGTTGCTATAGCTACACCTGCAGGAGCTGGTGCAGTTTCTATTATCAGAATCTCTGGACCAGACGCATGGTCACTTGTGGCTGCACAATTTAAATCTGTCAGAGATAAAGACCTCCTAAAACAAACAAGTCACAGTATTCATTTGGGCCACATTGCCGATGGCGCCAAAATCATTGACCAAGTGCTGGTCTCCCTATTTAAAGGCCCCAATTCATACACGGGAGAAAATGTGGTAGAAATAAATTGCCATGGTTCCTCCTACATACAGCAAGAAATTTTACAACTCTTCCTTAGAAAAGGCTGTAAAATGGCAGAAGGCGGTGAATTTACACTTAGGGCCTTTTTAAATGGCAAATTAGACCTGAGCCAAGCAGAAGCCGTGGCAGATCTAATAGCCTCAGACAACGCTGCCGCCCACCAAATTGCCATGCAGCAAATGCGAGGTGGGTTTAGCTCAGAAATAAAAGCCCTCAGACAAGAATTATTAAATTTTGCCTCGCTCATTGAGCTTGAGTTAGATTTTGCAGAAGAAGACGTAGCCTTTGCAGACCGTGAAGCATTTAAAGCACTCTTAGATAAAATTTCTAAAGTCCTCAGACAACTCATAGACTCCTTTGCCCTTGGAAATGTGATTAAAAATGGGATTCCGGTAGCAATTGTAGGCGCCCCTAATGCTGGTAAATCTACCTTGCTCAATGCACTTTTAAATGAAGAACGCGCCATAGTATCTGATATTGCGGGAACCACAAGAGACACTATAGAAGATGAAATTTCTATTGGAGGCATTGGATTTAGGTTCATAGATACCGCGGGAATTAGGGATACTAAAGACCAGATTGAGCAACTAGGAATTGCCAAAACATTTGAAAAAATTGAACAGGCACAATTAGTGGTTTATATGGTAGATCTTAAAAAGTGTCATGAAGATTTGGCCGTTCTCACGGCCGATGCCGCAGCCCTTCAAAAGCTCAAAGAAACTTATCCCAAAAAACCACTACTGGTCTTAGGAAACAAAGCAGACCTTATTTCAGCAGACGCAGTAGCAAAGATAAAAGAGACCATCACAGACCTCTCCCCGCTTTCTGCCAAGGAAAAAGAAGGCATTGAATCCCTTAAAGAAGCTTTCCTAAACGTAGTGCATACCGGAGCACTACACAATAACGATACTATTGTAAGTAATTCCAGGCATTATGACGCCCTTTTAAGGGCCCAAGAAGAAATTGGTAAGGTGCAAGACGGATTAGCCGC
>JAQWFV010000045.1 GCA_029238555.1 Flavobacteriaceae bacterium
AGAAATATAAGAGGTTTGAATCCCTTTTATCTGCTCAATATATGGCTTCTCTACAGCCAATTCTAAAAATTGAGTGGCATTTTCAGTAGTGTTTATGACCTGAATTCCGCCAAGAGCTACGAGGTCTTTAGCCTCTTTATACTTGTTAAAATTTGGTCCAATGGCAAGTGGAATGCCGTAAACTGCTGCTTCTAATGTATTGTGCAAACCTGTTTTAAAACCACCTCCAACATAGGCCATTTGCGCTAAGGGGTATACCTGATTTAAAATACCAATACGATCTACAATAAGTACAGAAGCTTCGGAAGCCTCTTGAGGATTAGTCTGAGAAAGCCAAACGTTTTGTTTTTGTAGTTGAATGGGGAGCACTTGGAGAAGTGTTTCCAAAGACGCTTTGTCTACTTTATGAGGGGCTAAAACAAATTTAATATTGTGCGCAGTTTTTTCAAGCGCCACGCCTAAAATGCTCATGTCTTCAGGCCAAACGCTGCCTCCAACAAATAGCGGTTTCTCAGAGGAAAAAGCAGTGAGGATTCCTTGGATTTCCTTCGGGAGGGCTTCAGATTGTTCAGAAAGTCTAGACACTCTGTCAAAACGCGTATCTCCGGCGACACTTACCTGCCCATACCCACTGTCATTTACAAGGGCTTGGGAACTGCTGTCTTGAACAAAAATATGAGAGAATTTATGCAGGCTTTTTCTCATGAAACGACCATACCATTTAAAATAAATATGATTGGATCTAAAAATGGCAGCAATAAGGATGCTCGGAATTTCTGCTTGCTGAAGTGCAGTCATATAATTGGGCCACACCTCGTATTTCACAAAAATGGCCAAAGAGGGTTTTAGAACTTTAATAAACTGCATGGCGTTTCTAAGGCTGTCAATAGGCAAATAAACTACGCTGTCTGCCAATGGAGTGTTTTTTCTCACGTCATATCCGGATGGCGAAAAAAAAGACAATACAATTTGGTGTTCAGGATAGCGACTGCGAACGGCCTCTAACACTGGGACCCCTTGTTCGTATTCTCCCAGAGATGCTGCATGCATCCAAAGGGTTTTTTTAGAGGGATCTAATTGGGAGGAAAGGGTCTTAAACACCGCTTTACGGCCTGTTACAAAGCGCCTTATTTTAGGTGAAAATAGCGCGGCAATAGGGAGAATCCCTTGACCTAGCGTGACCAATAAATTGTACAATAAATACAAGGCTTAGTTATTTAGAGACAAAAATACGTTTCTTTGGCGCAATGAATGGTGTAGGGGGGTATTTTTTGTATTTTCGTTGTGTCTTTATAAAGCATTTATGAAAAAAATACAAATGGTAGACCTTCAGGGTCAATACCGTGACATACAATCAGAGGTAAACGAAAGATTTACATCTGTACTAGAGAGTGCGGCATTTATTAATGGTCCAGAAGTGCAAGAATTTCAGAAAGCGTTAGAAGCTTATCTGGGTGTGAAACACGTTATTCCTTGTGCGAATGGAACAGATGCATTACAAATCGCTATGATGGGCCTAGGCTTACAGCCCGGAGATGAGGTTATAACGGCAGATTTTACCTTTGCTGCTACTGTAGAGGTCATTGCCTTATTAGGTCTAACACCTGTTTTGGTAGACGTGCTACCGGATACTTTTATGATAGACCCAGCTGCAGTAACTAGAGCCATAACACCCAAGACCAAAGCCATTGTTCCGGTACATCTTTTTGGGCAAACGGCTCCAATGGACGCCATTATGGAAATAGCTGCCAAGCACAATTTAAAAGTGATAGAAGACAATGCACAAGCCATTGGAGCCACTTTTACTTCCGTAAACGGCACAAAGAAAATGGCTGGCACCATTGGGCATGTGGGGGCAACCTCTTTCTTTCCCTCTAAAAATTTAGGCTGTTATGGAGATGGCGGTGCATTGTTTACCAATGACGACGCCCTAGCCCATACCTTAAGAGGTATTGTAAACCACGGGATGTACGAAAGATACCACCACGACGTAGTTGGGGTGAATTCTAGATTAGACGCTTTACAGGCTGCAGTTTTAAACGCAAAATTGCCTAGGCTAGACACTTATAATTCCAAGAGAAGGGCAACTGCAAAGGCTTATAATGCTGCTTTTGAGGGGCATCCGAACATTGAATTACCAAAAACAGTCAATGGTTGCCAAGGGATTTGCGACAGCTGTGATTGCCATGTATTTCACCAATACACCTTGAAAATCACCCATGGGAAAAGAGATGCACTGGTGGCTCATTTGGCCTCAGAAGCAATTCCTTGTGGGGTGTATTATCCTATTCCATTACACAGGCAAAAAGCCTATACCAACGACAGTTATAAAGAGGCAGATTTTACAGTGACCAATGCCTTGAGTGAGCAGGTCATCTCATTGCCCATGCATACTGAATTAGATGCTGCGCAAATTTCACATATCACAAAAACCATTCTCAATTTTCTAAATTCATAAGATGGCAACGGTATTGGTAACAGGCGGTCTAGGGTATATAGGATCACATACCGTGGTAAGTTTGTTAGAAGCGGGTCATAAAGTCATAGTAGTAGACAATCTGGTGAATACCAACGCTACTGTACTAGATGGAATTACCGCTATAACAGGCAAAACACCCCAGTTTTACCCCTTGGATTTAAGACAGCCTGAAACTGCTTCAATCTTATTTTCTAAGCATCCAGACATTAATGCGGTCATTCACTTTGCCGCTTTTAAGGCAGTAGGGGAGTCTGTGGAAAAGCCCTTAGATTACTATCAAAACAACCTAAACACCTTAGTGTATTTGCTTCAGGAGGTCGTAAAAAAATCCATAGCATTTATTTTTAGTTCTTCATGCACCGTATATGGCCAGGCCCTTGAATTGCCTATTCTAGAGACCGCTCCGGTCCTGAAAGCCATGTCTCCCTATGGAAATACCAAGCAAATTGGAGAAGAAATACTACAGGACTGCTGTCTGGCATATCCTCATTTAAAGGTCACTGCACTGAGATATTTTAATCCCATCGGGGCACACGAATCTGCACTTATTGGCGAGCTTCCCATTGGAGTCCCTCAAAATCTAGTCCCTTTTATTACCCAAACGGGGGTTGGTAAAAGAGCGCAATTGTCTGTATTTGGGAATGATTACCCCACCCCAGACGGCACTTGCATCAGGGATTATATTCACGTGGTAGATCTCGCAGAAGCACATATGGCCGCTATGAATAGATTGCTTAACCATACGCCAAAAGCCTCATTTGAAGTTTTTAATGTGGGTACAGGTAAAGGGAGTTCTGTTTTAGAGGTGATTAAAGCCTATGAAAAAGTCAGTGGACGTTCTTTGCCCTTTGTCTTTGCTCCGCCAAGACAGGGCGATGTCACAGCTGCTTACGCAAACACCCATAAAGCCAGTACAGTTTTAGGTTGGCAGGCACGCTTTTCTTTAGAAGAAGCTATGGCTTCTGCATGGGCATGGGAAAATAAATTACTATCTTAGGAAGCTAAATAGTACTTAGATTCTGGGTATTGTTTTGAATTTTAAATAACCAAACCTATAAAGTATCTCGCATCATGAAAAAACTTTTTTTTAGCCTCCTATTACTCTGTGGCCTAAACCTTCACGCTCAAAAAACCTACTTGCATTGCGGTCAGATTATTGACGTTGCCAAGGCTAAGACACTCAACGAAAAAACTATTGTTGTATCTGGAAATACCATTGAATCCATTCTGAATGGTTATGTAAATGGATCAGATACGGACATCCATATTGATTTAAAAAAGCAGGTGGTTATGCCTGGTTTTATAGATATGCATGTGCATATTGAGCATGAGTCAAATCCGAGAACTTATATGAATCGCTTTACTGAAAACGAGGCCGATGTTGCCTTGGGAGCTACTGTATATGCTAAAAGAACTTTAATGGCAGGTTTTACAACGGTAAGAGATTTAGGGGGTAGTGGGGTAAATATAGCCTTGAGAAAAGCCATTGCCAAAGGAACTGTAATTGGGCCTAGGATTTTTACTGCAGGTAAGGCGATAGGTACTACAGGAGGTCATGCAGACCCAACCAACGGAAGAAGCTACGATCTTATGGGAGACCCAGGCCCTAGAGAAGGAGTGGTGAACTCCCCTGCAGATGCCAGAAAAGCAGTGAGACAACGTTATAAAGATGGAGCAGACGTCATTAAAATTACAGCGACAGGAGGGGTGCTCAGTGTGGCTAAAAATGGTCAAAACCCACAGTTTACGGCAGATGAATTGGCAGCCATAGTGAGTACTGCAAAAGATTACGGCATGCTTACAGCGGCACATGCCCATGGAGATGAAGGAATGAGAAGGGCTATTATAGCTGGGATTAAGACCATAGAGCATGGAACCCTTATGGAGCCGTCTACTATGGATTTAATGGTAAAACACGACGCTTATCTGGTGCCAACAATATCTGCTGGTAAAGCAGCAGCAGCCAATGCCGCCATACCAGGTTATTTCCCAGAGGTAATTGCAAAAAAGGCATTAGAGATAGGACCTAGAAGTCAATCTACCTTTGCAATGGCCTATAAAAAAGGGGTTAAAATTGCTTTTGGAACAGACGCAGGAGTGTCTCCTCATGGAGACAATGCCAAAGAATTCGGATTTATGGTAGCAGCAGGGATGCCTGTAATGGAGGCCATTGCAGCAGCAACAGTCACTAATGCCAATTTGTTGGGTTATGCAGATAGTTTAGGCCAATTAAAGGCCGGCTACACTGCAGACATAGTCGCTGTAAGTGAGCACCCAGAAAAAAATGTAACTACTTTGGAACAAGTGAATTTTGTCATGAAAGAAGGCGCGGTTTTTAAGGAAAAAAACAAAGAAGTATTGCGCGGCTACTAACAACAATGAAAACCTATTTAATAGTAGAGGGAGGGCATAAAGCCCTCCTTTTTTTAAGGTATTAAAGTATTGAAAAGTAATACTTTATAGGGTTTTTTTTAAGGAATGATAATTTTATACAACGTTTTCGTATTTTTTTGTAATTATGAGTAAAACCCAAGGCTCAAATTAGGCAAATGTTGTATTTTTGAATAAATTTTGTGTAAAAGACCCATATTCCAATTTATAGATGGATCCATATTCCTTTTTAAACGCCGCACATACCTCATTCTTTGCGGATCTTTACGATAAATATTTAAAAAACCCAGACAGCGTTGAACCTTCATGGCGTGCTTTTTTTCAAGGCTACGACTTTGGTTCAGAATCCCATGGTTTTTTTAATGAAGAAGCCGCTGTTTCCACCTCTGCCATTTCTGAAATGCCAGAAAGCATGCAGAAAGAATTTCAAGTCATTAGATTGATTGATGGTTACAGAAGCAGGGGGCATTTATTTACTGAAACCAATCCGGTTAGAGAGCGAAGAAAATACAGTCCAACATTGGATTTAGAAAACTTTGGACTGACTGAAGCAGATTTAAATACCGTATTTTCCGCAGGCGAAATTATTGGTATTGGTGCTGCTTCGCTTACGGACATTGTTGCACACTTAAAGCGCATTTATTGTGATGCTATAGGGGTGGAGTATATGTACATTAGAAACCCTGAGCGCGTTGCATGGATACAGGACTGGTTGAATGTCAATGACAATCACCCTTCTTTTTCAATAGATCAGAAAAAACATATTCTTAAAAAGCTTACACAAGCAGTGAGTTTTGAAAGTTTTTTACATACCAAATACGTTGGTCAGAAGCGTTTCTCCTTAGAGGGAAATGAATCTTTAATTCCAGCTTTAGACGCCATTGTAGAAGCTGCTGCGGCCAAAGGGGTTGCGGAGTTTGTCATGGGAATGGCCCATAGGGGGCGTTTAAACGTCTTGACAAATATTTTTGGAAAGTCTGCAAAAGATATTTTTAGTGAGTTTGACGGTAAAGATTACGAGCAGGTAGTTTTTGACGGAGACGTAAAGTATCACTTAGGATGGACCTCTGATAGAATGTCAGACAACGGCAATAAAATAGTCATGAATATTGCGCCCAACCCATCCCACCTAGAAACGGTAGGTGCCGTGGTTGAGGGTATTGCTCGTGCCAAACAAGACAATCTATACCCAGATGACTTTTCTAAAGTATTGCCTATAGTATTGCATGGAGACGCCGCTATAGCTGGTCAAGGTCTGGTGTACGAAGTGGTACAAATGGCCCAGCTAGATGGGTATAAAACCAATGGAACCATACATATTGTGGTGAATAATCAAATTGGTTTTACCACCAACTATTTAGACGCGAGATCTTCTACTTATTGCACAGATGTAGGTAAAGTGACTTTGAGTCCAGTACTTCATGTAAATGCAGACGACGCAGAAGCAGTAGTTCACGCTGCATTATTTGCTTTAGAATACCGCATGAGGTTTCAAAGAGATGTTTTTATAGATTTATTGGGTTACAGAAAATACGGTCATAACGAAGGAGATGAACCGAGATTTACACAGCCTAAATTGTATAAGGCAATTGCCAAACACCAAAATCCTAAAGAAATCTACACGGCAAGACTCATTGAAGAAGGGGTTATAACGCCAGATTTTGTTAAAGGATTAGAGCAGGCTTATAAAGACAGTTTAGAAGTAGATTTAGAAGACTCCAGAAAAGAAGATAAAACCGTCATTACACCGTTCATGTCTGAGGCATGGAAAGGCTTGGCTCCTGCTCAAGAAGACACCATGGCTTTAAAAGTAGCCACGGAATACCCAGCAGATAAGCTTACAGGTATCGCGAAGGTCATTACCACATTGCCATCTGACAAGAAATTCTTGAGAAAGATAGACAAGCTCATTGAAGATAGGCGTAAGATGTTTTTTGAAAACAATACCCTAGATTGGGCTATGGGAGAACTCTTGGCGTATGGATCTCTTTTAGAAGAGGGATTTGACGTGAGAATTTCTGGTCAAGATGTAGAGCGAGGTACTTTCTCTCACAGACATGCGGTATTGAAAGTTGAGGCGAGTGAAGAAGAAGTATTGCTTTTAAATCAGTTAAATGACCAGCAAGGCAAATTACATATTTTTAACTCCTTACTGTCGGAGTACGGAGTAGTAGGTTTTGATTATGGCTATGCTATGGCAAGTCCCAATACATTAACTATTTGGGAAGCGCAATTTGGAGATTTCAGTAATGGGGCCCAAATTATGATTGACCAATATATTTCTGCTGCAGAAGACAAGTGGAAATTGCAAAACGGTTTGGTCATGTTATTGCCTCATGGTTATGAGGGGCAAGGAGCAGAGCACTCTTCCGCCAGAATGGAAAGGTATTTGCAAATGTGCGCTAAGGATAATATGTTTATAGCAGACTGTACTACACCAGCCAATATGTTTCATTTGTTGAGAAGGCAATTGAAAGCCAGTTACAGAAAACCATTGGTCGTGTTTACACCCAAGAGTTTACTGAGGCACCCTAAGGCAGTTTCCGGAGTGGAAGATTTTGCAAACGGTTATTTCCAAGAGGTTATAGGCGACGCTACAGCGGTAAAAGACCAGGTTAAAACATTGGTATTTTGTACTGGTAAATTCTATTACGATCTATTAGAAGCCAGAGAAACTTTGGAAAGACAAGACGTGGCATTGGTGAGAATAGAGCAACTGTTTCCTTTAGCTGTAGATCAAATTCAGGCACAATTAGACCAATATAAAAATGCAAAAGACATTGTATGGGCCCAAGAAGAGCCTAGAAACATGGGGGCATGGAGTCACCTGCTTATGCATTTGCCAATGGCCTCTAAATTTAGAGTAGCCTCTAGGCGTTTTTACGCTTCTCCAGCAGCGGGAAGTGCGGTACGTTCCAAAAGAAGGCACCAAGAAGTCATTGATTATGTATTCGATGCTTCCAAAGACAATATGATTAGATAATAAATTAAAGAGATCTCATAAATTATACACGATGATTTTAGAAATGAAAGTACCCTCACCAGGGGAGTCCATCACAGAAGTAGAAATTGCCACTTGGTTGGTTCAAGACGGTGATTATGTAGAAAAAGACCAAGCCATTGCAGAGGTAGACTCAGACAAGGCAACATTGGAATTACCTGCTGAAATGAGTGGTGTAATTACCCTTAAGGCAGAAGAAGGTGACGCTGTTGCGGTGGGTGCTGTGGTTTGTTTAATAGATACGTCGGCTGCTAAGCCAGCAGGAGACGCTCCAGCTAAAGTAGCTGAAGCTACTCCAGAGGCCGCTCCTAAAGCTGCTGCATCGGCCCCCATAAAAGAGACCCCTGCTGCCACCACTAGCTATGCCACAGGAACTGCTTCTCCAGCTGCTAAGAAAATATTGGCAGAAAAAGGCATATCTGCCGCTGAGATTGTGGGGACAGGAAAAGACGGTAGGGTAACCAAAGAAGACGCTGTAAAAGCAGTGCCTTCTATGGGAACAAATTCTACTGGTGGTGCTAGGACAACTTCTAGAAGTAAACTGTCAATGTTACGAAGAAAAGTGGCGGAGCGTTTGGTGTCTGCAAAGAACGAAACAGCCATGCTAACTACTTTTAATGAGGTAGATATGGGGCCTATTTTTGCCCTTAGAAAGCAATACAAAGAAGCTTTTACAGAAAAGCATGGTGTAGGTCTTGGATTCATGTCATTCTTTACAAAAGCAGTTATTCGTGCCTTAGAACTTTACCCAGCGGTAAATTCTATGATCGATGAAAAAGAGATGGTCACTTATGATTTCTGTGATATTTCTATTGCTGTATCTGGACCAAAAGGTTTAATGGTTCCTGTGATTAGAAACGCAGAAAACTTGAGTTTTAGAGGCGTAGAGGCAGAGGTAAAACGTTTGGCTATTCGCGCTCGTGACGGAGAAATTACGGTAGACGAAATGACTGGCGGAACCTTTACCATTACCAATGGTGGCGTATTTGGCTCTATGTTGTCTACTCCAATTATTAACCCTCCTCAGTCTGCTATTTTAGGAATGCACAATATTGTGGAGCGTCCTGTTGTGAAAAACGGAGAAATTGTAGTAGCACCTATCATGTATGTAGCCCTCTCATATGATCACAGAATCATTGATGGGAAAGAGTCGGTTGGTTTCTTGGTAGCTGTGAAAGAAGCCTTGGAAGACCCAACCACTTTTTTAATGGACGGTGATCAAAAGAAAGCCTTAGAACTATAGTGGTATTCACGGACACCCATACCCATTTGTACAGTGAATCTTTTGCTGAAGATAGGGATGAGGTAGTTCAAGAAGCAATTAACAAAGGCGTAGAGCGTTTTTTTCTTCCTGCCATAGACAGTACATATCTGTCTGATATGCGGGAATTAAAAAACGCTTTTCCGTTGAATATGTTTTTGATGAGTGGTCTTCATCCCACCCATGTCAAAGAAAATTTTCGAGAAGAGCTGGCAGTAATGGAGTCTTTTTTGGACGAAACCCAAGCAGTTGCCGTAGGAGAAATTGGGATGGATCTTTATTGGGATAAGACCTTTTTAAAGCAGCAGCAAGAGGCCTTTCACTTGCAAATTGAGTGGGCTAAAAAGCGTCAGCTTCCTATTGTAATTCATTGTAGAGATGCATTCGATGCTGTTTTTGAGGTATTGGAGTCGCATAAAGGCCCATTATTGAGAGGAATTTTCCATTGTTTTACTGGAGACTTATCTCAGGCCAATAGGGCCATATCTCTAGGGATGAAACTTGGGATAGGCGGGGTGCTTACTTTTAAAAATGGTGGTTTAGATCGTTTTATAGATCAGATTGACTTGTCTCATTTGGTTTTAGAAACCGATGCCCCTTACCTGGCACCAGTCCCCTACAGAGGAAAGAGAAATGCGTCTGCCTACCTTCCTTTGGTGGCAGAAAAATTAGCGCTTCTTACTGGAAAATCGCTGGAAGACATTGCAGCCATTACTACCGAAAATTCAAGGGCTGTATTTGGGGTCTAAAACTCAAGGAGGCGGTCTTACTTTAAAATATTGTTTTTTGAATGTCCTTTATATTGCGTAATGTTGTGCTTTAATATTGTAATAAGCTTCACTAAGTACTCTATTTCTTTATGGCCAGATCAAAAATACTTCTTCTGTATACCGGTGGTACTATAGGGATGGTAAAACATCCAGAAACAGGTACCTTAAAAGCCTTTAACTTTGACGCTATAGCAGAGCAAATCCCAGAACTAAAACTGCTCGATTGTGATACGGAATGCATTTCGTTTGAAACGCCTATAGACTCTAGTGATATTGATCCAAGTTTGTGGGTTACTATGGTAGATATAATCGAAACCAACTACGCTTCTTTTGATGGTTTTGTGATCCTTCACGGCAGTGATACGATGAGTTACAGTGCTGCAGCGCTAAGTTTTATGTGTGAGAATCTGTCTAAACCAGTTATTTTTACCGGTTCCCAGTTGCCTATTGGAGATTTAAGAACAGATGCCAAAGAAAATTTAATCACCTCCATTCAATTGGCTGCGCTAAAGGAAAATGGGCGACCAGTGATACAGGAGGTAGGCCTTTACTTTGAGTATAAGCTATACCGTGGCAACAGAACTACAAAAATTAATGCAGCGCATTTTGAGGCATTTGAGTCTTTAAATTATGCTCCTTTAGCTCAGTCAGGCGTTTCTTTAGAGGTGTCTAAGTCATTACTTTTTAAGCCTCAGAAAGGGAAACAGTCAAAATTTCATAAGAAAATGGATCACAGTGTGGGGGTTTTGAAACTATTTCCTGGTATTTCCCCCTCTTTTATGCGGTCTGTTTTGTTTTCAGAAGGCTTAAAAGCCGTTGTTTTGGAAACTTATGGGGCTGGAAATGCTCCAACGGCACCCTGGTTTATAGCAATTTTATCTGAAGCTATTCAAAATGGCTTGATTATTGTTAATGTAACACAGTGCTCTGGAGGTAGTGTTTTAATGGGGCATTATGAGGCCAGTAAAGGACTGGAAAAAATACAACTACTTAACGGTAAGGATATTAGCACAGAAGCTGCTTTGGCCAAGCTCATGTATCTGCTTGGGAGTGGTGTTTCTAAAGGAACTTTTAAGACCATATTTGAAACTTCTTTAAGGGGAGAAATGCAATAAAATTAACGATTAGAATTTCATTAATTAGCATTTTTTTTGTTATTTGCCCTGCCTAAAAACATCAATAGAGAGGTGGCCGAGCGGTCGAAGGCGCACGCCTGGAAAGCGTGTATACACCAAAAGTGTATCGAGGGTTCGAATCCCTTCCTCTCTGCTTTGAAGTTTTACGTTCAATAATTATAAAATTTTTTTATCTTTAACCCATTAACTAACTAAATTTAAGTTTTTAAAAAATGAAAAGATCATTCTCTATCCTAGCCATGTCTGGGTTATTTGTATTAAGTACAAGTACAGCAAGTGCAGTAACACTAGTTCAGGAAGCTGCTGCCGAAAAAGGTTTCACTCAAGTTCTTAAAGAACAATTTATCCAAGGGGGTGCATCCTTCATGGGGATTGTATTGCTTTGTTTAATCTTAGGATTGGCTGTAGCAATTGAAAGAATTATCTTCTTAAACTTGGCTACAACAAATACAACAAAATTAAAAGAAGCTGTTGAAGAAGCATTAAAATCTGGTGGTGTAAACGCTGCTAAAGAATTATGTAGAGACACAAAAGGACCTGTTGCTTCTATTTTTTACCAAGGATTAGACAGAGCTGGTGAAAGTGTTGAATCTGCTGAGAAGGCAGTTGTTGCTTACGGTGGTGTTCAAATGGGTCAATTAGAGAAAAATGTTTCTTGGTTGTCTTTATTTATCGCTATTGCACCAATGCTTGGTTTCATGGGTACGGTAATTGGTATGATCCAGGCCTTCCAGAAAATTGCAGCTGTAGGTAACTTGAGTGCATCTCTTATTGCAGGTGATATTCAGGTAGCACTTTTAACTACTGTATTTGGTCTTATTACGGCTATTATCTTACAGATTTTTTATAACTACATTATTGCTAAGATCGATGGTATTGTAAATGATATGGAAGATTCTTCTATCGCATTAATTGATATGCTGGTAGATCACAAAAAATAATAAGAACCATTAAATACGCAATATTATGCACAAAATATTAAAAATTGC
>JAQWFV010000049.1 GCA_029238555.1 Flavobacteriaceae bacterium
GTGTGGTCTTCTAAAAAATCATACACTTTATCATTTGGCGCTATAATCTCTTTGAATATTTTAATCACAAAGGCCAAATCTTCTTCGTAGGTGTTTGCTGGGTCTTTTAAGTACTCGGTATAAGCGTCACTCTCTACAATTTCCTTATAGATGATTTTCACATATTCTTCATGTAAATACCAAGTATTGAGTTTTCTAGCAGCAATAGCGCTACTGATTGCTTCATTATTTTTGATCTGAGCAAGCACTAAGTTATTTGAAAACTTTGCTTTGGAAGGATCTAAATCTGAAGAGGAAGAAATGTACTTTTTAGAGGACAATAATAAATGATCCGCAGCCTTAGCTTGAAGCTCAATAAATAGACTCAAATGAAGTAAATAGAGACTTCCCATCTTTTCCATACTCAGGCTAAGAAATTTCTTTTCTTTTTCTAAGCTGTCTTCTGTGGTTTGCGTCATAGCGTACAAACCCTGCATTACTTTTACTCGAATGTGCCTCCTTGTGAGCATGATAAAGAACTTTTTTAATGGATAAAACTCGCAGGCAAAAATACTACTTATTTATAGATAGCAAACCCTTATTGGATAATATTATTAGCTGAATTCTCCCCTTTATAAATTTCATAAACCTTATATTTGTCTGGCTTAAATAGAAGCCTTAATACTCAGGCATGAAGGAACTGCGTCACCTCAATAAATACTTTAAAAAATATAAGTTAAAACTCCTATTAGGTATTTTAATCACTATTGTGGCAAGGGTTTTTTCTCTGGTTATGCCTCCTTTTATCAATAAATCTGTTCAAGCGGTAGAACAATATCTCTCTGGGAGCAATGCAGATGAGAGTCTTGTTAAAGGCGTTTTATTAGAATATATTCTCATTATTATTGGCGCCGCCTTACTCTCCGGTTTTTTTACTTTTTTAATGCGCCAAACGATTATAAATATTTCCAGATATATAGAAAGAGATCTTAAAAATGAAATATTTGACCACTATCAAAAATTACATATAGCTTTCTACAAGAACAACCGTACAGGAGATCTTATGAATAGAATTAGTGAAGATGTTGGTCAAGTGAGAATGTATGCTGGCCCTGCCATCATGTATGGCATTCAAACACTGACTCTTTTTGGATGTGTTATTCCACTGATGTTTATTAAAGCACCCACCCTAGCTGCTTACACCCTACTCCCACTACCATTTCTGTCTGTACTGATTTATAAAATAAGTAAGGTCATTCACAAAAAGAGTACAGCCGTTCAGAGCTTTCTCTCTACATTATCTACATTTACACAAGAGCGTTTTTCTGGAATATCAGTCATAAAAGCTTATGGCTTGGAGGAAAGCACCAATAATGAATTGGCCGAATTAGCCAATACAGGAAGACAAAAAAGTTTAGACCTTGCTAAAGTAAATGCTTGGTTTTTTCCCCTAATGATCTTAATGATTGGGGTGAGTAATTTATTTGTCATATATATAGGTGGTAAGCAGTATATCAGTGGAGAAATAAGTTCTATTGGGTTGATCCTTGAATTTATTATCTATGTCAATATGCTTACTTGGCCGGTAGCTATAGTGGGCTGGCTCACCTCTATTATTCAACAAGCAGAGGCTTCACAGGCTAGAATCAATGAATTTCTAAAAACCAAACCAGCCATAGTAGATAGGTCAGATGGCCCTATGGAAATTGAGGGGAATATTCTATTCGACAAAGTATGTTTCACTTACCCAGATACTGGAATTAAAGCCATCCAAGAACTATCATTTGAAGTGAAACAAGGCCAAACCGTGGCTATCTTAGGGAAGACTGGTTCTGGCAAATCTACCGTTCTTGAATTAATCAGTAGGATGTATGACATAGATAGTGGCAAACTCACTATTGACGGTGTGTCTATAAAAAAAGCCCCGCTTTCCTCCCTGAGAAATGCGATAGGTGCAGTTCCTCAAGACGCTTTTCTATTTTCAGATACCATTGCTAACAATATTGCTTTTGGCAAAGAAAATGCCTCACAATCAGATATTGAAGCAGCAGCAAAACAAGCTGTTGTTCACAACAACATCGCAGCATTCTCTAAAGGCTATGAGACTATTTTAGGAGAAAGAGGCATTACCCTAAGTGGTGGTCAAAAGCAAAGGGTTTCTATTGCTAGAGCACTCATAAAAAATCCAGAGATATATCTTTTTGACGACTGTTTGTCTGCTGTAGACACCGAAACGGAGGAAGCCATATTAAATGCGCTCAAAAAAGCTGCTACCCACAAAACTACCATCATAGTGAGTCACAGGGTTTCTGCAGCTAAAAATGCAGACAAAATAATCGTTTTGGAAGATGGTAAAAAAATTCAAGAGGGTACCCATGCAGAATTAATTACTATAAATGGTTATTACAAAGCACTTTATGAAGGACAATCTACCCATAAAGAAAACCCGAAAAATGTTGTGACATAAACATTTTTTTTCCAATTTTGGAGGGAACAATGCACTTGCAAAAACAGAACAGATGTACGCAAAAGAATCCATGGAACAAGAAGAGATACACTCAAAAGTTTTAAGAGCTGGAAGGAGAACTTATTTTTTTGATGTAAGAGGCACTAAAGCCGGAGATTACTATTTAACGATCACAGAGAGTAAGAAATTTACGCACGACGACGGGTCTTTCCATTACAAGAAGCACAAGATTTATTTGTACAAAGAAGACTTTACAGCATTTAAAGAAATAATGGACGAAATGATGGATTTCATCATTGACAACAAAGGTTCTGAGGTGATCTCTGAAAGACACCAATCAGATTTTAAAAAAGAATCATTTGAAGATATTACTTCAGAAGATGCAGCGGAAAAGCCTATTGAAGACACCCCAACTTCTTCCTTTACAGAGGTAGATTTTGACGATATTTAATTTTCAATGATAATTTAATGATGTAAAAGGGCCTCTATTGAGGCCCTTTTCTTATTTTTATACTTTAAGTAACCCCTCAAAACCAATTCCATGAAAAAATTTCTTTTGACCTTATTGCTCTTTTTACCCTTAGGTATTTTTGCGCAGGAAGCTATTGACTTAGGTTATTATCTGCCAGATAACATCTCCTACAACCCAGAAATACCCACGCCAAAACAGGTGATTGGACATGAGGTGGGAGAATGGCATGTTACTCATGACAAGTTAGTACAATATATGACAGCCTTGGCAGCTTCCTCTGATCGTATAAAAATAGAGAATAGAGGCGCTACATTCGAAGGAAGGCCACTGCTTCTTCTCACGGTAACTAGTCCCAAAAATCACAGTAATATTGAGTCAATCAGAACCCAGCACTTGGCCTTAACTACTGCTGCAGGACAAAACTTGTCCACAGAAAATATGCCTATAGTGGTGTATCAAGGATTTTCAATTCATGGAAATGAACCCAGTGGTGCAAATGCTGGGCTTGCTTATGCCTATTATTTGGCTGCCGCTCAAGGACCTGAAATAGAGGCTATTTTAGACAATACTGTGATACTTATGGACCCTTCATTCAATCCTGACGGGCTTCAAAGATTTGCCTATTGGGCCAATACAAACAGAAGTCATTTACTGAACCCAGATCCAAATGAAAGAGAGTATCATGAGGTATGGCCAGGCGGAAGAACCAACCATTATTGGTTTGACATGAATAGAGACTGGTTGCCTGTACAATTACCTGAAAGTAGGGCGAGAATAAAAAGTTTTCATGCTTGGAAGCCAAACATACTTACCGACCACCACGAGATGGGAACCAATTCCACTTTTTTCTTCCAACCAGGAGAGCCCACAAGAGTGCACCCCTTAACCCCCGCGATTAACCAAGAACTTACAGCAGAGATAGGCGCTTACCATGCCAAAGCATTAGATAAAATTGGTTCTTTGTATTATTCTGAAGAAAACTACGACGACTACTATTACGGAAAGGGATCTACTTTCCCAGACATTAATGGAAGTATTGGAATCCTTTTTGAACAAGGGAGTTCTAGAGGCCATATACAAGAAAGCGAAAATGGCATACTCACCTTTCCATTTACCATTAGAAACCAATTCACTACTGCCTTATCTACTGTGGCTGCAGCTCAGGGCATGAGAGAAAAAATATTACACTACCAGAGAGACTTCTTTACCAACACAAGGACATTGGCTGCTAAAGAAAAGCAGAAAGCGATTGTGTTTGGGGACACAAAAGATGCTGCTAAAACAAATCACTTGGCTGAAATTCTTCAAAGACAAGAAATTAAATTTCATGAGCTTAAAAGAGATGCCGTTATTAATGGAAAAAAATTTAAAAAAGGTTATGGGTTTGTAGTGCCATTAAACCAACAAAACAATTCTTTAATACAAGCCATGTTTGAAAAAAGAACCACTTTTTCAGACAGTTTGTTCTACGATATTTCTGCATGGACATTTCCGCTCGCTTTCAATGTTGCATACACCACAACAAACAACCTAAATGAAGCAGGGTCTGAGGTAAAGGAAATTCCCGTATCAAAGGGAAATATTAGCGCCTTATCTCAGTATGCATACCTATTCGAATGGCATGAATACTATACACCAAAAGCCTTAAACAAAATATTAAACAAAGGACTTAGGGCCAAAGTAGCCAAAAGGGCCTTTGAATTAGAAGGCGTAAAATACGATTACGGTACTATCATGATTCCAGTAGCCAATCAATCTTTATCTGCCAATGAAATACACCAGTTTTTGACAGAAATTGCTTCAGATGCTCAAATTCAAATAAAAGGAGTAGGCACTGGATTAAGCCATGGAATAGATTTAGGAAGCAATAATTTTGAGGCACTCAAAAAGGCTTCTGTAGCTATTGTTGTTGGTAATGGTACCGCTTCTTATGACGCTGGAGAAATTTGGCATCTATTTGACCAAAGGTACGATATGAAACTCACCAAAATAGACCTTGACTATTTTAGCCGGGTAGATCTTTCCAGATACACCACCCTTATAGTTCCTAATATGTATGGAAGTGCATTAAATTCAGCTGCTTCAGAAAAAATTAAAGAATGGGTGAAAGATGGAGGCACTTTAATAGCGTATAAAAATTCCGCCAAATGGATTTCTAAAAACGAATTTATGGACCTAACATTCAAAAATGCGCCTTTAGAAGCCAAAGGAATCTCTTATGAAGACAGGCAGAATTTCTATGGGGCACAAGAAACAGGTGGTGCTATTTTCGAAGCCAAATTAGATCTGAGTCACCCAATTAACTACGGGTATCACAATGCTTATGTGGCCATGTTTAGAAAAACAAATGTATATCTTGAAGCAGACAAACAAAGTTTCAATAACCCAATTCAATATACTTCTTCGCCGCTTTTAAGCGGATACCACTCTAAAGTGAATGCTACTTTAATTCCCAACACTGTACCATTTAAAGTATCTGGTTTAGGTAGAGGAAATGTAATTTTGTTTACAGACAACACCAATTTTAGAGCCTTTTGGTACGGAACTAATAAGTTCTTGGCTAATGCAATATTCTTTAGTAATTTAATGTAATTAAAGTATTTTTTTAACAAATATTAAATTCATCATAAAATGACCCATAGGGATGGCTAAAGCCATCCCTATGTTTTTGCTAAACACTGCAATTAAAATAAAAAGCAGTAAAAAGTAACATGGAAAAAACAATAACGAAAAACCAAATCTAGCAGTACTTACAAATTCAGGCTGCTTTATACTTGGCTTTAAAAACAAACGCCATATACTAATAGGCACTATATTTATAAATTCAAAAAGGCGCTTTAACAATAGGCTCCACATTCTCGAAAAAAATGATTTATTTAGATCAGTATTGTCTTTAAAAATTTTACTAGCTACAGCTTCTAAAGATCCTTTAGATTGAAGGGCATGTTCAAACTGAGCAATTAAATCATTGGTTTTTAATGGATTTAAAAAGAGTCGGGCATCTTGCTCCAAAGCAGCGTCAATTTGATTGTAATACCCATCAAGAGATTCAGGAATATGAGTGGTCAACACAGCTAATTTTTCATGTAAAGCCCATAATAGTGAATGGGTGTTATCCTTATTAATCTCAAAAGGTTTCACTTTATGGCTTTGTCCATAAACAATCGAAACCGCGTCTGGAAAACGCACTGCTTTAATATAATTAACTCCTATAGGAGACAAGTAAACAGGCTGTTTGTCAATGGACCAACGATGAGATAATAGACTCACAAAACCTTTTTTCAATGGTCTTACCCTTCTTTTTAAACCGTGATTCCCTTCAGGAAAAATCAATATGGCTTCATGATTATGAAGCACATCCCCACAACGATTAAATATGGGTTTGTTCATAGAAAGGGTATCTACACCATCCCTAAACCTATAAATAGGCAACATACCTATATATCTTAAAAAATATCCAATCAAAGGATTTTTAAACACATCTGATCTAGTGAGAAAAGTAGTCTTCCTCTTTGTGGTTGTAGCGATCAGTAAAGCATCTATTAAAGCATTTTGATGGTTGCCCAAATATATGACTGATTTAGCATGGTTTTTTTTTGAAAAACCCCTCACTACAATGCGTTTAAAATAACACCATAACGCAAATCGGACCAAAGCTTTGACTAAATTGGTCACTTGATTTTGAACACTAATCATACACTTTTGCATTTAAAGCGGGATAATTTCTGAAAAAAGTTCCCAGCAAAAGGCCAGATATTAAATGCCAAATTCCCCAGAAAGCAGTTAAAATGGCCATACCGCCCAAACCATCAAAAAAAGTAAAAATCAAAAGAAGACCAAGCCCAGAATTTTGAATGCCTGTCTCAATGGTAATTGTCTTAGTGTCTTTCCAGGAAAGTCTCCACCATTTAGCCAAGCTAAAACCCGTACTAAAAGCTACTAAATTATGAAGTAATACCAACCAAAAAACCTCCATAACATAACGTTCAAAGGCCACTAAGTTATTTCCCAGAGCCACAAAGATTAGGGCAATAAAAAAAAGGAGGGAAAGCTTTTTCATGACATTTGAAATCCGTTGAGCAGAGAGAGGGTATTTTTCGTGAATGAGCATTCCAAGAATCAATGGCATTCCCAAAATGAGTCCCACTAATTTCACCATATCTAAGGGCGGTACAGATACTGATCTCAAAATAGCAGAAGTAGGTTCATACATATTCCCCCAAAAAGCAAGATTTAATGGAGTCATAACCACAGCTAAAAGTGTCGCAATAGCTGTTAAACTGACAGACAATGCGTCATTACCTCTAGAAAAGTGAGTGATAAAATTAGAGATGTTTCCTCCAGGACATGCAGCCACTAAAATCATTCCTAAAGCAATACTAGGTACCGGTTTTAAAATCAGAACAAGTAAAAAACTGATTAGGGGGAAAATTAAAAATTTGCTCGCTACGCCAACTATAAGAGACTTAGGATTTAAAATAACTGGCTTAAAATCACGCCAATCTATGGACAAGGCTATGCCAAACATTACAAAGGCTAATGCTATATTTAACACCCAAATACTATCGCTGTCAAAATTAATCTGTGCCTGTTCTAACAATATTATGAAATTTTTAATCCATTATGCACTTTAGACATAGGCTGCAGTAAAGTAACCTCATCTTTATTCACCGCTCCCAAAACCAAACATTGGCTTTTAAAATTAGCAATTTGTTTTTCCGGAAAATTAACTACAGCCACAAGCTGTTGTCCAATTAAAGATTCTTTAGCATATAATTTGGTGATTTGCGCAGAAGTCTTCAAAACACCTATTGGCGCACCAAAATCTATATGAAGTTTATAAGCAGGTTTACGCGCCTCGGGGAAATCTAAGGCCTCCATTACGGTGCCAACTCGAATATCTACTTTTTCAAAATCACTCCAAGATAATTGTTTGGAATCCATAGGCTTTAAAGTATAAAATTTAAGATAATTTCATTAGGATTAGCCTTGATTAAATTGCTCAAATGCTTGTTTTATCTGAGCCAAATGATGTTTGCCATGCCAAGCGTACACCCCTAAATAATCAAATAAAAAATGATAAGACTTAGTATCAGGATGTTGGAAACGTCTATTAAAATCGCTCTCATTCATTTTACGCAATAAAAATACCCATTTTTGGTGAACTGCAGAAAGATGGTCTAAGGACAATTGTATAGGTGAAGACGCATCTAATAGTTGTGACCAAGCCTTTTCATCATAAGTTTTTATTAAGGGTTCATTTTCAGTAAGGGTCCATTTAAATCTAGTATAAGCGTGATGGTGGCTATCTGCAATGTGATGAATAAGTTGTCTAATCGTCCATGCGCCCTCTCTAAGCGGGCTATCTAAAAATGCTTCCTCTAAATGAATAGAAACTCCTGAAAGTAAAAAGGGCAATTGATCCAGCTCTTGAATCCATTGATTTATTTGTTGATCATTGTACTGACCAACAGAAGAATACCCTCCAATGGGAAATACTTTGGCGTCTAAATTAGAAACACTCATTTGCTGTAATTATTTATTATTTAGGGTCAGATAAAAATATAAGTTACTTAATTGAAAGTATTTAAAAATATATAACCTACATTTGCGACTAATATAATTTTTTAATTTTTAGTAATGAACAAAGGAACAGTAAAATTCTTCAACGACACCAAAGGATTCGGTTTTATCAGCGAAGAAGGAACAAGCAAAGAACATTTCGTACACATCTCAGGATTAATCGATGAGATTCGTGAAGGGGATGAAGTAGAATTCGAGCTTGAGCAAGGAAAAAAAGGATTGAATGCGGTAAACGTTAAAGTGATCTAATCATATACAACCTTTTCAAAACAAAAGCCTGTCCAATTGGACAGGCTTTTTTTATGAAATTAAACCACTTAAGGCCTCCTGAGGCTTGGGTCAAAAATATTTTTAGTTTACTGACAACACCATTTCTGATATGGTGCTGCCAGTAAAAATATCATATTATTTAGCTCCAACGAGCTCAACATCAAATACCAAAATAGCGTCTGGAGGAATAACACCACCAGCACCCGCACTTCCATAAGCCAAATCAGATGGTATGACAAATCGGGCTTTATCTCCTACATGTAATAGTTGTAATCCTTCATCCCAACCTGAAATTACTTGACCAATCCCTAATTGAAACTCAATAGGCTCTTTTCTCTTATAAGAGGAATCAAAAACAGTTCCGTCTATAAGTGCTCCTTGATAATGCACAGAAACTTGTTGCCCCTTTTCTGCTTTAACACCAGAACCTTTTTGAATAATCTGATACCTCAATCCTGAGGCAGTTTCAGAAAAACCAGCAGACACTTTATCCAAAGCTTCTTTTTGAGCCGCTCTGGCCTCAGCCATACGCTTTTCTCTAGATCCCTCAAAAGTTCTGAAAGCTTCCACAGCATTCCAGGCCTCAGCAGCTGCACCAACCCTTATAATTTCTAAAGTATCTAAAGTGTCTCCTTGAGCAATCGCATCTACCACTTCTTGCCCTTCTACTACATGTCCAAAAACAGTGTGTTTATTATCTAACCAAGGAGTCGCTACGTGTGTTATGAAAAACTGGGTCCCATTAGTCCCAGGACCAGCATTTGCCATAGACAAAACACCAGGACCATTGTGGGTTAAGTCTGGGTGAAATTCGTCGTCAAACTTATAACCACCATCTCCAGTACCTGTTCCCAAAGGGCAACCCCCTTGTATCATAAAATCTGGAATAACCCTGTGGAATTTTAATCCATCGTAATATGGAGTACCCTGAGGTTTCACTTTATTTTCTAAATTACCCTCTGCCAATGCGACTAAGTTACCTACAGTACCAGGCGTCTTGTCATGAGTTAATTTAACTGTAATAGCGCCTTTTGAAGTATTAAATTTGGCGTAAATTCCGTCTTGCATAATCACTTTTTTTAATGAGGGGCAAATATAAACATTCTATTTAATTTCAGTGGTCTCTAAACCATAGCGATCAAATAAATATACCAAAGCAGTCATAGCCGCTGCACCCATATCCAACTCTCTTTTATTCACCGCGTCAAAAGTATCTGTAGCAGCATGGTGGTGGTCAAAGTAACGCTGTGAATCTGGCCTTAATCCAGCCAAAACAATACCCTCTTTCTTTAAAGGACCAATATCTGCTCCAGAACCACCTTCTGTGAAAGTGTGGGCCATATAAGGTTCAAAATAAGCTTTCCATTCCATGATTTGAGTCATATTTCCTGTAGCAGCATCAAAAGAAAAACCCCTTGGCGTAAAGCCTCCAGAATCACTCTCAAGGGCAAATATATGACGTTCTCCTAATTCATTTGCTCTATTAGCATAGGCAGTTCCTCCCCTAAGTCCATTTTCTTCATTCATAAACATTACTACCCTAATAGTTCTTTTTGGGGTGTAGTGTAACTTTTTTAATATCTCTAAAACGGCCATACTTTGGACACATCCAGCGCCGTCGTCATGAGCACCATCTCCAACATCCCATGAATCCAAATGCCCTCCAACAACAATAATCTCCTCAGGGAATTCACTTCCTCTGATCTCTCCAATTACATTGTGAGAAGGTACATCTGCAAGTGTTCTACAGTTTTGTTTAAAATAAAATTTTAAAGAAGGGTTTAAAGCTAGTGTGGTACTTAAAAAATTCGCATGATTTGTAGACACTGCAGCAGCTGGTATTTTCATAGCGTCAGGAAGGTCGCCATAAGACATTCCACCGGTGTGAGGAAAATCATCTAATCTCAAGTTCATAGACCTTACTATCACACCAACAGCTCCGTATTTAGATGCCTCAGCAGCCCCTTTAGACCTTTGATCTACCGCTTTTGAATAAGCCCCAAATGTGTTAATCATCTTAGGATCCATTGGTCTATTGAAAAAGACAATTTTACCAGAAATAGCCTTTTTACCTAAAGCTTTCAATTCATCCAATGAACTCACCTCAATGAGTTCCGCTTTAATTCCTAAAGAAGGGGTCGCCACAGAACCACCCAAAGCTAGGATGGGAATATTAGTAGTTGCTCCAGGAGACAATTCCATATAAGCAAATTCAGGAGTACCCCTTACCCATTTTGGCACAGTAATATCTTGCTTCCACACCTTGTCTATATTCAAATCTTGAATCACTTTAAAGGTGTAATCTACAGCCTGTTCTGCCTGAATTGAACCAGACAAACGTCCCCCTATTTGGTTGGACAAATGATTGAGCCAATCATACGATTTGCTGTCACTTAGAGCAGTGTCGTAAATACGATTAATAAAAGCTTTGTCTTGATGCTCTTGGGCTTGAAGGCTCATGCTGAACAAGGCGCAAAGAAGCCATATGTTTTTTTTCATTATTCGTTGTTTTTTAATTTTTATTTAATTTTTAGAAGCGAATAAACTTACATCTTTAACACTTATTTCTGAGGCACCTAAAATCAATAAGCGCTCTACAACATTTCGCAATTCTCTAATATTTCCAGACCAATCATATGATTGAAGGGCACTAATGGCCTCAGGTGAAAACACCTTAGGCTGCGTTCCCTGTGTGTGGGCAATTTGCTTTGAAAAATGACTGATCAGTAAAGGAATGTCCTCTTTGCGTTCATTTAAAGCCGGAACCTCAATTATAATGACAGCCAAACGGTGGTATAAATCTTCTCTAAACCGTCCTGCTTTAATTTCCTCTTTAAGATTTTTATTAGTGGCGGCTAAAACCCGCACATCTACTTTAATGTCTTTATCAGAGCCTACTCTTGAGATTTTTTGCTCTTGTAAAGCCCTGAGAACTTTAGCCTGAGCAGAAAGACTCATATCTCCAATTTCATCTAAAAATAAGGTACCTCCGTGGGCCATTTCAAATTTACCAGAACGGTCCTTTACCGCAGAAGTAAAAGCTCCTTTAACATGACCAAACAACTCGCTTTCAATAAGTTCCGAAGGAATAGCAGCGCAATTAACTTCTACAAATGCAGCAGTTACCCTGGGTCCCTTTTCGTGAAGCCAATGGGCAACCAATTCCTTTCCACTCCCATTTGGACCAGTAATCAAAACCCTAGCATCTGTAGGAGCCACTTTGTCAATCATTTGCTGAATATGAGATATGGCCTTACTCTCACCGATCATTTCATATCCTTTAGACACTTTCTGCTTGAGCAATGTGTTTTCTACTAACAAATCTTTTTTCTCAAGGGCATTCCTTGCTGCGGTTAACAACCTGTTTAAATCTGGTGGTTTAGAGATATAGTCAAAAGCACCCAAACGCATTGTTTCTACAGCAGTTTCAAGATCCCCATGACCAGAAATCATAATAAATGAAGTAAATGGTGCAACTTCCTTTGCTTTAATGAGCACTTCTACCCCATCCATTTTAGGCATTTTAATATCACACAAAACTAGGGCATAGTCCTTATTTTGAATCATGTCAATAGCAGATTGCCCATCGTAGGCAGCCTCTATCTCATAGGTATCAAAAGCTTCTGCGAGAATTTTAACAAGCACCCTGCTTATGGCTGCTTCATCTTCAACAACAAGAATATTTGAATTCATTTATGAATGGTTATAGAAGTGAACATCTCTTTGTGGAAAGGGAATAGACACATTGTTATCTTTAAATATCGCTGCCATTTTATAACGAATCTCACTTTTCAACTTAGGATCACCAAATGAATCAGCAATGGAAAAATGCAATGAGAATACTAGAGCTGAATCTCCAAAGTCATCGAATAAAACAAATGGTTTAGGAGATTTCAACACCCCTTTTTGCGCCTCAGCAACAGACAGCAGTAAGTCCGTCACTAAATTTATATCTGAAGCATAAGACACCCCTATGGTGACTTTTTCTCGAGTCGTTTTATGGTTTTGTGTATAATTAAAAATACTGTTTGTAAGAAAAATATGGTTGGGAATGACAATTACTTTGTCATCTCGAGTAATTGCTCTAGTCGTTCTCAATCTAATTTCGAATACCTTACCCACCTTTTGATCTACTTCAATAATATCTCCAACGTGTAGCGATTGATCTAAAATGATCAAAATACCTGAAATAATATCTTGAAATAAATATTGTAAGGCAAAACCCAGACCAACAAATAAGGCAGCTGAAGCTGTTAGAAAAACAGTGAGGTCAATTCCTGAGGAATGTAACACGGTGACTGTAACTAATATATAAAAGAGGTACTTTAAAAAACCGAATATGCTGGTGAACTTGTTTTTGTCTTCTTCTGGTAATTTTGCATTAACAATCTTTTTAATGAGCTTTAAAAGGTAACTCACAAAAATAAGGGCAGCTATAATTAAGAGAACTGTTCCTATTGTTATGTGAACGGTGTCCGATGGGAATAAGGAGGTGGTCAGTATATTTTTTATGAGTCCTAAAAATTTCTGAATCGCGTTCATAAGAGTTGTTTACGCTTCTAAAATAGCAAATAAACTGACACCAAGAGCTGTTTAAAAGCAAAACCCACCCTTAAAACAAGTTCTAAGGATGGGAAAAAAAATTGCTATGAAAAAGAATTACCTAATAGCTGTACTATTAAGTAAAAATCAAATATACACAAATTCTCAATAAAAAATAAAAAAAACGCTAAGCAAACATATCTTTTACCTTTTCAAAAAATGACTTATCTGATTTTTCAGGCCTTGGCTCAAAATTTTCATCACCTTGCATTTTTTCAAAAAATGCCTTTTGTTCCTTATTCAATTCTTTTGGTGTCCATACATTAACATGCACCAATAAATCTCCGGCTCCATACCCGTTAATACTCTTAATACCTTTCCCTCTGAGCCTAAGGATTTTTCCAGATTGAAGCCCTGGTTCAAGTTTAATTCTGGCTTTACCAGAAACAGTATCTATATCTTTAGAGGTTCCTAACACAGCATCTGACAAGCTGATATACAAATCATAATGAAGATTGTCTCCTTCTCTTTTTAAAGTATCGTGCTCTAGGGTTTCAATCGCTACAATTAAGTCTCCAGGAACTCCATTACCAGGAGCATCATTTCCTTTCCCACCAACTTTTAGTTGCATACCATCTTCTACACCTGCTGGTATTTGTATGCTCACGGTATCTTCTTGAACCACCATTCCTTGAGCATCTGCATCTTTAGGTTTACTGTCTATAATCTGACCACTACCAGAACAAGTACTACAGGTGGCTGCCGTTTGCATTCTACCTAATATGGTATTGGCAATTTTAGTAACCTGACCCTGACCATTACAAGTAGAACAAGTTTTATAAGTCACTCCTTCTGCCTGTTTTTTCCTTCTGACTTTTACAGTCTTCTCTACCCCTTGTGCTACTTCTTCAAGATTTAGTTTCACCCTAATCCTAAGGTTACTTCCTTTAGCCCTGCGTTGTCCGCCACCGCCAAAGCCACCAAATCCGCCTCCAAAGGCTCCTCCAAAAACATCGCCAAATTGGCTAAATATGTCATCCATATTCATTCCGCCTCCACCGCCAAAGCCACCTTCAAATGCTTGGTGACCGTATTGATCGTATTTGGACTTTTTATTTGGATCGCTTAAAACTTCATAAGCTTCTGCAGATTTTTTAAAAAGCTCTTCCGCTTTTGAATCGCCAGGATTTTTATCCGGGTGGTACTCAATAGCTTTTTTCCTGTAAGCTTTTTTAATTTCTGCAGCTGTGGCGCTTTTAGAAATACCTAATATGTCGTAAAAATCTTCTTTCATAAAAACTTAATTAGTTTCCTACTACTACTTTTGGGTGACGTATAATTTTATCTCCTAATTGAAAACCCTTTTCAATAACATCAATCACCTTACCCTTCATTTTCTTATCTGGGGCTGGTATTTGAGTAATTGCATCGTGCATTTCAGAATCAAAAGTATCTCCAGCAGACACTACTACCTCTTCTAAACCCTTATTCTTTAATACCCCAATAAATTTATTTTGAATAAGACTGACGCCTTTATAAAGCTCTGAATCTTGCTCTTTTGACAATTCTTTCATAGCCCTCTCAAAGTCATCGACCACAGGTAACATAGCGACAATAACCTCTTGATTAGCTGTTTTAAAAAGATCCATTCTCTCTTTAGAAGTTCTTTTCTTATAATTTTCAAACTCTGCAAAAAGTCTTAGAAATTTATCCTGTTCACTAGCTACTGCTTTCTCTAACTTCTCTAAGCTTGTCTCGGCAGTCTCTTCGCTCTCAGCATCATTAAATTCGCTAGAGCTATCTTGGTTAGATTCCTGACTATTTTCTGATGAAGTAACCTCAGTGTCTTGAACTTCTGTTTGTTCAGATGCTGCCGCATCTATATTCTCTTTACTCATGTGATTCAATATTTCTAAAATACTACTCAAAAGTACTGCCAAAGCTGCAAAAATGCCAAAATGTCATTCCTTTTATGACTTTCAATTACAACAAATCTTTAAGTGCCTGAGCTAAAGAAGGAAAATGAAATTTAAAACCTAAATCGTGCCACTGATCAGATTGCACTTTTTGACTTTCTAAAACCAGTTGTGCCATTTCTCCAAGTATTAAAGAAATAGCAAATCCAGGAATATTTGGCAATACAATAGGCTTATTAAGCTGTTTGGCTATGGCAGACACCAATTCATTTTGGGTAACGGGATTTGGTGCAACACCATTAAAAATACCCTCTGATTCATTTTTACATAAAAAAACAAACATTTGAGCTATATCTTCTTTGTGTATCCAAGACTGCCACTGCTGGCCACTTCCAAAAGCAGCGCCTACAAAATTTTTTATAGGGGCAACAAATTGAGGTAAGGCTCCTGCTTTCTGATCCAGTACTAAGCCTATTCTCAACTGGCCCAGTTTTAATCCAAGAGATACCATAGATTGATTGGCCGCTTCCCATGCCAAAACAGTCTTTCTTAGAAAAGAATCGCTTTCTTGGTCTATAGACCAATCTGAAGCGTAGTCTGTTGTGAAATTTGAGGGGTAATACCCAATCGCAGAGGCACCTAAAAAATAGGATATAGAATGGCCATTTAATTGCTTAATTCCTTTTTTAAGCGTGTGAATACTATCTAATCTTGACTGTAGAATTCCTGATTTATTTTTCTTAGTCCACCTTTGAGCAATCGTGCTCCCAGCCAAATTAATAATGTGGGTGACCCCTTGAAAAGCATTTAAATCTATCGCTCCTTTGGAAGGATTCCACAGAAAAGCTTTCTCATTTTCCTTAGAGGTTAACTTGTCCTTTGAGGTGGTTAAAAAGTGAATGGAAATGCCCTGAGAATGACATTGTTTTATAATTTCTTTTCCTATTAGACCGGTGGCTCCGGTAATCAATATTTTCATAGCAATCAATATTAAAAAAAGGAGGGGTTAAATTTAAATGATACTGTTCATGACGGGTTTGGTCGCTCTGAGCATTTCCCGCTTACCAGGCGGACCTTCAAGGCGTTCCACTAAAAATCCTACGCTAATCATAGCCCTTCTTACACTCCCTTTGGCAGCATAGGTCACTAAGACACCACCCGGACGCAGTGCTTCAAACATTTTTAAAAAAATGACTTCTGACCATAATTCAGGCTGCACCCTAAAACCAAAGGCGTCAAAATAAATAAGCTCATATTGACTAGAATCATTTATATCTTGAAACTTTTTTTCAAGCTTCACTAAATTAAAAAATGATGCAATTTTTACTGGGACGTTCCATGGACTTTCATGCATTAATTCAAATACTTGACGCCCTTCATTGTGATCCTTTAAGGATGCTACATAATCCATTGAAATGGCCTCATCAAAAGTAACCGGATAAGCTTCAACCCCATAATAATCAATAGTAAGTCCTTTATCCTGAGCTTCTAAATAAGTAATATAGGCATTTAAGCCCGTACCAAAACCAATTTCAAGCAAGGAAATAGCCTGGTTTTCAAAGAGAGATAAACCATGTTTTATAAATACGTGATAGGCCTCTTGAATAGCACCATGCATAGAGTGATACTGTTCCTGCCAATCTTCTATCTGTAGTGTTTTTGAACCATCTGCAGTGGTTACAACTTTTCTTTTCACTGTATAAAGATAGGGCAAGTTTTACTGTTTAAGAAGAAAAAATAAGCGAATATAACCAGACTAAAGTGGGTTTTTACTGGAGGTTTTTCTGAAAATACAAACAAATCAACAGCTGTAAATGTTAAAAAAATATCATATCCTCATTTGATTATCAAATTTTAACCATTTCGCTAATAATATGAAAATTAAAACGGGCTCAAGGTATTTTTATTTAATTTTATTCTTTTAAATATTAAGTACATGAGCACAGCATCTGATTCTTTTGACATTGAAATTGCCAAAACTTCTAGGATTAATGAAGTAGATTTTGAAAACCTATCATTTGGAGAAATTTTCTCAGATCACATGCTCGTCTGCGACTATAAAAATGGCGCATGGGAAAGACCTCAAATTAAGCCCTATCAAAATATCAGTATTTCGCCAAGCGCCAGTGTATTTCATTATGGCCAAGCTGTTTTTGAGGGTATGAAAGCATACAAAGACCAAAATGGTGATGCATGGCTATTCAGACCTGAAGATAATTTTGAGCGTTTTAATAAATCTTGTGAAAGACTTGCTATGCCAGCAATTACAAAAGAGTACTTCATGGAAGGACTTCACAAGTTATTGAAATTAGACCAAAACTGGATTAAGTCTGGTGCAGGAAACTCTTTATACATAAGACCTTTTATGATTGCTTCTCAGGCCGGCGTCGTTGCATCTCCTGCCAAAGAGTATAAATTTATGGTTATTTGTTCTCCAGCGCAATCGTATTACAACGGTGAAGTGAGGGTTAAAATTGCAGAAACATTTAGCAGAGCAGCAAGTGGTGGTTTTGGATACGCTAAAGCAGCAGGAAATTATGCTGGCTCCTTTTATCCCACCAAATTAGCGCAAGCAGAAGGATTCCAACAGGTAGTTTGGACAGACGCTAATACACATCAAAATATAGAGGAAGCCGGAACGATGAATATTTTTGTTCGCATTGGCAATACCTTAATAACAGGTCCAACGTCTGATTCTATTTTAGACGGAATTACAAGAAAGAGTTTAATACAATTGGCCAAAGACAATGGGATTAACCTAGAAGTTAGGCCTATTAAAGTGGCTGAGATACTTGAGGCTCATAAAAACAACCAATTACTAGAAATGTTTGGTGCTGGAACTGCTGCAGTGGTGAGCCCAATATCTGGTTTTGGCTATAAAGGAGAAAAATATGAAATTGCGCCACAAGAAGACAGTTACGCCACATTCTTTAAGAAAACACTCAACGACATTCAATACAACTTATCTCCAGACCCATATGGCTGGAGGGTTAAAGCATACTAAATCTGAAAGGCTCCACAATGGAGCCTTTTTTTATTCTTCTAAGATAGCCTTGAGATTGGGCTTAAAATAATTGGGGCCTTTTAATACTTTTCCATCTTCTCTGTAAATTGGCGCACCGTCTTCCCCTAGTTTACTCATATTAGACTTTTGTATTTCATTAAATACCGCCTCAATCTTGTCCTGCATGCCGTGTTCAATAATGGTTCCGCATAATATGTATAGCATATCTCCTAAAGCGTCTGCCACCTCCACAAGGTCATTGTTTTGAGCGGCCTCCAAATACTCTTTATTCTCCTCGTCCATTAAATTAAAACGCAGGGTATTTTTCTGCTCACCCAAATTCGCTATAGGACTTTTAGCGTAACCTATTTTAAATGCGGTATGAAAGGCTGCAACCGCTTTTAATTTATCTTTCATAGTATTTATGTTATGTACATTAAAACGTCAAAAAGGTTTGCGTAATTTAATGTAGCTTTGTGTAAAAATAGGAATATGTTTAGCAAAGGACAAATAGTGTTCGCGGTGATTTTTGCCATTTCATTTGTGGTTGCCATTGTAATGGCTTTCAAAAAAGAACGTGCCCAACACCAAAAAAATTTTAAAGGGGTCTTAAAATTACTCCTAGGTTTTATCCTTTTTATTGTACTCCTCTTTGTTTTAAAAACCTATCTAAAGTCTTAAATGTGGAGCAGCTTAAAACCATGACTGCGTTATTTATAGGTGGGGGCTTTGGCACCCTGCTAAGATTCGGGCTGAGCAAAATAGGCAATCCCTGGAGCGATCACTTTTTCTGGGGCACCTTTAGTGTCAATATTCTAGGTTGCTTACTCTTAGGGCTTATTGTTGGAATAAGTTATAAAAACCCTGCTTTGGCTAGTACCCCCCTATATTCGTTTCTAGCTATAGGACTTTGTGGCGGGTTTACCACCTTTTCTACCTTTGCATTTGAAAATCAAACTTTCCTTAAAAATGGACAAATACTAGAATTTAGTCTCTACACCATTTCCAGTATAATTCTGGGCATACTAGCCATTTCACTTGGCCTGTACAGTGCAAAAGTCCTCTAATTAAAATAATTTTCTTCATAATTAATAGCACTTTCTTTATTGTGGGTGCTACTCCTATTCTATAAACACTCATTCATTTAAGGGAGCGTCCATATGCCATACAGTGCACCTTAATAAAATATCCATCTATATTTAAGAGCACCAATTCAATAAATAAGTCCTATTGTTTAATAGATTTTATTTTGACCACTCCCCCCCATTTTTTTCATTCACACACTCAATTTTAATACCTTTTAAATATGACACCCTTATTTTTTAAGGGTCTTTTTTGTTTATATAATAATAATTAAATCAATACCCCCTAAAAATTAGGGGGTATAATCTTAAAAACATAAGTTTACTTCGTATTAACCAATAAATAACAGTCCCATTATGAAAAAAGTGGAAGCAATTATTAGAAAATCAAAATTTGACGACGTCAAAAAAGCCCTTCACGCCATAGAGGTTAACTTCTTCAGCTACTGGGATGTTACCGGAGTAGGTAATGAAAAACAAGGACATGTTTACAGAGGGATTAGCTACAGCACTTCAGATATTCAAAGGAGAGTTCTTTCCATAGTAATTTCTGATGAATTTTTAGAGCCTACCATAAATGCCATACTAGAAGCAGCCAGCACTGGAAATGTAGGAGACGGAAAGATTTTTGTTTCCGACGTACAAGACGCCTATAGAATTAGGACAAGAGAGAATGGAAAAGCAGGCATAAACTAATAAAGATTACCAAAAAAGAATATAAAGATGGAAACAGCAATATTTACAACAAACAACGTATGGATGATGGTATGTACCGCTTTGGTATTTTTCATGCACCTAGGATTCTCTTTTTTAGAGATAGGATTGACCAGACAAAAAAACACCATTAATATTTTATTTAAGAATGTATTTATCATTTGCACTGGATTATTACTTTATTACATAGGCGGGTTTAATCTAATGTACCCAGGAGATTTCAATGGATACCTTGGATTTGCAGGCTTTGGAATACCACTACCTGAAAATGGTTTAACTCCTGATTACGCCTCTGGCGGATACACCTACTGGACAGACTTTCTCTTCCAAGGAATGTTTGCAGCAACTGCAGCAACGATTGTTTCAGGTGCAGTAGCAGAAAGAATTAAACTAGGAGGCTTTATGATCTTCACCCTAATATATGTAGGTCTGGTATACCCAATTGTTGGATCTTGGCAATGGGGTGGTGGCTTTTTAAGCACCATAGGTGGAGAAAATGGCGGGTTTCACGACTTTGCAGGATCTACATTAGTACACTCTGTTGGTGGGTGGGCTGCATTAATAGCCATATACCTTTTGGGTCCTAGAATAGGTAAATTTTCTGAAAGTGGAAAAGCGCAAGCCATACCAGGACACAATATTCCTTTAGCAGCAGCTGGAGTACTTATTTTGTGGTTGGGTTGGTTTGGATTTAACGGCGGATCTGTATTATCTGCAGACCCAGCAGGAACTTCTTTAGTGCTTGTAACAACATCTTTAGCCGCAGCAGCAGGTGGAATAGGTGCATTTCTCCTCTCCACAATCTTATATAAAAACTATGACCTTACCATGTTCCTTAACGGAATTCTAGGAGGCTTAGTAGGTATTACCGCAGGAGCAGATCTAATGTCTCCAAACGAATCTGTTGTGATTGGATTATTGGCCGGAGCCCTTATAGTTTTAGCAGTAGCCTTTATAGATAAAATTAAACTAGACGACCCTGTTGGAGCAGTTGCAGTACACTTAATATGCGGTGTTTTTGGAACACTTGCTGTAGGGGTATTTGGCGCAAAAGCAGGAATGGATCAATTCCTTTACCAACTAGCAGGCGTAGGAGCCACAGCTACCTTCTGTACTATTACATCATTTTTGATCCTTTTTACCATTAAGAAAACAGGAGGAATCAGGGTGTCTAAAGAAGAAGAATTAGAGGGCTTAGACCTTCACGAGCACGGCATGGACGCTTATGCAGATTTTAGATTGAACCAACACTAAACAAAACCTATATAAATAGCAACGGAGCGTTTTGCAGAACGCTCCGTTTGTTAAAAACCATTTAAAACCGAATTCTCATGATTTTTAAAACTTTTACAAATAACGCAAAATTTTTAATGCTAAGTGCAGCATTAACAGTAACAACATTCACTTTCGCTCAAGAAGCAGAAGAGGTAGCCTCACCAAAATTTAGTATAAGCGGAACAGTAGACGCATATTTCAGAGGCAATTTAAACGCTCCAAATGTGGGAGAAAATACCATGGCACCAGGAAGCTCATTTGCTAATTTACCAGGTTTCGCACTAGGTATGGCCAATGTAGTAACAGCTTACGAAGGAGAAAAAGTTGGATTCGTAGCAGACTTAGTCTTTGGACCAAGAGGTACAGATGCTATTTTTAACTCCCCTATGTATTCTGCGACCGGAAATATTGTAAACCAATTGTATATGTATTGGAATGTGAGCGATAAAGTAACGCTTACTATGGGTAACTTTAATACCTTTTTGGGATATGAAGTAATATCTCCCGCAGCAAATTTCAACTACAGCACCTCATACTTATTCTCTTACGGACCTTTTAGCCATACTGGAATAAAAGCAGATTTTGCACTGAGTGAAGACTTCTCTGCCATGCTAGGAATCTTTAACCCAACAGATCTCACAGAATACAACCCAACAGGAATTTATGCTTTTGGAGCGCAACTAGGCTACAAAGGTCAATTTCTAAATTTATTAACAGATAGCGGTGCTTATGAATTAGATTACACTGGAGGTTTTTCTGTTACAGATAATTTTTACTTAGGACTTAACGGAGCCATTTATGACAATGACGGCGTTGGATTTTCAGGAGTAGCATTATACCCACAACTAACCACTTCAGACACTTTTGCCATTGGCTTAAGAGGAGAATACTTTGTAGAAAGTGGTGCTTATGGCGCCATAGACCAAACAGATAGTGGTGTGGCAGATTCTAGCGTTTTTGCCCTAACCCTTACAGGAAGTGCGTCCATAGGAAACCTTATTTTAAAGCCAGAAATCAGAATAGACAATGGTTCTGATGAGAGTTTTTTAGATTCAAAATTTGCCCCACAAAAGAGCCTTTCTTCTTTTGTACTAGCAGCAGTATATGCCTTTTAAATCCCCATAGCATTAAGGGATAGGTATTAATTAAGTTTAGTTTAAAAACCAGTCTTCTTCAAAGACTGGTTTTTTTATTTCATAAAAGCCTTAACACCCGCCTGAACAGCTACCTCAAGATGATTCTGTGAAGGCACCACAGGACATGAATACTTTTTATTGTATGCGCAATAAGGATTATACGACTTATTAAAGTCTATCCACATAGAATCTGCTTGAACCGTTCTCAGATCCAAATACCTTCCACCTCCATAAGTTTCATTACCATTAGTGAGGTCTGTGAAGGGGAGAAATAAATAATCCTCATAGCCTTCTTTTTCTAATAGATCCAAACTCTGATACACTTCTAGCGAAAATGGTTTTCCCTTTAAATTAAATTGCAATAGACCATACACCCGCTCTTGAGAAATTCTATCAGTAGTTGTTGGCATACCAAACGGAAGCGCATTAGGGGTTTTAATTAATTTAGCCCTAACTACATAATCTGCATTTGGTAAAAAGTAATCTAAGCCTTCAAAAGTCATTTTATCCTTATCTACCAAAGGAGACTCCTCAGGATCCTTAAATGAAGCGTTTAATTCTTTTTGAAAATCCAAAACAGATTTAAGGATACTATCCCTTTCTCCTTGGGTATTAAAAACCCCCTCCCCCACTATATTTGCACTTTGGACTTCAGTGTCATGATACTTCTTAGATTGCCTACAAGAGATTAGGAAAAAACCATTCAACAAAAAAACCAATACAACAATACTACGAATCCTCTTCTCTAATCCCATATAATCCTTTGTTTAAATAGACCTCCAACAATGCTTGGTATTCTGGCATAATTCTCAGTAAACCAGTTTCGGGAAGTACGCCGAGGGTGTCTAAATCTTTATAGCCATTTTCCAAAAGCGCTTCTAGATAGAATAGCGCCGTACCGTAGTCTTCCATCTTACTACTGTAAGAAATTAACGCCAAATAAGCAGGATAATCTAAGGGATTCACTACTGTGCGTAACATCAATAAAAAAACCACTGCAGGTATATCCCTAATAGCGGCTGGCCTGTTGGCCTCAATGTCATAAGACCTTCTAAGCATAGACACCATTAAAACAATCGTATTTCTAGCATATTCAACTACTATGGTCTCTCTCTGAGAAAGATTTGTAGAATCTTTGCTGGCAATGGCATTATAGTAATTGTATTGATACTGCCACCAACCTAAGTTTTCAAAATTTCTAGTATCTAAATCTTCCAAAAGCATATACTGATAATACTCCGCCTTATAGGTGAGAGAATCTGCGTACTGACGGTTCATTCGCCTGAGTTGCCTTTGTTCTTTTTTAAAGACCCTTTCTGACTTTTTATCAGAAATAGCCTCTTGGGCTTGAAGAGGATTCAAGCATAAAAACATGAAAAATAAGGGTACAAAGAAGTATTTGTAATTCATATTCAAATATAACCCAAAGTGATCAATTAGCATATATAGGTGCCGAGGAAACAACTTCAGACAAAATAATATGTGTTCTAGTTTCACCGTATTGGATCAGGGTATCTATAAATTTCTCTAAGTGTTGTTGGTCCTGTAACACCACTTCCATCATAATATTTTCATTACCTGTTATCCGGTAACAATTCACTACCTCGGGATAGGTTTTTACCACTTCTAAAAAAGGCTTCAATTTACCCACAAAAGCCCTCAGCGTTATCATGGCTTTTAGCTGATACCCCATTTGAGTATAAGATACCTCTGTATGATATTTCAATATTACGGCCGTATCTTCCAGTTTTTTAACCCGTTCCGCTACCGCTGGTGGTGTTAAGCCCACAATCCTACCAATTTCTGCGAAAGACACCCTAGCATTCTTTTGCAAAGCAGCAATGATCTTATTATTTAAACGATCAGACTTTTTAATCATAAGAAAAACTATTATAATAAATTGCAATATAAATAAAAAACAATATTTACCTACATAAAAGAAATTAATTCAATTTCAATTACACTTATTTTTACTATAAATTAAACTCTTGTCAATGAATACGAAAACACCAAAGCACTTAGAATATAAAGCCACCGAATTGGAGCGGCTGAGCAATGCTTTGGCGGTGTATTTTTATTACGACTACGAGCTACTTAAAGAATATAAACACTGGAGTTTTAACCACAGCATCCTTCATAGCCTTCTTGGAGACAGTAAGCAATTATTGAGCAGTCTAAAAAACCTTTCCCTTGTTCATAATCATGATGAGCGAAAAAACACCTTAGCTTACATTAACTGTATTGGAAAAAACATTCATGGATACTGTAGGGGCTTAGAATACCACAGTAAATCTCCTCAAGAATACCTTCAAGCCTACAGGAATGAGGTAAAACAGTTTATGCTCCTATTTCAAAAATGGTCCAAAACTTCTATGGGCTAACACAATAATGACATCATAAACACGTTATAAGATTAACGAGCGTAACTTTTTTCATTATTTTTTTAGATTTAGTCAGCATAAAACCGGTGGAGACGCTGGTTTTATCTGTTTAACACTTCATCTGAGTAAGCGTTCTTAAAAGGTGGTACTGCAGGAATGTTCTATAAGAATTTTGTGCAGAAATAGTTAAGCTGGTTCTATGATCAGTGATAAGACTACAACTTCCCTAGATAAGAAAGCACTGCCGAGTTAAACACTTCAGGTTGCTCTACATTTACAACGTGCCCACAAGATTCTACAACAAAAAGAGAGGCAGACAAATGTGCCTCTGTCATTTTTCTAACAGAGGGTAAAAACAAATAGTCCTCTTCACCCATAACATATAATGTTGGAATCTTTACCTCAACATTCCTGAAAAAACGAAGTAATGGATTAATTTCAGCAGTGAGCTTAAACCACTTAATGAACTCTTTCTGGTACAGTTTTTTTGCTTCTCTCACAAAAAGCGTCCTGGACTCTTTATGATTCTTATTAGGCATAATCACAAAAGCAAAGAAGGAGTACAGCCACAAATAAGGTACTATGGACTTAAACATTACCCCAAGTCGCATAAGTACCTGAGATCTGAAATTAAGCTTTAAAATTGCCCCACCCATAATCATACTCAGCACGCGTTCCGGATTTTTTTCTGCGAGATTTCTAATCAGTATGGTCCCGAGTGAAATACCAATAAAGTGAGATTTCTCTATCTTTTCATAATCTAGTACCTCAATAATATCTTGGGTAATAGCATTAAAAGTATATTTTTTATCAAAAGCCTGTTTTAAAGGCATTTTAGAGTCTCCATGCCCCCTGAGATCCAAAAGCAATACATTGTAAATTTTTCTAAAGGCTTTTAATTGCTTAAACCAAATAGATGAACTCCCACCAGCACCGTGAACAAAAGTAACCCATTGTTGGGCTTCTGGATTTCTATAACAATTGTAATGAATCAATACAAGGGAATTTATAAGATCAATATATGGTAATTAAAACCAATGACTTGGCTAACATTCTCCTAAATTAGGGAATTATTTTTTCTTTTGACTTAAAATAACAGCCATTTCAGCTTGCAATAAAGCTGCTTGTGCTGCAGCTTCAACAGCAAAGTCTTCTTTGGATGAGGCATATATAATTCCTCTGGAAGAATTCACCAATAAGCCTACTTGGTCATTAAGACCCTCTGAGCAAACCTCTGCTAAACTGCCCCCTTGAGCACCCACACCAGGAACCAAGAGAAAACTATCTGGAACCAAAGCCCTAATGTCTTTTATAGCACTGGCTTGCGTAGCGCCTACCACATACATCAATTGGTGGGCATTTTTGTACTGAGCGGCAGTTTCAATAACTGTTTCATATAAATATTTACCATTAGCCATAGGCAACATTTCAAAATCTGCTGCACCTGGATTTGAAGTAAGTCCCAGCAAAATAGTGAATTTGTCTTCAAAGGCTAAGAAAGGTTCTACGGAGTCCTTTCCCATATAAGGGGCCACCGTTAAGGAATCAAACCCCAGATCTTCAAAGAAAGCTTTAGCATACCTACCCGCTGTATTTCCAATATCTCCTCTTTTTGCGTCTGCAATAGTAAATACCTCTGGATAATTGAGATTTAAATATTGAATGGTTTTTTCCAATGCCTGCCACCCTTTAACACCATAGGCTTCATAAAAAGCTACATTGGGTTTATATGCTACTGCATAGGAATGTGTGGCATCTATAATAGCCTTGTTAAAAGCGAATATAGGATCCTCCTCTTTTAAAAGGTGGGCCGGGATTTTATCTATATCTACATCCAGTCCCACGCAAAGGAAAGATGATTTTTTTTCAATCTGATCGATTAAGAAAGGAAGCGTCATGTTTAATTTTTACACTGGCACAAGACCAGATTATAGCTTTAAAGCTGGTGGGACTAAAATATCTCAGAAGCTTCTTTCAATTTCTCGGTATTGTCTACAAGCATTAACTCATCAAGAATCCTTTGAATGTCTCCATTGACAATATTCTGAAGGTCATACAAGGTCAATCCTATACGGTGATCCGTAACCCTACCCTGAGGATAGTTATAGGTTCTAATTTTTGCAGACCTATCTCCTGAACTTACTTGAGAATTTCTCTTAGCTGCGTCTGCTTCTTGCTTTTTAGCCAATTCCATGTCATACAACCTAGATCTTAGCACTACAAAGGCTTTGTCTTTGTTTTTGTGTTGGGATTTTTGGTCTTGACACTGGGCTACTAATCCTGTTGGAAGGTGTGTTAGCCTTACAGCAGAATAGGTGGTGTTTACAGACTGACCTCCTGGTCCTGAGGAACAGAAGAAATCTATTCGCACATCTTTAGGATCTATTTGAACGTCAAATTCCTCTGCTTCAGGGAGCACCATAACTGTTGCAGCACTGGTATGAACCCTGCCTTGTGTCTCCGTTTGCGGAACCCTTTGAACCCGGTGTACCCCTGCCTCAAATTTTAGTGTTCCGTATACATCTTCTCCATTAACCTCGAACTGTATTTCTTTATACCCCCCAGAGGTCCCTTCGCTTAAGTCAATCACGTTGGTTTTCCAACCCTTAGACTCACAGTATTTAGTGTACATTCTAAAGAGGTCTCCAGCAAAAATACTCGCCTCATCTCCTCCAGTACCAGCGCGAATCTCTACCACAACATTCTTGGCGTCTTCTGGCTCTTTTGGAATGAGTAAAAATTTAATTTCTTCTTCCAAAGCTGGCAAAGCAGCTTTAGCCTCTTCCAATTGCATTCGGGCCATTTCTACCATTTCAGCGTCCGAACCGTCCTCTATAATCTCCTGAGACTCCTCTATATTATGGGTAAAAGAAATGTATAATTCTCTTTTATCCATAAGAGATTTTAAATCCTTGTATTCTTTGTTAAGCTGTACGTAACGCTTTTGGTCTTGTATGACATCTGGTTGGATAATCAAGTCAGAGACTTCGTCAAAACGCTGTTTTACAACATGTAATTTTTCTAACATAAATTTGAGCTAGTTATTCCTGTAAAGGTACAATAAATTGACCTTCTTAATAGTCAAAAGTTCCGTAAGAACTTTCTATAGTTAGTTTTTTAGAATCACTGTCGGCCACCCTACCAATGATTTGAGCAGCTACACCAAAAGAATTGGAAATAGCAATAAGATCTTCTGCCACAGCTGGATTTACATATAACTCTAACCTATGGCCACAATTAAATACTTCATACATTTCTCTCCAGGAGGTTTTAGATTGTTCCTGAATCATTTTAAAAAGCACAGGCACCTCGAACATATTGTCTTTGATAATGTGGAGCCCTTCTACAAAATGTAATATTTTTGTTTGAGCACCACCACTACAGTGCACCATTCCATGAATGTCTGCTGCATTGTATTTACTCAGTATTTTCTTTACGATTGGAGCATAAGTCCTTGTGGGAGAAAGCACCAACTTACCAGCATTTACTGGACTTCCTTCTACAGCATCTGTGAGCCCAAGGGCTCCAGAATAAACCAAATCACTTGGAACTGAAGGATCGAAACTCTCTGGGAATTTCTGTGCCAAACCTTGACCAAAAACATCGTGGCGTGCAGAGGTTAAACCATTACTTCCCATTCCACCGTTGTACTCGGTCTCATAAGTGGCTTGTCCAGAAGAAGACAGCCCTACAATAACATCGCCTGCTTTAATATTAGCGTTGTCAATGACGTTTCTTCTAGGTAATCGCGCTGTTACGGTAGAATCTACTATGATGGTACGGACAAGATCGCCAACATCGGCGGTTTCACCGCCAGTGCTATGAATAATAATACCGTGTTTTGAAAGGTCATTGATAAGTTCTTCCGTTCCATTAATTATGGCAGAAAGTACCTCAGCAGGAATTAAATTTTTATTTCTACCAATGGTAGAAGACAACATGATGTGGTCTGTAGCGCCTACACAAATAAGGTCATCTATATTCATAATGAGCGCGTCCTGAGCAATGCCCTTCCAAACCGAAAGGTCTCCAGTTTGTTTCCAATACATATATGCCAAAGAAGACTTGGTGCCCGCTCCATCTGCATGCATAACCAAACAATAGTCTGAATCTCCACTAAGGTGGTCGGGGACAATTTTACAGAAAGCCTTTGGAAAAAGTCCTTTATCTATATTTTTTATAGCCTTATGAACGTCTTCTTTTGCCGCTGAAACCCCTCTTTGACTATACCTTCCCTGTTGATTTGAATCCATTAATGCGTCTTTTGTGCAAAAATAAGGGAATCCTTAAAAAGTTCAAGCTATTGTGGCATAATATTCCCAAAACTTATCCCCAATAGCAAACAATCCTTTGAAGAACTATCTAATTTGTAAAAGTTCCCTGTACTTTAACAGCGGCCAATGGCTGTCACTCATGAGTTTTTCTAATTGATCGGCATGAATTCTAATACTGCTAAAAATGGGTTTTACCTCTAGGGCATATGCGTGAGCCCTTTCGCTTGTAGTCGCTAATTTATTAGCTGCTTTCCTTGCCTGGGTCATTGTATCTACGCTTTTTTTCAACCCTTGAACATGAAGATTAATTTCAGAAAATAACTGACCTTGTGCACTTTCTTCTAAGGCAGTCACCTGCTCCATTACAAGATTTATTTTACTCATGTTATCTAGCAACACATTCGTATAACTTAAGGCAGAAGGTAAAATCTGGCTGTATACCAACTCCTCATACACCCTTCCTTCAATTTGGGTGTGCATGACGTAAGCTTCCCACTCCACTTCTTGTCTGGCCTTTAATTCAATAGAACTCAACACGCCCATTTGCTCAAATAAAGTCACATAGGCTTTTTCACTCATCACAGCCACTGCTTCTGGTGTAGTCTTGAGATTACTGAGCTTTCTTTTTGCCGCTTCTTTTTCCCAAGCTTCACTGTACCCATCTCCCTCGAAACGAATGCGTTTAGAAGA
>JAQWFV010000056.1 GCA_029238555.1 Flavobacteriaceae bacterium
GCATGCCTAAGGTCCCAGGCAATTCTTTGAGATCCTTTTTTAGGCTTAGCTGTGATGGTTCTGATCAGGTTACCCTGAGCATCTTTAATGTGTAACAATAATTTGGCAGCTGTTTCAGAAGCCTCTGCATCTAATGCGTCCCAGCCTGGGAAAGGCACATTGTCATTGGCGCCTAATTTTTTCTCAGCAGCTTTTCTTTTGGCTTTTAAACTCTTGTAGTCCTCTTTTAAATGAACCGTGAATTCTGCTCCGAAAGTAGGGTTTTCTGCGAAGTAGTAGTCTGCTCCTGTGTTTCCTACATTGCTTCTTGGCACATACCATTTGGCTGTTCTTGGCGCAAATAAACTAGCTTTTTTGCTGAGGTTTTCAGCAGTGAAGTCTCTCAAGGGGGCATAGTTGTCTAGCACAAAGAAACCACGGCCAAAAGACGCCGCTACCAGGTCATTTTCTTCTCTTTGAATGGTAATATCTCTAAAAGAAATGGTAGGTGTACCACTCATTTTTTGCCAATTTTGACCGCCGTTTAAGGAGGTGAAAATACCATTCTCAGTGGCTGCAAAAAGCAGGTCTTTTTTAACATAATCCTGTACCATTCTCCAAACCAGGTTTCGTTCTCCGAGATCTTTACCTAGGGAGCGCCATGTTTTACCCATGTCATTAGACACCAATAAATACGGCTTGTAGTCTCCTTCTTTATGGTTGTCTAAGGACACATATACGGTGTTTTTGTCAAATACGTCTGCTTTAATATCGTTTACAAACGCCCTTGAAGGCAACCCTAATTTGGTCACAGGAATTTTAGTCCAGTTGGCTCCTGAATCTGTGGTGTATTGAATAATACCGTCGTCTGTACCTGCCCAAAGCAATCCTTCTTGCACTTCAGATTCAGACAAAGAGGTAATGGTGTTGTAATTAGACATAGCCCTTACATCCCAGGCATTGTCCCAAGACTGTTGTTTGCCCATAATAGGCAGCTCAATGCGCGCTTCATTTCTAGTAAGGTCTCCAGAGATAGGAGTCCAAGAATCTCCTCTATCTTCCGACTTCCAAACGCGGTAAGAAGCAAAATACAGTCTAGAAGCTTTGTGTGGGCTCACTAATATAGGGGCGTCCCAATTAAAACGCTCGTGGGGTTCACCCGCCCTTGCTTGTGGCTGAATCATGACAGGTTCTCCAGTAGTGAGGTCTACTCTGTGTAAGCCCCCTTGCTGAGTTTCTGCATATATAATATTTGGGTTTTCTGGGTCTGTAGCAGATTGATGCCCGTCTGCAAACAAGGTTTTATACCAGTGTTTGTTGGCAATACCTTCTCGCTCATCTGTAGCAGATGGCCCTCCAGAAGAACCGTTGTCTTGGGTCCCTCCAAAGATGTGATAAAAAGGTTTGGCGTTGTTTACGGCCACCTTATAATATTGGGTAAGCGGTAAGTTTTTGTGGTATTTCCAAGTATCTGCCAGGTCAAAACTCTCATAGATTCCAGCATCTGTTCCCAACATAATATAGTTAGGATCATCTTTTTTAAAGACAATAGCATGGTTGTCTGAGTGTTTGTCAGATTCTTTTAAAGTGGCAAAATTAGCCCCGCCATCTTCTGAAGTCAGTACCCTTACATTCATGAGGTATAAACGGTCAAATTTGTGCGGACTAGCATATAATTCTTGGTAGTAGTGGGGTCCGGTTCCACCAGAAACAGTATTGGACATTTTTTTCCAAGAACTTCCACGGTCTTCAGATCTAAAAACGCCCCCAGTGGTTCTGTCTAATTCTATAGCCGCATAGACCACATCTGGTTTTTGTGGGGAAATGGCCAAGCCTATTTTACCGAGGTTTGAACTTGGAATGCCAGAGGTGAGTTTGGTCCAGGTGTCTCCCCCGTCCGTAGAGCGGTGTATGCCAGATCCAGGCCCACCACCCATATAGGCGGCTACTGTTCTGTGTCTGTCCCAAGTGGCAGCGTATAAAACATCTGCATTTCTCGGATCCATTAATAGGTCTGTGGCACCGGTCCACATATTGTCTCCGAGTACTTTCTTCCAGTTTTTTCCACCGTCCGTTGTTTTGTATACCCCACGGTCTCCACCAGAACTCCATAAAGGTCCCTGAGCGGCTACCCAAACTACTTCAGCATTGTTTGGATGTACTATAATTTTAGAGATGTGCTCTGAGTTTGGAAGCCCCATGTTTTTCCATGACTTTCCTCCGTCTTTACTTCTGTACACACCGTCTCCAAAGGCAATATGGCGCCCTCCTACATTTTCTCCACTTCCCACCCAAACCGTACTGGGGTTGTTTGGATCGATGGTTACACAGCCGGCAGCAAAGGTCCCTTGTCCTTCAAAAATAGATTGCCAGGTAGTTCCGGCATTTTCTGTTTTCCAAACCCCGGAAGAAGCGGTGGCTACATACCAAAGGTTGTCGTTTTCAGGATGCATGGCTATATCTGCAATACGTCCAGATAAAAATGCAGGGCCTACGTTTCTAAATTTAAATGCGTCTAGAGAGACCTTCTCTGAGCCTGTTTCAGTGGTCTTTTTTCTTCTTTGTGCCCATGCATCTTCCACGGATATGAGCAGCATAAAAAAGGCCAAAAAAGAGATTAAAATTTTTTTCATGAGTTGGTTTTTTTTGGTTTTCCCGACTAGGGGAGTTGTTAAGTACCTAAAGATAATGAATTAGTGCAAGCAAAAAAACATCGGCCAAAGGCCATTTAATTAGGACTATTGACACAAAAAGACAAAAAGCTGGATTATACGGTATCTTTAAATCAAAGGCGGTAAAGCGTTAAAAAATATGAATATGCTACAATCAAATTTGAGTAAAAACTTAAGGGAACACGGATACGACCTGCTTGGTGGGCCAATTAGAAGTTATAAATTATTGCAGTTGTGGCTGAAGGTTCCCGCCAACCCTATTGAGTTGTATTACGCCCATATAAATCATGCATTTGAATCTAAAAAGTCTCTTGAAGTGTCTGAGAACAGCGCATTAAAAGTGTCTTCTAGGTATAAAAACGAATATATGTTTAATATGGGAATGTCTTTGTTGGAACCACTTTTAAGTGCTTTTGGTCTTGGAAACATCTCTTTGGAAACCTTGATTACCTCTGGAAAGTCTATAAGCATTTCTTATGAAGGATCAGAGTCTGAGGAATTGGTGATGGGAAGTTTGGAAAACTATTTGCATCAGGCAGATTATTTACATCCCAATCCAAGCCTGTTCTCTCACGCAAACAAGGATCAAATTTTACTAATTTCTGGGGTTTTATGGGCTAAGAATCTAGTGATTACCATAGAGACAGATATTGAAATATCTCCTTCACTAATATTAAAGTTAGATAAAAAGACAGATGGGAAACTCAATACTTTTAAGAAGAATGACAAGGTGCTAAAGCTTGTTTCGGAGGGTAAAATGCCTTTTCCTATTGCGGTAAAAGCAAACAGATTACATTTTGACAAAGGCCATTTTAAAGGCACTAATTTAGTGACCGATAGCCGCTCTTTATTTTAGGATTTTTATCTATAGCGTTTCCTAACAGAGGAAAGGGTGCTAAGCAAAATTTCTTTGGTATCTTTAAAGGGTATAACTTAAAACCTTTTCTTATGCTATTGAGATTATTTACCCTGCTGTTGTGTTGCAGTAGTATGGCTTTTGGCCAAGACTATTTTTATGAAAAATATGCCCCTTTTAATCAAGAGGTGGCTTCTCCAGCATCTTTTCTAGGATACGACATTGGCAGCCAACACAGCCGTCATGATTTAATTGTGGGGTATTTAGAACAATTGGCAGTGGAATCTGACCGCGCTCAAATCATGCCCTACGGAAAAACACACGAAGGGAGAAAGCTCGCTTTTTTAGTGGTGAGTAGCCCTGAAAACCTCGCTAGATTGTCCGAAATTAAAGCAGCGCATATAGCCGCTATAAAAAGTGGGGAAGCGCCAAAAGGCAAAGCACTTCCGTTGATTATAAACCTAGCATATAATGTACACGGTAACGAACCGTCCAGTTCAGAGGCGGCCCTTTTGGCGGCCTATACTTTTGTGGCGTCTAAAAATCCTGAGATAGAGAAATACTTAGAAAACGCTGTTATTTTTATAGACCCAACAATTAATCCAGACGGTAGAGATAGGCACACCCAGTGGGCCAACACCTATAAAGGGAGTCCTTTGGTGGCAGACCCTCAAGATGCAGAGCACAATGAATATTGGCCTGGGGGTAGAACCAATCATTACTGGTTTGACCTTAACCGAGACTGGTTGTTAACCGTAAATCCTGAGAGCCAAGGAAAGGTGGCCTGGTCGCATGAGTGGTACCCCAATGTGGTCACTGATTTTCACGAAATGGGCAGCCAGAGCACTTACTTTTTTGAGCCTATGAAACCCAACGCTTCTTGGGACCCCATTATGCCCAAAGAAAACTACACCACCTTAAATGATCTTTTTGGAAGTTATTTTTCAAAAGCATTAGACAGCATAGGGTCATTGTATTTTACCAAAGAAGCTTTTGACGGCACTTATCCAGGATACGGCTCTTCTTACCCAGACCTTCAAGGGGCTTTGGCCTTGCTGTTTGAACAAGCCAGTTCAAGGGGTTTAAAACAAACTACAGCTTTTGGGGAAATTACCTTTCCTTTTACAATAAGAAACCAGTACGTATCTAGTATTACGACGGTGAAAGCAGCAGTAGAAAATGCTGCTATGCTTCAGGCGTATCAGCGGGATTTTTTTAAGACTGCTTTTTCAAATGCAGCCGCCAGTAAAATTAAAGGCTACTCTTTTAAAGAAACGGATCAAAACCTAGCCAAGGCATTTATTGGAAAACTGAACACCCACAAGGTCTCTGTGTACGAGACCGAAAAAGACCAATATGTAGTGCCTACCGCTCAGGCGCAGTACCGAATGGTTCAGAGTTTCTTTGAGACCTATAATAAATACAGGGATTCTGTTTATTATGACGCAAGCGCTTGGTCTGTGGCTAATTTTTTTAATATTTCTTATAAGCCCCTCACCAAACTTCCAAAGTTGGGCAGCCCTTTAAAGGCAGCAGACGTAGTAAAAGTACCTGCTTTTGTCCCTTCAGACTATGCCTATGCCATTGACGCCAGAGATTACAATGTGCCTGCAGCCATAGCGCATTTGCAAAAAAATGGCGTAGTGCTTTCCGCGGCCTTTAAGCCTTTTAAAGTGTCTACTTCAGACGGTGCAAAGTCTTTTTCATACGGATCCCTGATGGTTCCTGTGGCGCTACAAAAAATCTCTAAGGACAGTTTGGCAAGCTTAATGGCAGACTTACCCAATAAATTAGGGGTTTCAGTGTCTGCAGTGCCATCTGGTTTAAGCCTTTCGGGAGTAGATTTAGGAAGTAGGAATGTAAGCCCATTACAAGCACCTAAAGCCGCTATGATTATTGGGAATGGCACTTCTTCTTATGAAGCAGGAGAGATTTGGCATTTGTTGGACACTCGCGTGGGTATGCCTATTAGTAAATTACCTATCAGAAATGTAGACCGTGTTTCACTAGATGCCTACAATACTTTAGTCATGGTCTCGGGCCGGTATGCATTGTCTGAGCGGTTTACAAAAAAACTATCTGATTGGGTGTCTAAAGGAAACACTTTAATCACTATTGGAAGCGGTTCTACGTGGGCGGTGAACGCTAAATTTGTAAAAGAAAAACTGGTTAAGGTCCCCTCAGACTCTACTGAAATAGTTCAGAGAAAACCCTATGTAGACGCTGGAGAAAATATAGGGAGAGAAGCCTTAGGTGGGGTATTTTTAAAGGGTGAGATAGATTTGACCCACCCGCTTGGATTTGGTTACGATCAGTCTAGAATAGCCTTGTATAAAAACAATGAGGTTTGGCTGTCTCCCTCGAAAAGCGCCTATGGTACCGTAATAGATTATGCAGACAACCCACATTTAGACGGCTATATTTCACCAAAAAACAGCCGTGATTTTTTACCTAAAAGCGCCTCACTCATTGTGAGCCCTAAAGGCAATGGTCGTGTAATTATGTTTGCAGACAACCCAAATTTCAGAGGGGTGAATTACGGAATGAATAGGCTTTTCTTAAATGCTATATTTTTAGGAAACCATATAAAGGTACCTGCTGAATAAAGAGGAGCCTTTCATTAGCGCCCTTTCCTTTTTATAAAAAAACCCCCAGCCGTAGGCTGGGGGTTTTTGTTTTATAGACCTGGGATACTCCAGCCTTCTCTGTAGGGCTTTGTAACAAATTGGTTGGCGTCTTCGAAATTGGTGATACGCATATTTTCTCCATCCCAACGCAATTTTTTCCTTCCGTAGAATTCCATATTACCGGCTTCATTTTCTTTTCTGAGCATATGGCTTCTGATGGCTATATTACCCATTAGTACCGTCTCTGTGAACGGCCCTGCATAGTCAAAAGAAGACGTAAGCGCTTTGTGTTTGTCAGAATTAAAACCAGCCTTGCAGGCCTCTGTCCAAGCGGCGTTATGAAGGGCGTCTAAGTTGCCTTGTACACTGGTGTCAAAGGGCTGAGGTTCCATGCCTTTTTTGAATAAAATAGGGTTGTTTCCGTAGTCGGTACAGGTAATAATACCTTCGGAACCCATCATCATTACCCCACTGCTAGAAGCGGAGTAGTAATCGCTAATTTCATCTGGAATAGCTGGTGTAATGCCTCCGTCTGTCCATTCTAATTCAACTCCTGATTGTCCTGCAATTTTACTAGGAAAGTCTATGGTTACTTTAGAAGCTACTGGGCACCCATCTGGGACGTAGTCTGGAGTCCACATTCTAGAGTAAATATTGGCTACACTACATTGCACTCCTGTAGGGTATCCTAGATTTAACACTTTATAAGGAACATCTAGTAAATGACAACCCATGTCTCCAAGGGCTCCAGTTCCGTACTCCCAAAACCCCCTCCAATCAAATGGGTGTAATCCTGGGGTGTATTCTTTATTAGATGCTGGGCCAAGCCATAGATCCCAATCCAAGCCCTGTGGTTTTTTAGAAGGGTTTGCCTCAGGCGCTCCTTTACCTTGGGGCCATACAGGTCTGTTGGTCCAAATAAATACTTTTTTAACGTCTCCTATGGCATTTCCGTCTATCCATTCTTTGATTTTAACCACCCCCAAAGAAGAGCCTCCTTGGTTTCCCATTTGAGTAACCACCTGTTGTTTTCTCGCTAAATGAGTCAAGTGCCTAGCTTCTGCTATGGTATGGGTCAGTGGTTTTTGAACATATACATGTAAATTACGCATCATGGCCTCATGGGCAATGATTGCGTGGGTATGATCTGGCGTTGAAATGGTTACTGCATCTAGGTCTTTTTGCTGGTCTAGCATTTTTCTAAAATCATGAAAAAAAGCAGCTCCCTCGTGTCTTTCCATAGCGTTTTTTGCCATGGCAGGATCTACATCACAAAGTGCCGCAACCCTATTTTTACCTCCATTATATGCGTTGTTTATATCAGAGCCGCCTTTTCCACCGGCTCCAATTGCGCCAACGACCAGTTGGTCACTTGGGGCTGTAAAACCAGTTCCTCCTATGACGTGCCTGGGCACAATATAAAAACCAGTCCCTATCAAGGCGCTTTTTTTTATAAAATCTCTTCTGTTGTTCTTTGTTTTCATGAATTTGATCAGTATTTGGTGGTTGTTTAAATGACTTCTAATTTATGGCACTATACGTAGTGACAATAATTTTTACAGCTATTAAATTAATGAAAAAAAGGCTTCCTTGTATTTTTATGCTTTTATAATGACAATTCTATTCCCATATAAAGGTGTCTTGTTGGCGCGGCTTCGTAAAACCTCCCTCCAAAAGCATTAATTCTAATATTGTCAAAATAAAGACTATTCGTCAGGTTATTAATACCAGCAAAAAGCTTGAGGGCGCCATTTTTTAAAGGCAGTTGTTTTACGCCTGAAAGATTTAATACGCTATATGGAGCGACTTTTACACTGTTGTTATTGTTGGCCATTAAGGCCCCTATATGCTGATACTCTAATCGTATTTGCCCTTGGGCCGGAAGTTTAATTTGTATTTGTGAATTAAAATGATGATTTGGAATGCCAGGGATTCTCTTTCCTGACAGCGCAGTAATTTCTGTGTTTTCTTTAAAGGTGTAGTTTGCAAAGCTTGCTGAATTGCTCCATTCCAGTATATTTCCAATTAATGAGACCATTGCCTCAACACCCCTTCTCTGCGTTGCGCCACTATTTTTAAAAAATTGCCTCTGTGGGAATTCAGGCAACTCATAAGGTAAAATTTCTCCATTTGAATCACTTATAAAACCACTGATCTCCCAATTTAATTTGTAGCTATTATTTATAAACTGTTTGCCCCTGTAGGTTAATTCTATATTATTGGATTTCACAGGATCTAGTGTTTCGTTAAAACCCAAGCTTCCGTCTGGAGCATTACTCAATTCACTTAGGGTAGGAGTTTCGAAACTTTGCGCATAGGAGAAGCTTATGTATTGATTAGCACCTATTTTTCTGCCTAACGCGGCCGATGGGCTTAAGGCGGTAAAATTTCTTTTTTGGTTTGTGTCCATTTTTATATGGATGAGGTCTGTCCTTAAAGCAGCACTAAGCACCCATTTTTGAATTGGAATTTTACCAGTGATAAATCCATGACTGTTAGAAAAAACTTCATTTTGTTGCGCGACCAATGCACCAACAACACCTTTTTCATTTTGAAATCTACTTCTAAGGTCGCTTTGCAAGGCATGGCCTATTCCCACAACCAACTGCTGCTTGTTTTCTCCTTTAAAAATGGCTTTTGAGCCAAGCCCGTAATAATTTCTTTTAAATGCAGAGACTCCACCATTTAAAAAAGGCAATAGCCCTTGAAAGTCCCTTTGGGCAAAAAAGGCATAGGAGTTCATTTCAAAGGCACTTTTTAAAGTGCTAAAACCCTTCTTGTTAGGAGTGTATTGGTGGCTTAAACCAAATTTTAAATGATTTATTTTTTCTGTTGTTTGGTAAACAACATTAGCCTCTCTTGCCATTCTTCTTTCGTTTGTGACTTGGTCTAGACTTAAACTGCCAGGGTCATTTGCATAGGGACTGTCGGTATAATTGAACTGTCCTTTTAGGGAGTGATTTTTGGCCAATTGATAGGTAAATGTTCCATTTAGTTGGCTTTGTTTAAACCCACTTAAGGCCCTATATCCCTCTGATATGCTATGGTTAAAATGCCAAAGAGATTTAAATTTATTTTCACCTAAAGCGAATGTTAGCTGAGAAGTAGCCAATCCAAACGCCCCGCCCATGGCTCGGAATTTTAAGGTGTTTGTCCCCAAGTCTTCCTGGGTGCTCATTAAAATGACTCCACCAGCGGCATTGCCATAGAGCGCACTACTAGGCCCCCTGAGTACTTCAATGTTAGATAAAATACTAATCGGTATGTTATCTATTTGTCCTTGACCATCTGGGGTGGTTTCTGGTATGCCATCTATATTGAGGTAAACACCTCTAATACCAAAAGCTGCCCTTGCGCCAAAACCTCTAATAGAGATTCGCAAGTCTTGGTTGTAGTTATATTGGTTTTGGGCAAATAAACCGGGCACCTGACCCAGATATTCTTTTAGTGATAGTTGGGGAGAGGTTTCATGAATTTTTTTAGCATTCACAAAGCTAGAAGCTGTAGGAGCGTCTAATAAATTTGTTGTAATTAATGAGGCAGTTAGCACCACTTCGTTTAAAGCAGTTGTATCTATGACTTTTTCGCTGCGGTCTTGGCTGTAGGTAATATTAGAGACTGAAAAAGCAAAAAATAAAGCGAATGCTAAGCGTAATTTAGAAACCATTAATAGTAGTAATTATCTTTGCTACTAAGGTATTGATAATTATTTGAGACTTTTTATTTTTCTAAACGAACCATGAATTGGGACACTTTTAAACTGTAGACCCTAATTCTTTTGTCTTCTAATGATTTTTCACTCACAATAGGGGTTTGTTCTCCTTCTAACACATATGACAGTTTTAGGTTTAAAGACTCTATTAGGTTGTTTTTAATTTTCTCATTATGAGACTTGGTGAGGCTCTCGTTATAAATAAGCGCAAGTAGTTGTGCAGATTCTAAGGCCGTTCTTACAATGAGTGTTTTTAGAATGAGATACTCTGCCGGCTCTAAAAAAGTTTCTTTTTTGTTCAAGCTTATTTTGTGCTCAAAAACTAAGAGGGTCTTTTTCTTCTTTTTTCTTTTTTTCAACAGCCACCAAATAAACCCAAAAGAAAATAAAATAAAGCCAGTTATAGCGATTAAATAATACTTATTTCTATGGTTTACATACAAAGCACCACTTGAGGTTTCTTTGGGAATAAATTCATTTTCAGCAACCTTTGTGAGTATAAGATCCTGGTCATTACTGTTGTAATAATAATAAAACCCCTTGTGTTTATACAAATGAAGGTTTTGGTTTATAGCCACATTATAATAGATGGGATTTTCTGTGTAATAGCGCACAGTATTATTGTGTGGGTCAATTTTAATTAAACCCTTTTGGGTGTTAAATACCTCAAATGTTTCTTTAAAATCTCCCTTTATTTTTTTATAAGATGCAATATCATTAATGTCACACTCTCCTAAATACCTCCAGTTTTTTGATTTAAAATGATACGACCATACATCATTAACAGGAACATAATTTAACCGATCATGGTCATTTACATGATAGCCGCCAAATATGAATAAATCAGATTTACTTAAATGATGAATTTGATTGTAGGCGCTTTTTGGAACTTCTTTGCTTTTAAAAGAAATAACCTCCCAGCCTTTAGAGATTGGGTTTAAATAAGTGAGCGCGTTTGATGTAGTCCAGTAGCCATAGCCGCCGTATTTATAAATGCTGTCGTTTCTATTGAACAAACTGCTAAAGGATTGCCAGTGAACAATATCCGAACGGTCTATTCTAACCAGACTGTCATTTTCTACAGCATAGACCTTCCCTCCGTCTTTTTCCGTGAGTAATAAAACCTTGTTTTGCCAAATAGGACGGTATTCAATAAATGTAAATTCTGGAGGTAATTTTAAAGCGGTCTTGCTTTTTATTTTAAAAGCTTCCAGATCTATTGTCGTTAAACTATCTCCTGAAAATTGGTGTAGCAAACCCCTTTCCCTGTCTAGTGCTGTGAGCTGTTGGTCAGAAATTTTAAAGACAATTTCTTGACCAAGCACAGGAAGGCTAAAAAGCAACAATAAAACAAGACTTTTTTTAAACATAAGGGTAGATTTGGGATCTATTTTTGGTCTCAAAAACAACATTATCACGCAAACGAAATGGAAGATACAATTTTATAGTTTGGAGCACAATATAACACCATAAAATTACTTTAAAAACAACACTATTGCTCCTAAGGAGGTGAGCACAAGTATCATCTTTCTAAAAAACGCATCTGAAATTTTGTGTACAAAAAATACTCCTGTAAGTAAACCTAATAAAGTACCTGGAAGCAGGATTAAAAATATTTTCAAACTCTCTGGGGTGACGGTTTTCCATACAAAAATATGAAAAGGGAGCTTGAATAAGTTTATCAGGAAAAACAACCAGGCCGCAGTGCCAATAAAATGATTTTTAGGAAGGCGCATGGCTAGAAAGTAAATATTGGAAAAAGCACCCGCTAGGTTGCCTATCATTGTGGTAATTCCCGCCATAACGCCCATAAAACTTCCAAAGCTCCAATGGGTAGGAATGGTTTTTACTTTCTTTTTTTCCCACCATATAAGCATACTCAAGGTGAGTAATATAGTCACAGCCATGCCCATTTGAAATGTTTTTTCAGGAAGGTCTTTGCCAATGATTACGCCAATGAGCACCCCGAGCATCATCCAGGGGAGGAATACTTTTAAATAATTCCATTGGGTATGTCTGTGGTAATACGTTATGGCAAAAATATCTCCAACAATGAGTAGTGGCATAAGCATTCCGGTAGAAGACTTGCCGCCAAAAGCCAAAGCCATTAGGGTCACTATTAATACAGCTATTCCCTTAACCCCTGCTTTGGATATCCCTAAAATAAAAGCGGCTAAAAAGGCAAAAACAAATGATTCTAGCGAAAGCAATCCATTTAAATATGCATCCATAAAACGAAGGTACAATTTGTTTTTAAGTCGCTTAAGGCTCAAAATGTGTGCGGTATAACAAAAAATAATACCTTTATGTCTTACCATTACCAACCAAACCGTAAAACCAAACAAAAAATGAATTTGTCTATCTTGGATTACAGCATTATTGCTGGCTTTTTTTCAATCGTATTAATTATAGGAATTGTAGTCTCTAAAAAATCGGGTCAAAGCAGCGCCGAGTATTTCCTTTCAGGCAGAAGTATGCCATGGTGGCTTTTAGGATTTTCTATGGTAGCGACTACATTTTCTACAGACACCCCTAATCTTGTCACAGATATTGTAAGAACCAACGGGGTTTCAGGAAACTGGGTTTGGTGGGCCTTTCTCCTCACCGGCCTCCTGACTGTTTTTGTTTATGCAAAACTATGGCGCCGTTCAAATGTGGCCACAGACATGGAATTTTATGAGCTCAGATATGGCGGGAAACCAGCGCACTTTCTAAGGTGGTTTAGGGCTTTTTATTTAGGGGTTTTGTTTAACGTTATGGCCATGTCTGCAGTGACTTTAGCTGCGATTAAAATAGGCCAAGTCATGTTGGGCTTAGACCCTGTTTTTACAGTATTAGTGGCAGGAAGTATTACGGTATTATTCAGTGCTGTTGGAGGTTTTAGAGGCGTAATTTACACAGATTTTGTCTTGTTTTTTGTCGCTATTGCAGGCGCTGTAGGAGCGGCTTATTATTTGGTTAATATCCCAGAGGTAGGCGGTTTAGAAGCACTTTTAGCCCATGAAAATGTTTCGGATAAATTGTCTATTCTGCCTGACTTCTCAGATACAGAAGCCTTAATAGGGATTCTAATTATCCCATTAGCTGTGCAATGGTGGTCTGCTTGGTATCCGGGCGCAGAACCTGGAGGGGGTGGTTATATTGCGCAGAGAATGCTAGCGGCCAAAAACGAAAACCACGCCATAGGAGCTACTTTTTTCTTCAATATCATGCACTACGCATTACGTCCTTGGCCATGGATTTTAGTGGCTTTAGCTTCCATGGTGGTTTACCCAGATTTGCTGTCTATACAAACAGCTTTCCCGAATGTGGCGGCAGACAAATTAGGAAATGACTTGGCGTACTCTGCCATGCTCACCAAATTACCCAGCGGCTTACTCGGTCTGGTTATGGCTTCTCTAGGAGCTGCTTATATGTCTACAATCTCCACCCATTTAAATTGGGGGTCTTCTTATATTGTGAACGATGTATACAAATTAGAGATTCAGCCCAATGCAACTGAAAAACAACTGGTTATGGTCGGTAGAATAGCCACTGTTTTATTAATGGTGGCAAGTGGTTTTTTAGCCCTTACCCTGACTAACGCCCTTCAATTGTTTGACATTATCTTAATGTTTGGTGCAGGAACAGGCCTTATTTTTATTCTTAGATGGTTTTGGTGGCGTATTAATGCTTGGAGCGAAATCTCAGCTATGATTGTGTCTGGGGTGTTGTCCATACTGTTTAATTTTGGCTCCTTAGGAACCACTTTTTTTGGTGGAGATGGATTAGAAGGTATTTTCCCCTCATGGGCCAAGTTCCCCGTAGTGGTACTTCTAACTTCTATTGTTTGGATTGCGGTTACTTTCCTAACCTCACCCGAGAGGGAAGAAACCCTAGACAGATTTTACAAGCAAACCCAACCTGGAGGTCCTGGATGGAAAACACAACAAGAAAAAGCCATTTCCGAAGGCCAATTAAAACCTCAGGAATGGTCGGTTCCTTCTGGTATTTTAGCGATGATTTTGGGCGCAATACTTGTGTATGGTAGTATGTTTGCAACAGGTAATTGGATCTATGGCAATTACACTTTGGCTGCTGGCTTAACGCTGGCAGTGATTGTTGCAGGAGTTTTATTACTCAAAGTTTGGAAAACCTTAAAAAAATCTATTTTATGATTTTTAACAAAAGGGTACCTTCGGTAGATATTTTTAGGGGAGCCACCATATTACTCATGATTTTGGTCAATACTCCTGGCACATGGTCTGCTGTTTACGCTCCTTTTTTACACGCCTCTTGGCATGGATACACCCTGACAGATTTGGTTTTTCCTTTCTTTCTTTTTATTGTTGGCGTGTCTATCTCGCTCTCCTATAAAGACAAGAAATTAAAGCCTCAGGTTTTTTTTAAACTGACTAAAAGGACTTTAAAACTTATTGTATTAGGGCTTTTTCTAGGCGCATTCACCATTAGTTTTCCTTTTTTTAAGGATTTTGATAGTATTCGTTTCCCCGGAGTATTACAACGTATTGGACTGGTTTTTTTCTTTGCGAGTATACTCTATCTCTGGGGCAGCAAAAGAAGCACTGCCTTGATCATTGGAATTATTTTATTGGTTTATTGGTTATGGATGGGTTATTTGCCTTTGGAAGGGGTGGCCCCTACCTATGAAAGAGGGGCGAACAATTGGGCCAATTTCATAGACTTGAAATTACTGGGCCCTCATATGTGGCAACCAGACTATGACCCAGAGGGTATACTCAGCACCCTACCTGCAATTGCAACGGCACTGTTGGGAACATTAGCGGGAGATATATTGCGGTCTAACACCTATCAAAAAGCCTCCCTTTTGTTCTTGTCTGGGCTTGTTTTGCTCGGTTTAGGACATTTGTTAGATTTGAGCTTTCCCATTAATAAAGCCCTTTGGAGCAGTTCGTTTGTGTTGGTTACCGCCGGCTGGGCCAATCTAGTATTAGGAACTTTATTTTACCTGAGAGAAGTGAAAAAATGTAGTTTCGGCGGGGTGTTTTCCAAAGTAGGTGCTAATGCGATTGCTATTTATTTTACCTCTAGTTTTATCACTAAATTGTTTTATTTAATTCCATTCAATGAAAGTAGTATTCACGGGGCTTTATTTGAAACAATTTACCTGCACCAGGGCATAGATCCCGCTTTGTCTTCCTTGCTTTACGCCATAACGGTTTGTGCTTTTTATGTGCTCATGGCGTCCTTTATGTATCAAAAGAAAATTTTCATTAAAGTTTAATTTTGTGGTTTTGTAAGAAATGCCTTATTTTCGATTAAAATACTATTCAAATGAGCAGTACATATAAGGAAATATTTACAGGAAACGCCATGGCGGTATTATTACTCAAAGGGGTTTTTGGAGATCACGGGATTCCTTTTGTGGAGAAAAACGAACAGGTTTCTGGTGTTTTAGCAGGTTTTGCTGGTGGAACAAGCTCTACTATAAAAATTGCTGTTCCACAAGAATTTGAAGAAGCGGCATTGAGACTTATTGCAGACTTTAGGGCCCAATTAGAAAGCGCTTAAACAATGATGGATTGTTATGACACCCTCAAAAGTGTTTGTTAACGATTCTATTTGCCTATTTCTAACAAACGCTTCACATATTTCCCAATTACGTCAAACTCCAAGTTTACTACGGTGCCTATTTCGTATTGTTGAAAACAAGTATGTGCATAGGTGTAGGGTATAATGGCCACAGAAAAGCTGTTTTTTTCAGAATTTACAACAGTTAGACTGGTACCATCTATGGTAATAGATCCTTTTTCTATAGTCACATTGCTTTTGTCTGGATCGTAGGTAAAGGTGAATACCCAGCTCCCGTCTTCTTCTTTAAGCCCTGAACAAACCCCTGTCTGATCCACGTGACCCTGAACTATATGCCCATCTAATCTACTGCCTAATATCATGGCCCGCTCTAAATTAATGAGTTGGCCCACTTTAAAGTGATTTAAGGATGTTTTTTCTAATGTTTCCGCAATAGCAGTAACCGTGTATTGTTGGGATGTTTTTTCTACCACGGTTAAACATACCCCGTTGTGAGCAACACTCTGATCTATTTTTAATTCATTTGCTAAAGGCGTTTCTATGCGGAGGTGTAAATTACTCCCTTCTGCATCTATTCCTACTACTTTTCCTAAAGTTTCAATAATTCCAGTAAACATGGTTCGTTTTTATTGTCTAATTTTACCCAGTAAATTTACTTATAAAGCCACATATAGCATGCAGGATAATGCAAAAATAAAAGTTGGGATTTCAATAGGAGATTTAAATGGAATAGGCTGTGAAGTTATTATAAAAACTTTCGAAGATCCAAGGACCTTAGAATTGTGCACCCCTGTAGTGTTTGCGTCTAGTAAAACCTTAGCCCAACACCAGCAACAACTAGGCACACAGCTTGTGTATCAGGGTGTGGCTAGCGCATCAGAGGCTATAGAAGGTAAATTTAATGTAGTTAATATTTGGAAAGAGGTTCCTGAAATACATTTTGGTAAAGAGACCAAGTTAGGGGGTGAATACGCTTTAAAATCTTTAGAAGCAGCCACAAAAGCACTCAAGGAAGGAAGCATTGACGTATTGGTTACCGCGCCCATAAACAAGAGTAATATTCAAACTGAGACTTTCAGTTTTCCGGGACATACAGATTATTTGGCTCAGGAACTCGGCGGAGAAAGCCTCATGTTTATGGTGTCAGATTCTCTTAGGATTGGATTATTAACAGACCATGTAGCTGTGAGTGAAGTGTCTAATCACATCACTCCTGAAAGTATTAAATCTAAAATAAAAACGATATTAAAATCCTTAGAGCAAGATTTTGGTATTAGAAAACCCAAAGTAGCCTTGTTGGGTATAAACCCACACAACGGAGACCAAGGTGTTATTGGAAAAGAAGACCAAGACGTTCTTATTCCAACCATAGCTGAAATTGCCCATGGAGGATCTTTGGTTTTTGGCCCCTACGCGGCCGATAGCTTTTTTGGTGCTAAAAATTACACCCAATTTGACGCCATACTTGCCGCCTATCACGACCAAGGGCTTATTCCCTTCAAGACCCTTTCTTTTGGCAATGGGGTGAACTTCACGGCAGGCTTATCAAAGGTGAGAACTTCACCAGACCATGGAACTGCTTATGATATTGCGGGTAAAGGTGTGGCAGACCACACTTCATTTTCAGCTGCGGTGTTTACAGCCATAAAGATTTTTAAGCACAGGGCCATGTATAAAACCCTTACGGAAAATCCATTGAAAAAAGCTAAAATTGTTGAGAAGAGACCCCCTAAAAAAAGTCACTATAAGCCACCAACGCAAAAATAATTTTTAATTTCCTTAATGCTTGGTTGTTAGTATAATAATAGTATCTTTGCACCCGCCTTTTGGCTTACTAGAGAGGTGCGTATAATCTAATTTATAATGAAAAATAGGGAGTACCATATTCCATTTTCAGGACTTAAAGAAGGAAAGCACCAGTTCGAATTTGCCATAGACAACACGTTCTTTAACGCATATGATTTTAATGATTTTAATGCCGCTGAACTCAATGTTCATGTGACATTAAAGAAGTTAAGTACCATGATGGAATTGGCATTCGAAGCCACTGGAAGTGTCCGTGTAAACTGTGACACAACCAATGAGCCTTTCGATCTCCCACTGCAATCTTCACTAGATTTAGTCGTGAAGTTTGGGGAGGCTTTTGACAATGAAAACGAAGCGCTTTTAGTGCTTCCTCATGGAGAACACCAAGTAGATGTATCACAATATATTTACGAAATGATTGTTTTGGCATTACCCGCTAAAAAAGTACATCCAGGTGTATTAGACGGAACACTAAAGTCTGAAGCACTTGAAACCCTTGAGAAATTAGGAGTTAAAGAGCTAAAGGAACAAAAAGAAGCAATAGAAGAGACTGACCCAAGATGGGACGCTCTAAAAAAGTTATTAACGGATAAATAGGAATTGTTATGGCACATCCAAAGAGAAAAATCTCCAAAACAAGGAGAGACAAAAGAAGAACACATTACAAAGCAGTAGCCCCTACTATTGCTAAAGATCCAACAACAGGTGAAATGCACCTGTATCATAGAGCACACTGGCACGAAGGTAAATTATATTACAGAGGTCAAGTGCTTATAGACAACACTGAGGTAGCTACTGCCTAAGTAAACGTTTTTAGGTTCATATAACTCCCACTTTTTCAAGTGGGAGTTTTTTTATGAGATAAACTTTTGGTTTTAAAACCGAAGCTTGTTTTTTTGAAGAGGATTTGAGAGAATAAAAAAACCACTTAAAATCCTTTAAAGATTGTAAAAAACACTAAAAAGTGGTGTAAAATGATTAATTTTCACGAATTTTGAATCATTTTTCAGCATATTTCGCTTAAAAACAAACCAATTCGAATGACAAAATTACATGCAGCCATTTCAGCTGTGGGATCTTACGTCCCAGACTTTGTGTTAACAAACGCGCTTTTAGAGACCATGGTGGAGACCAACGACGAGTGGATCACCTCTAGAACAGGCATTAAGGAGCGTAGAATCTTAAAAGACAAAGACAAAGGGACTTCTTACCTGGCTATTCAGGCAGCTAAAGACCTTATTGAAAAGAAACAATTAGATCCTCATACCATAGATTTAGTGCTTGTAGCTACAGCTACTCCAGACCTTTTAGTAGCTTCTACTGCCGCCTATGTGGCTTCAGAAATAGGCGCGATTAATGCTTTTTCTTATGATTTACAGGCCGCTTGTTCAAGTTTCTTATATGGAATGTCTACTGCCGCAGCGTATATTGAGGCAGGGAGGTATAAAAAAGTACTTTTGATTGGCGCAGATAAAATGTCTTCTATTATTGACTATTCGGACAGGGCTACTTGTATTATCTTTGGAGATGGTGCAGGAGCGGCTCTTTTTGAACCCAACAATGAAGGCTATGGTTTACAAGATGAATACCTAAGGTCTGACGGAATAGGAAGAAATTTTCTTAAAATGGAAGCAGGAGGCTCGTTGTTACCCGCCTCTATAGAAACGGTTCAAAACAAGCAACACCACGTTTACCAAGACGGGAAAACAGTATTTAAATTTGCCGTTTCTAATATGGCAGACGCTGCCGCTAAAATAATGGAGCGCAACGCACTCACAAAAGATCAAGTAGATTGGTTGGTGCCCCATCAGGCCAACAATAGAATTATTGACGCTACAGCTAAAAGAATGGAAGTAGATACTTCCAAGGTAATGAACAATATTGCCAAATACGGGAATACTACTTCTGCTACTTTACCCCTGTTATTGGCAGATTACGAGAATCAATTAAAAAAAGGAGACAAACTGGTCTTTGCCGCTTTTGGTGGAGGCTTTACGTGGGGTTCTATATATTTGACATGGGCCTACGATAACTAACACTTTAACGCAACTAAACCTTATTAAAATGGATATTAAAGAAATTCAGAACCTCATTAAATTTGTGGCTAAATCAGGAGCCAGTGAAGTTAAATTAGAGACAGAAGACGTAAAGATCACTATCAGAACGGGGCCTTTGGGGACGGCTGTTTCTGAGCCTGTTTACATGCAACAAATGCCTATGGCAGCAGCTCCTGCACCAGCAGCAGTTGAGGCATCGGCGCCAGCCGTACAAACAGCCCCAGCGAGTGAAGATCATTTGATCACTATAAAATCGCCCATTATTGGTACTTTTTACAGAAAGCCTTCACCAGACAAACCCAATTTTGTTGAGGTGGGAAGTGAGATAGGCAAAGGAGATGTGCTTTGTGTGATTGAAGCCATGAAATTATTTAACGACATTGAGTCAGAAGTGTCGGGTAAGATTGTCAAGATTCTAGTAGACGACTCTTCCCCAGTAGAATTTGATCAGCCACTTTTCGTAGTAGATCCTTCTTAATTTGCCTTTAAAGGCTAACATATTTCATGTATTATAAATAGCACTACTATGTTTAAGAAGATATTAATTGCAAATAGGGGAGAGATAGCCTTAAGGATTATCAGGACCTGTAAAGAAATGGGAATTAAGACTGTTGCGGTGTATTCTAAGGCAGACGAAGAAAGTCTTCATGTAAGATTCGCAGACGAGGCGGTTTGTATAGGACCTGCAGCAAGTAGTGAGTCTTATTTGAAAATCCCAAATATTATTGCTGCGGCTGAAATTACCAATGCAGACGCCATTCACCCTGGTTATGGGTTTTTGTCTGAAAACGCTAAGTTTTCTAGAATATGTACAGAGCACGGTATTAAGTTTATTGGTGCTTCAGGAGACCAAATAGACAAAATGGGCGACAAAGCGACCGCTAAAGAAACCATGAAAAAAGCAGGAGTACCCTGTGTTCCTGGTTCTGCAGGTATTTTAAAGGACGTTAAGGACGCCATTACTACCGCAAAAAAAGTGGGCTATCCTGTAATGATCAAAGCCACTGCTGGTGGTGGAGGTAAGGGAATGCGCGCCGTTTGGAAAGAAGAGGACATGACCAAACTATTCGAAAGTGCTGTACAAGAAGCTACAGCGGCTTTTGGAAATGGAGGCATGTATATGGAAAAACTGATAGAAGAGCCTAGGCACATTGAAATCCAGGTAGTTGGAGATCAGTTTGGAAAAGCATGTCACTTGTCAGAAAGAGATTGTTCGGTGCAACGCAGACACCAAAAACTAACAGAAGAAACCCCTTCTCCTTTTATGACGGATAAATTGAGAGAAGAAATGGGTGCCGCAGCTATTAAAGCAGCGGAATATATTAAATACGAAGGCGCTGGAACCATAGAATTTTTAGTAGACAAACACAGGAAGTTTTACTTCATGGAAATGAATACTAGAATTCAGGTAGAGCACCCTATTACAGAACAAGTGGTAGATTACGATTTGATTAGAGAGCAAATTTTAGTGGCTGCAGGCGTGCCAATTTCTGGAAAAAATTACTACCCAAAACTGCACGCCATAGAATGCAGGATTAATGCAGAAGACCCTTATAACGGCTTTAGACCGAGTCCAGGGAAAATCACCACACTACACACACCAGGGGGGCACGGGATTAGACTAGACACCCATGTGTATAGCGGCTATGTGATTCCTCCAAATTATGACTCTATGATTGCCAAGTTAATTACAACGGCACAAACAAGGGAAGAGGCTATTAACAAAATGAAAAGGGCTTTAGACGAATTCGTGATTGAAGGCGTTAAGACCACTATTCCTTTCCACAGACAACTCATGGATCATCCGGATTATTTAGCCGGTAATTACACCACTAAATTCATGGAAGATTTTGAAATGGATCCGATTGATTAAACAGTCAAAGAACCTGGGTTGATTAATACCCAACAGATTCTAAAGTATACATCACCCCCGAGAAGCGTTTGCTTTTCAGGGGTGATTTTTTTGATTTAAATGCGCCCAAAAAGTATTGGAAAATGTAGTATTTTTAAGCATGGACGCACTGAGTTACTGGGAGCACAAACACTGGTTGTCAAATATAGATTATGCCGTAATTGGAAGTGGTATAGTCGGATTAAGCTGTGCCCTCTCTTTAAGGGAAAAACACCCTAAATCTACTATCGTAGTCTTTGAAAAAGGTATTTTGCCGCACGGAGCAAGTACTAAAAATGCAGGATTTACTTGCTTTGGTAGTATTTCTGAAATTTTGTCCGACATAGACCGTCAGGGCGAGCAAAATGTTTTAAATATTGTTCAAAGAAGGTATGAGGGGGTTCAATTACTCAGAAGTAGACTGGGAGACACTCCAATAGGGTATGAGAACCTGGGTGGTCACGAGGTTTTTTTAGCTGCCCATACAGCCCTTTACGAAACATGTTTAGACCAATTAACCGCAGTGAATTCTTTGTTACAGCCGGTTTTTAAGTCGGATTCGTTTTACACTGCGTCCAATAGGTTTAATTTTAAGGGGGTAAATGAAAATTATATTAGCAGCCCTCACGAGGGACAGATAGATACCGGCCTCATGATGAAGCAGCTTATCCGTAAAGTGCAAGCCCAAGACATTCATATTTTTTATGGGACTGAGCTCACTGATTTTTCTAGTTCTAATGGATCGGTTCACCTGAAAACTAATTTTTTTGAGTGTAAAGCAGGGGCTCTATTTATAGCTACCAACGGTTTTTCTAAATCGTTTCAAATAGAAGATGTTAGCCCCGCTAGGGCTCAGGTTCTTATTACAAAGCCTATAGAAAACCTTCACATAAAAGGGGCTTTTCATTTGGACATGGGCTACTATTATTTTAGAAATATAGACCAAAGAATACTGCTAGGAGGGGGGCGAAACTTGGCCCTTAAAGAGGAAGAAACCACTGATTTTTCTCAAACCTCGCTTATTCAAGATGCACTTGATCGCTTACTTAAAGAAACCATACTTCCAGGGATTTCATATGAAATTGATCGTAGGTGGTCTGGAATTATGGGTGTTGGAGCTGGTAAAGAACCCCTTTTAAAATGTGTTCAGCCCAATGTGTACTGTGGGGTTCGTTTGGGAGGTATGGGTGTGGCTTTAGGCTCAAAAGTCGGCAGCGAATTAGCAGACTTACACCGCTAGAGATTTTAAACGCTGTTCACAGCGTTCTAAGGATACTTGAATACACTTGTTCTCATTTTCTAAAAGGGCCGTTTTTGAATGCATATAAAGGCGTTGTCCCTCGGATGATTTAAAGACTATTAAATAACCATTTCCAATAAAAAGACTCTTTTCAACACTGACTTTTATGCCAGTTTGTGCGCTAAAAGACCATTCATGTGGCCAAACAACAATTTCTTGCCCTTCTTTTATTTTAAGGGATGGATACAGCGACAAAGCAGTGGCTTTATCTAAAACATTTAAAACGCCAAAAAGCTGGGCTACTTTAGTGTTAGGCGGGTTTTGATATAAGGATTCGGGTGTTCCAGAAGCGATAATTTTCCCTCCTTCCATACAGACCACTTCATGGGCATGACCCATATAATCCTCGGGATGGTGAGAGGCTAATATACACGCAATTTTGTGCTGCTCTAGGTAGTGGAATAGCTTGGTTCTCAATAGAAGTTTTAAAGGGGGGTCTATATGACTAAAGGGCTCGTCTAAGAGAATTAATTCTGGTGCTTTTGCCAATACCTTTGCCAAAGCCACGCGCTGTTGTTGTCCGCCTGATAAATTTTTAACTTGGGTGTTGGCAAAAGCCTTCATATCTATGAGCTCTAAAAGCTCAGCGGTGCGTTTTTCTAAATGCTCTGGCTCAAAAACAGATAAATGTTGGCTAATATTTTCAGCGACAGAAGTAAATGGCATGAGATCAAAATCTTGGGCCAGATACCTCAAAAAAGGGGCGCCTGGGAGCAGGTTGTATTCAGGCCCTAATAAAGCTTCTTTTTTCCAATGTATTTGACCTTTTTCAGGAGCCAAACTCCCGTAAATAAGTTTTAACAAGGTGCTTTTTCCGCTCCCACTAGCGCCTGTTAAAGCCATAAGCTTTCCAGGGGCTAGTCGCAAGTGTATATTATGAAGAAGGGGTTCTTTGTATTTAAAATGGATGTTTTCCAGTACAAGCATACCGCAAAGTTACACCAAACCGTTTGCAATTAAGTATTCTCCAATTTGAACCGCATTGGTGGCAGCTCCTTTTCTGAGGTTGTCTGCTACAATCCACATGTTTAAGGTGTTTTCCGCACTTTCATCCCTTCTAATTCGCCCTACAAATACCTCATCTTTGTCATGTGCATAGGCTGGCATTGGATAGGTATTTGTGTCGGTATTGTCTTGAACTACTACTCCTGTTGTTTCATGGAGTATTGTTCTTACTTCAGAGAGCTCAAAGTCTTTTTCAAAGCTCACATTGACAGATTCTGAATGCCCTCCAGCAGTAGGTATTCTCACTGCGGTGGCTGTAATATTAAAAGAGTGGTCCCCCAATATTTTTTTAGGCTCATTGGCCAATTTCATCTCTTCTTTGGTGTATCCGTTTTCTAAAAACACATCGCAATGGGGAATAGCATTTCTGTGTATTGGATAGTGATAAGCCATTTCTCCTTGAATGCCCTTTGTCTCATTTTCCATTTGTTCCACCGCCTTTACCCCAGTTCCTGAAACCGATTGATAAGTAGATACTACCACGCGTTTCATTTTGTAAGCTTGGTGTAAAGGAGCCAAAACCAAGACCATTTGAATGGTAGAACAATTGGGGTTGGCTATAATTTTATCTTCTTTTGTAAGGGTATTGGCGTTAATTTCAGGGACGATTAATTTGTGATCTGGGTGCATTCTCCAGGCAGAAGAATTATCAATTACTGTAGTCCCAGCAGCAGCAAATTTTGGCGCCCACTCCAAAGAAGTGTCTCCTCCTGCAGAAAAAATAGCGATATGAGGTTTTGCGTCTACCGCAGTTTGTAAACCAACTACTGTATGGGTTTTGCCACCGTATTCCATGGTTTTACCCACCGAGCGTTCAGAGGCTACTAATAGCAATTCACTAATTGGAAAATTACGTTCTGCCAAAACTTTTAACATCACTTCGCCTACCATTCCGGTAGCGCCTACAACAGCTACTTTCATTTTTTTAAATTTTTAATAAACAAAAGTAATCATTCTGAGGGGTTCCGCTCCATAACTTTTTAAATTGTTATAAAAATTTAACAAAAAGTTATTTTTGCAATAATTTATGATTTAGCCTTTAGTAGATCTCTTATTTCTAGCAAAATTTCCTCTGAGGTAGGCCCCTTTTTAGGACTTGCTTTTGGTGGCACAGGTTTAATTTTTTGATAGGCTTTTACTACTGTAAACATCACCATACCCACAATGAATAAGTTAATGATACTATTGACCCATGCGCCATAGCGAATAGCATTTTCAGGGATATAGCCTTTTTCTCCAGGGAGCCCACTTGCCTCACTAAGCACTATTTTTAAATTTGCAAAATCTATTCCCCCTGTAAATGCCCCTACAATTGGCATCATAATATCACTGACAAATCCACTCACTACCAAGGCCGTTGCACCAGCCATTATAACCGCTACGGCAAATTCTATGACATTTCCTGTCATGATAAATTTTTTAAATTCTTTAATCATGGGTGTCTTTTTAAGGGTTGAATCTAAAAGTAAGATTTCTTTAAATAAGTGCCATCGCCATTCTGTAAAAAGCTTGTTTTAACCGACAATCACCCTTTTTACTCTTACTCCAATCCCTGTTAATAGTTCGTATGAAATGGTTTTAGCTCCGTTAGCAAAAGTTTCTGCAGAAGCGCCTTTTCCAAAGATCACTACACTGTCTCCTTCCTTAGCCCCATAGTTTCCTAAGTCTATCATCAGCATATCCATGCACACATTTCCTATAATTGGACAGGGTTTTCCGTTTAAAAAAACCACCCCTTTGCCTTGGCCATAAATCCTTGAAATACCATCTGCATGACCAATGGTTAAGGTGGCTATGCGCATTTTTTTAGCTGCTACAAAACCTTTGTTGTACCCTACCCAAGAACCTTTTTCAATGGAGTGAATTTGAGAAATTTTAGTGGTTAAGGTGGCTACAGGCTTTAAAAGTGAATCTATTTTTGAATGATTTCCATAGCCATGTAGGGCTATGCCACTTCTGACCATATTAAATGCTGCTTCCGGAAAATTTAAAATTCCTGAACTGTTGAGCAAATGTTTCAGCGCCATTTCTCCAATTTTCTTTTCAATACTTGTAACAGCTTCTTTGAATTTCTCAATTTGCGAGTCAGTATAAGCTTTTTCAGAAAGATCGTCAGTGGCTGCTAAGTGAGACATGATTCCTTTGACCTTTACGGTTGAATGGTTTAATATTTTTTCGCAAACAACTCCAAGATCATCTACAGAAAACCCTAAGCGGTTTAAACCTGTATTTATATTTAAATGAATAGGATACTGACACTCCTTTTCAGTGGCCTTCATAAACATTTGTAGGGTCCTATTCGAATAGAGGCTTGGCTCTAAGCCATATTCAATAATATGGTTGAATTCTTCTGGTTGTGGGTGTAAAACTAATATAGGTGTTTTAATCCCTTGCTCTCTGAGCAATACACCTTCATGGGTATAGGCAACTCCAAGATAGTCTACTCCTAAAGCAGCAAGTTTTCTTGCTATCGCCACCGATTCAGAGCCATACCCATTGGCTTTTACCACTCCTAACAGTTTTGTTTGAGCAGGTATTTTGGACCTTATATAACGGTAGTTATGTGCTAAAGCTTTTAAGTCAATTTCTAAAATAGAGGGTCCCATTTAGGAAATGATTAGTTGGATTGCTTTGGGCTAGAAGTCGGAATTGAATTTGCATCCTCCGAATTTTTTAAAGGATCGGTTAAGGCAATTACGTCATTTACCTCTAAGCCTTTCACCTTTTCTTTGAGCATAGCTTTAAAATATGCAGCCCTGCTTAAAGGCTCGTATTCTGCTGTTTCTCCAAGTAGCACTAAATTTTCGTCGGCAGATTTTCTAAAGCTGTAGTTGGCTAGGTTTCCAGTTCTAGTGCACACAGCGTGAACCTTTGTTACATATTCTGCTGTAGCCATGAGAGCTGGCATTGGTCCAAAAGGATTCCCTTTGAAATCCATGTCTAAACCAGCCACAATAACGCGTTTTCCCTTATTGGCAAGGTCATTGCAAACATGTATAATTTCTTCATCAAAAAACTGCGCTTCGTCAATTCCTACTACGTCGCATTGATCTGCTAAAATTCTAATATTTGCCGCGGCGGGAACTGGGGTAGATCTGATCTGATTTTCATCATGAGACACCACCATTTCATCGTGGTAGCGGGTGTCTACTTGAGGCTTGAAAATTTCAATTCTTTGCTTAGCAAACTGCGCTCTTTTTAAACGCCTGATGAGCTCCTCTGTTTTTCCAGAAAACATAGAACCACAAATCACTTCTATCCATCCAAAAGGCTCTTCATGATTTACAGTATTTTCTAGAAACATATTATTTTATTTAGTAGACCCGTCAAGGCATTTGCCTTGGGCCATAAAAATATAAAATTAGGAGCAAAGCAAATGGATTTTTATCTAAAAAACCCGATATTAGCTATCCTATGAAAGAAAAGCTTCATCAAGAACTTCAGCGCCTGGCAAAACACATCTTAGACGCCAATCACAGTAGTGAATTGGCACCCCTATATGAGGCTGCAAAGGAGCTTTATGAGAAATTGGCTGTTTTAAAATTTATTGATAAAAACTTAGATGATCCTCATTTAGATACGGAACAAAATGAGGTGGCAGATAAATTTCAGCAAATAGCTCAAGAGGTGTTAGCTTCTAGTGAAGAAATCCCAGAGTCTAACCCTCATGACTCAGATATTATAACCCCTGGAATGGATACCATTATAGACATGGTGTCTCATATGCCTAAAAAAGAGGCAGAATCTGCTGCTGATCAAGAAGATGCTGCGGCACACTTTACAGCACACAGTCTGGCTAATGAGGCCAAGACTTCTGAAACAGCCGCTACTTTAAACGGTCGCTATGGGCAACAAATCTCCTTTGGATTGAACGATCAGATTGCCTTTGTGAAGGAGCTTTTTAATGGGGAGGAGGAAAGCTTTAAAAGAGTGGTTTCTCAGCTAAATACCATAGATTCTGAAGAACGCGCTAGGTCTTTTGTAGACCACTTAGTAAAGCCAGAATACAATGACTGGAGAGGGAAAGAGGCCTATGAAAAACGTTTTATGAACCTGATTTGTCAGAAGTACCAATAACCTAAGCTACCTAAAAACTTATGTCTAAATTATACTTAGTACCTACACCCATTGGTAATTTAGAAGACATGACCCTAAGAGCGATTAGAGTTCTAAAAGAGGTTTCTGTGGTTTTAGCAGAAGACACCAGGACAAGTGGAAAACTGCTCAAACATTTTGACATTGAGACCCCCATGTTTTCTCACCACATGCATAACGAGCATAAAACGGTAGCGAGTTTGGTGCGTAGAATAAAAACGGGAGAAGCCATGGCTTTGATCTCAGATGCAGGCACACCTGCTATTTCAGATCCTGGTTTTTTATTGTCTAGGGCCTGTATTGAAGCGGGGGTTCCCATTGATTGTTTGCCCGGAGCTACGGCCTTTGTTCCCGCGCTTGTCAATAGCGGTTTGCCCAACGATAAATTTATCTTTGAGGGGTTCTTACCCGTTAAAAAGGGAAGACAAACCCGTTTAACGCTACTTGCGGCAGAGCCAAGAACGATGATTTTCTACGAATCGCCACATAAATTGCTTAAAACACTTCAGGATTTTTGCACTTATTTCGGACCCGAAAGACCTCTGAGTGTGTCTAGAGAAATTACCAAACTTTTTGAAGAGACCATTCGAGGCACAGCACAAGAAGTATTAGACCACTATACCGCACAGCCTGCAAAAGGAGAAATTGTGATCGTAGTTGGCGGAAAGCCAAACCTAAAAGCGTCTAAAAAGTGAGTGCGGCATGGGTTATTGCTCTGTTTACTATTGTCGCAGTTTATTTTTTAGACAAGTCAAAAAACAAAGTACTTATTGCCGTATTTGACTGGATTCCAGCAGTACTTTTAGCCTATGTAATACCGGCTTTAATCTCGTATTTTTTCTCTGTAGATTTCAGCGTAGACTCCATACATAGCTTTAGTAAAACATGGGTTATTCCCATGGCTATTGTTGCAGTAATGAGCAGCCTTTCTTTTTCTCAATTAAAAACTATTGGTTTTAAACCGGTGGTGTTATTTGTGATTGGCTCTGCCATTATTGCCCTGTTTCCAGTGGTTTTTGCTTGGGCTTTTTTGGATTCCGATCTGGTACAAAACCAATGGATTCAAGCCGGTTATTGGAAAGGTATTCCACCCATTGTAGGCAGCTGGATAGGAGGGAGCACCAGCCAATTGGTCTTAAAAGAATTGGCAAGAACCTCGGAGAGCCTTTTTTTACAAGTATTAGTTGTAGACACAGTTTTGGTGAATATTTGGACCATATGTATGTTTCAAATCATTAAAAAGAGTCAAAAATTAAATACCTTTTTCAATATTTCAGATAAAACCATTCCTTTACCCATCTCTGAGGAGAAGGGAAAAAGCCTCCCCTGGTACGGGGTTCTCACCCTTCTCATTTCAGGTGTTTTTCTGATAGAAATTCTTTTGAATGCTTTCGTAATTAAAGTGATTGCCTTATCCATAATAGGCTTGTTGGTCAGTAATTTCATACCGCGATGGAATTACCGATTTGCCCTTAAATTAGGTGGTGTTTTAATCATAGTAGTCATGGCCATATTAGGACTTAAATTACAGTTTACCGCTTTGTCAATGCCCATAGAATTTATAGGGTTTTTGGTTTTTTGGATTTTCGTTCATTTTATAGGAATGGTATTGGCTGCAAAGTTTCTAAATGTACATTTGGCTTGGGTACCTATAGCAAGTATGGCCAATGTTGGCGGAATTGCCACAGCACCTGCTGTGACCGCTGCTTATGAAAAAAAATGGATGCCCCACGCCATTGTTTTAGCTATTTTAAGCATGGCAACTGGAACTTTTTGGGGAATGATCACCATATATCTTTTTGAAAGCCTTTTTAAGGTTTAAAAGCGCTGGGTTTTTTGTACTTTTAAGTTCTTATAAAAATTGTAAAGAATGAAAAATCTTGTGACCACAAAGTGGCTTGGAGGAATGGCTTTTGAAAGCGACAACCCTTCCGGACATACCTTAAAAATAGATGTAGATGCTGAAAATGGCGGGGACAACTCCGGACATAGACCCAAAGCACTCATGCTCACTTCACTGGCTGGTTGTTCTGGATTGGACGTGGCGTCATTAATGAAAAAAATGAAATTAGAGGTACGTGCTTTTGAGATTCAAACAGAGGCCAATCTCACAGATGAGCACCCCAAATTCTATGACGCCGTAACTATTTCCTATCATTTTTTTGGCCCGAATTTAGTAGAAGACAAACTTCAAAAAACAGTAGACCTTTCCGTAGAGCGTTACTGTGGTGTTATGGAGATGTTTAGACAGTTTGCCAAATTAGAGGTAAAGACTGTTTTTCATCACGAGTAAAATATTAATATACCAAATGGTATAAAAAAAGTTCATTAGATTTCCTAGTGTGCGAATCCTATGGTATTGTAGCATGAATTGGATTGAAAAGCCCCTTGCATCAAAAGAAATAGTAACCGCTTTAAGTAACTCCCTAGGTGTTTCTGAGGTACTTGCCCGTTTGTTGGCACAAAGAGGTGTTTCAGATTTTGAAGCGGCAAAAGTTTTTTTTAGACCTGAAATGTCTCAGCTACATTCCCCCCTTCTCATGAAGGATATGGAGCTAGCTGTATCACGAATCATACTTGCTATGGAACGTGAAGAAGCTATTTTAGTCTATGGAGATTACGACGTAGATGGCACTACAGCGGTGGCTTTGGTCGCCGATTATTTACAACAGTATTACCATAAAGTAGCCACCTATATACCAGACCGTTACAGCGAAGGGTATGGGGTTTCTTATCAAGGCATAGATTTCGCAAGTGAAAACGACATAGGGCTCATTATAGCATTAGACTGTGGGGTAAAGGCAGTAGACAAAGTAGCTTACGCCAAAGAAAAAGGGATTGATTTTATAATTTGTGACCACCATACCCCTGGCGCTACTTTACCAGATGCTGTAGCCGTATTAGATCCCAAAAGATCGGATTGTAATTATCCTTATAAAGAGCTTTGTGGTTGCGGCATAGGATTTAAACTTATACAGGCCATTTCCATGGCTTTGGACACCCCAGAAGAGGTGGTTTATCCTTATTTAGACCTGGTAGCGACTGCCATTGGAGCAGATATTGTGCCTTTAGATGGTGAAAACCGAACCTTAGCCTATTTAGGATTGGCGCAAATTAACAGCCACCCAAGACCAGGATTTAAAGCCTTTTTAGAGGCTTTTAAAAAACCTGTAGTGACTCTTACTGACCTTAATTTCACAGTTTCTCCAAGAATAAATGCTGCCGGTAGGATGGTTCACGGCGCTCATGCAGTAGCCTTATTACAAACAAAAGACATGGCACAAGCCAAGCAAATGGCCGCGGCTATTGAAGACAATAACACAGAGAGAAGAAGTTTAGACCAACATATCACAGAAAAAGCTTTGAAACAAATTGCCGGAGATTTGGAAACCACCAACGCTAGCACGGTGGTTTATCAGCCAGACTGGCACAAAGGCGTGATAGGAATTGTAGCCTCTAGGCTCATTGAAACGCATTACAGGCCTACCTTAGTTTTTACTCAGAGCGGTAATGTTTTGGCGGGTTCAGCCAGATCTATAAAAGGATACAACGTGTATAAAGCCATTGAAGCCTGCAGCGAACACCTCATTCAGTTTGGGGGGCATATGTATGCTGCTGGCCTAACATTGGCCCCTGAAAAATATGAGGATTTTAAAAATGCCTTTGAAAGCCATGTGTCCCGTACTTTAGACCCTGATTTAAAAATTCCTCAAATCAGTATAGACAGCCCGCTGTCCTTATCAGATATTAGCCCTAAGTTTATTAGAATCTTAAAGCAAATGGCTCCTTTTGGTCCCCAAAATCCCATTCCTGTTTTTAAAGCGGAGGGGGTATATGACACCGGTTATGTGAAAAAAATAGGGGCAGACCAAAACCACCTCAAGGGTACTTTATCTCAGGATGGTTTGCAGAAGATTCCTTTTGTGGCCTTTAAAAAGGCCGATGCTTTTTCGCTTCTCACCCACCAAAAAAAGGTAGATATTGTCTTTAATATTTCTGAAAATTACTGGCAAGGACAAACCACCATTCAATTACAATTATTGGACATTAAGCCGCATCAGGGCTAGAGCATCTTTATTTTGCCGTTTGGAGTGTTAAAGAGGTTCCGTCATAAACTCCATAGGTGTAGTGAGAGATCCAATCTCCAGTGTTTATGTAGGTGGCATTTTCTGCTAGAGCAATCTCTAAGGGTAAATGTCTGTGCCCAAATACAAAATAGTCGTAGTGTTTTTGGGTGAGTTTTCTCTTGGCGTACTGTACCAACCACTCACCTTCTTCTCCCAGAAAAATCACATCTTCTTCACCAGAGATCAGTTTGTTTTTAACCGAGAGGTAATGGCCTAAAGAAACGCCAATATCTGGATGAAGCCATTTGAAAAACCATTTTGCCAATGGGTTGGTAAATACTTTTTTCATTCTTTTAAATCCCTTGTCTCCAGGACCCAAACCATCTCCGTGACCAATTAAAAAAGTCTTATGATCAATCCTAAATTCTTGGGGTTTGTGGAATACTTGAATGCCTAATTCATCTTCAAAATACCCATGCATCCATAAATCATGGTTTCCCACAAAGTAATAAATAGGGATTCCAGCGTCTGAAAGTTCTGCTAATTTACCAAGTGTTCGGGTAAATCCCTTCGGAACCACTGTCTTGTATTCAAACCAAAAATCAAAAAGATCTCCTAAGAGAAAAACGGCAGCAGCAGAGTCTTTAATAGTATCTAGCCAAGAAACAAATTTCTTTTCCCTAGGCAAACTTTCCGCTGCACTGGGTGCTCCGAGGTGATTGTCACTGGCAAAATAGATTTTTTTACCGTCTGTAAGGGATATTTCTTGTGTCATAAAGCCTAAAGATAGTAAACAGCTAGTTATCTGAGGCAAACCATTCTGCAAAGGAACTGTCTGTCTCTTGAAGCTTCAAAGAGAACAAAGTAATATTTTTTGGCAATCTGGCTTTGATTTTATCTGCAAAATCCAGCACCATATTTTCTGAGGTTGGTTGGTAGTTTGCTAAAATCACAGCGTGTCCTCTGTTAGTAAGCTCTTTTGCCAACTCTATGTGAGGGGTGTTTTTATTAAATACTGTGGCGTGGTCAAATACATCTACCACCTCTTCTTTGACAATTTTTTTTAAGTCTGAGAAGTCAATCACCATACCTAGTTTTACAGCCCCTTCTTCTTCTATAGGGCTTCCAATGACTGTCACAGACAGTTTATAGCTATGGCCGTGAACATTTCTGCATTTTCCGTCGTAGCCAAATAAGGCGTGGCCGGTTTCAAAACTAAACTGTTTGGTAATTCTAATTTTGCTCATGAGAAAAGTTTAAGTTGCAAAGGTATTCTTTTTGCAAAACCAATGCTTAATTGAACTACATTTATCTGTTCTTTTAAATATTGTAAGTGGCTGCATTGTACCGTGAAATGGACTTTGAACTAGACCCATTGTTCGAAACCATTATTTCAGATTTAATGACCCAAGACTACAGTGTTGTGGATCATTTTATAGACCCTAAAACGGTGTCTCTTTTGAGGAATTCTCTCTTGGCTCACTTTGAGGAGGATCGTTTTAAAAAAGCAGCCATTGGAAGTAAAACCAATAAAGTCATAGCGGCGGCTATCCGTGGAGATTATATCTTGTGGATAGATGAAAAGGTCCAGACTCAAGTAGAGACTTTGTTCTTTAAAAGATTAAATGATTTGGTGGCCTATTTGAATAGGACCTGTTTCCTAGGTATTCTTCAGACAGAATTTCATTACGCACTGTATCCTACAGGCACAGGATATAAAAGACATTTAGACAGCTTTCAAAACGACAACAAAAGAAAGCTCTCTATTGCTTTTTATTTGAATTCTGAAGATTGGTCGCAAACAGACGGAGGCGCATTAGCCCTTTATCTTGAAGGGGATCAAAGTGAGGAGCAGACCATACTTGTAAATCCTATTGCTGGTAGAATGGTTATTTTTGAAAGCCAAAAAATCCCTCACGAGGTATTAATAGCACATAGAGACAGGCTCAGTATTACCGGATGGCTTAAAACCAGTTAACTATTTTCGTTTAAATTTTTTGTTGTTTCTAAATTTATTGAAAAAATATATCACACCTACGACTAAAGCGAGGGCAGCGAATAGAAAGTTCTGATTCATGGTGCTATTTTATAAAGGATTTGAATGCAGCTTGTGCTTGGTCTGTTAAAGCGAGCGCTGCTGTTTCTGTAGCATTAGCATCTAATAGCTCAGCCCAATGATCGGTCCCTTGCCAAGCCGTTTTTTTTATTTGATGAAGGGCTTCTTTACTGTATTGGGTCAGGGCCAAAACCCATGTATTTGTCTCCGCAGTTAAACTCTCTTGGGTTTTGGAAATTTTGTTGAATAAGCCGTTTTCTAATCCCCACTGTGGGCTTTTCCACAGGCTTGGTTCAAGGCTTAAATCGGTGAATTTGCTTATGCCTACTTTTCTAATCACAGCAGGCGCAATCACTAAAGGGCCAATGCCAATGGATAATTCAGAAAGCCTTAGACCGCTATTTGGACCAGCAATCACATAGTCGCTCGCCGCTATTATTCCAAGGCCACCTCCAACAGCTTTCCCCTGAACTTTGGTTGCGATTATTTTGTTAGACGTCTTCATTTCAAGGATTAAACGGCCAAATCCTTTGAAAAATTCCGCAGCATTTTTCAGGTCTTTTAATGCAGACAAATGCGCTATGGATGCACCTGCACAAAAGGCTTTTTCTCCTCCAGATTGTAGTAGGATTAATTTAACCCCTGAATGCGAATTAAGATTTTTTATACTGCCAGCCATTTCCGCTAACATTTCTGGATCACAAGCATTACTCGCCGGGTGTTGGAAAGTAATGGTGGCAATAGCATTTTCTATATGAGTGTGAACAGTCCCTTTCATAATTGTTTTAAATGTAGGTGTTTTGTTTTAGGGGTAAAAATTTTCTTCGAAATTTCCAGATTAAGGCAAGCCCCCTTGCGACCATCCAACAACCAAAGGCAACCCATATTCCTGTGAGTCCCCAATTCATTTTATTACTCCAGAAAACCAAGGGTACAAAGACCCCAAAAGAAGTGAGTAACAATACATTTCTCAAAAATTTCATTTCCCCCAAGCCTTTAAACATTCCGTCTAAAACAAAAGCAACACCATTGGTGGGTAAGCAGATTAACAAAATAAAAAAGACCCCTTCAAAAGCGAGTAAAGTGCCTTCGTTTTCCGAAAACAGCCCCCCTATATTTCTGTAAAATATTGTTCCAATCACCAATAAAATACTTCCCATCACGAAACCAAAAAAAGCTACTTTTTTACCTAATTCCCAGAGCTGGGTATAATTTTTAGCCCCTAATAATTTACCGCCTATACTATTTCCTGCGGTCCCATATCCCTCTATAAAAAAGGCAGAAAACAACCACAGATTAAGCAAAATAGTATGGGCGCCAATATAAGTAGTTCCCATAGCAGTAGCCTCTCTTACAGATAAAATAAGGGCTGTATTTAAAGCCAAAGAGCGCACGAAAAGATTGGCGCTCATGCCAATAATATTTTTTAATTCTGGGTGTATGGGCCCTTTTACAATCAGTGGAAAATCAGTCTTTAAAAAGAGCAAGCTCAAGGCAAATACAGCCATTACTATTTGCGAAATTAGGCTGGCCCAAGCGGCCCCTTCTAAAAACATAGGTTCAATAAATCCCTCTATTCCATAAACTAAAATAAAGTCTAATCCAATATTTAAAAAAGCGCCAGTAAGCGCGACTAACATTGGCCATAAAGTATTTTGTAGCCCCCTAAAAACACCAAAAACACCAAAGGTGAAAAGGGTTAATGGAAACCCCCAAATTCTAATACTAAAATATTGCGTACACATTTCAAGCAAAGGGCCCGAGGCGTTCATTAGTTTAAATATCTCTGTTTTAAAAGCCAAGCTTGTAACGAGCACCAAAATACTTATAGAAACATTCACATACATGGCCTGCATGGGCAGTGCTTTAATCCCGTCTAAATTGTCCTTACCCAAATATTGAGAAACCAAAGCAGAAATGGCACTTTGGGTTTGCCCCAATACCCAAACCAACATGGATAAAAATGAGCCTACTATTCCAGCAGCAGCCAATGCTTGAGCACCTTGAATAGGTATATTTCCAACAATAGCGGTGTCTGTTAAAGATAGAAAGGGTTCTGCCACACCAGCAATGGTAGCGGGAATGGCCAAGCGATGAATTCTTTTAAGCGGATTTTCTGTAGCACTCATTATTTTAATTAGTATATAATGGGCAGTTCAAAACAATGAAAAGGGGCTTTACTCTTAATAGGGAAATAAATATCTCCTAATTTAGAGTAGCCTCTTTTGGTGTAGAAAGCCACATTTTTTTCATTTAAACTAAAGGTGTCTAGGCGTACAGAAATAAAACCTTCTTTTTTAGCTTTATTTTCTGCAAAATCCATGAGTTTCTTGGCGTATCCTTTGCCTTGGGCAATTGGGTGCACACAAAGTCTATGGATATACATGTTTTTCCCTGTAGCACACATCCATTGAACGGGTTCGTAAACAAGGTCCTTAAAATCACTTATCACAACCGCTCCTAACACATTTCCTTCTTGTTCAAAAACATATAATTCTTCTCGATCTAGGTCTTTCTGAAATGCCTCTAGACTCGGATAATGCTCATTCCATTGAAATATACCATTTGCTGTCATATGTCTCGCACATGATTGGGTGATTTCTAAAATGAACGGCAGGTCTTTTGCTTTGGCTGGTCTAATCATATAAACTTATCTGTCAGTTCTTATGAGCACCGACGTATTATTAATCACAAATTTATAGTATATTCATGGTAGTTTAATGCCTAATTCTAAATATACCTAACATCTCTTTATGAATCATATTCTCGTTCCCATAGGAAGTAGTCCAGACATTCACGAAACCCTTCAATACGCGGTAGATTTTGCGGCGCCTTTACACTCAAAAATATTTGTAATGGAAGTGTATAATGCACCATCTGCACCAGGAACACTGATAAATGTGTCTGAAAAAGTGGCACAGCAGAATAAAGCACATTTACTAGAAGTTATTGGTAAAGTAGATCCCAAGGGCTTAGAAATTAAAATAGTCACTTACAACGGAAGTGTGGTAGAAGGGGTTAAAGCCATTGACAAGGAGCTTGGTATAGATCTAATTATCATGGCGCCTAGACAAAACGATATTCAGGATATTTATTATTTAGGCCCTACTTCTGGAAGCATTATTAAACGCACCAATATTCCGACCCTAATTGTGCCAAAAAAAGCGGTATTTAAACCCTTTAAAAATGTATTAACTGCTTTTAAATCTGGCATTCTTAAAACAAATAGAATTTTATCCCCACTTTTGGAGATTCAGAAAAACCACCAATCTAAGGTGTCTCTTTTGCTGGTTAAAACACCAGGATATACGGAAGAAGATTTAAAAATAAACACCGCATTAATGGACATGAGTAGTCAGGTTAATATGACCCAAAACGCCACAACTTATTTAGGTGTATTAGAGCATTTTAGAGACCAAAAACCAGATCTTTTGTGTGTTTTTAGAAGAAAAAGAGGTTTTTTTGTCAATTTATTGGAAAAAAGTACCATTTTGAAATCTGAATTTCACGTGTCTATTCCTGTATTAGTATTAAGCGTGAAAAAGGACTGATTATTTTGCGCAAATTAAAGGTTTGAGATTATAAAAAAAAGTGGTTTCTTTGCCTCGCTTTGGGGGATTAGCTCAGTTGGCTAGAGCGCTTGCCTGGCAGGCAAGAGGTCAGCGGTTCGAATCCGCTATTCTCCACTAAATAAGCATCAGCTTTAGCCTTAAAAAGTAAACCTTCACAGCAATGTGAGGGTTTTTTTTGTGCCTATCTATTACACCACAAATTTAATTAAAAAATTACTCAAGTGTCAGATTACTGTCAATATTTGACACTTATATGGCAGTTGATTTTGCATTTAACGTAAAGCAAAAAAATATTACATTTATCTTCTCAATTCAATAGATTCATTAGTAATTGAATTTAAATATCTTCAAAATCCCATTTAAAATCTGTGGCTATTTCTTGATTTTCGTCAACCTCTAATGTTTTGAGATAATCTTCAAATTGAGTTTTAATTAGTTGTTTATCAGTGAGAGAGACAAGACTAACTTTAAAGAGTTTTTCTAAACTGTATTTCTCATTTATAATATCTTTATATAAAACCCTCACCCTGCCTTCCAATCTTTCTCTAACAAGGTTTAAATTCTCTTTAGTAACTAAAATGCAGTCATGAATAATTAAGCAAAATATCTCATCAGGAAGAGTTTTATATACCTCAACAAATATATCTGCTTCTGTCTTGTGTCCTAATTTACTTACTGATGTATAACCTGATTTCTTCTTCATGTCAAATACCCATTTCATTAAGTTAGGGAACAGTCGAATCATTTCGTCTTTTTTTTCTCCTACGTACTTATCTGCATTAAAAATAGTCAATACACTTTTTTTTAGGTCTTTGTATTTCATGATTCTATATACATCAGAATTGTTGCTTATATAAGAATATATTTCTCCATTTAAAACAAGTCTTAGACACAATTCCATTTCAGATTTTAAGTTGTCTTTGGGGTAGTTTTTAGCGTATTTAAGCCACTCTAAAAAGAAAATTGAAGGTTGGGCTGAGCTCATGTCAATCTCCCATATAAGCTCATTATTTTTAGTTCTCATGGACTCCCTAATATACTTAGGTATTGAAGCTCCTAAGTGATATACTCTTCCTGAATCGGCAATAGTAGGTGTATAATTAACTGAAGACTCTAATATTCTTTTGGGGTCTGTTATATCATTTAGCGCCTTGAAAGATGTATAAAATACATCATATCTCTGTGCTTTGAATTTATTTAAAACATGCTCATACTTTACACCTTCCTCTTGACTTGGTATGTAATCAACTATTCTCTCTGCATAGTAAAAAGGTTCCTCAATTATTTTAAGCTTAGCGGTATTAAGTAAAACTTTGTATAATAACGGGTTTGAATATGTTGTCTTTAATTTCTCTTGATTTAGACTCAATAGTTTTTTATTGAACTTCTTTGAGTATACAATAGAATCAGAAAATCCCATAATAATAGCTTTTTCAGTGAAAGACAAGGATTTTGAGAACCTATTAGGTGCGTATGTTGAATTTTTAATGATAATACCTAAGCCTAACAAGCAATTTTCAATATTAACATAATGTCTATCTCCTAATGCTTT
>JAQWFV010000066.1 GCA_029238555.1 Flavobacteriaceae bacterium
CAGCTTTTTAAGCGAGAGGCAGCGCTTCTTGGGTTTATTTCTTGTGGGATCTCCAAAGCGGGTTTGTTGGAAGAAGAAGCCCCTCGTTTAGAAAAGTGGCTCAAAGAGGCCAAGCAAGGAAAAATGGGTTATATGGAAAACCATTTTGACAAGCGATTGGATCCCACCAAGTTGGTCCCTGGAGCCAAATCAGTGGTGAGTCTCTTGTATAACTATTTTCCGGAGCAAAAACAGTCCTCCGACTCATATCAGATAGCAAAATATGCCTATGGTCAGGATTATCATGAGGTCATAAAAAATAAGCTAAAAACTTTACTGGAAAGGGTGTCGGCCCAGCTGGGCCAAATAGAGGGTAGGGCATTTGTAGATTCCGCTCCGATTTTAGAAAAAGCTTGGGCCGCTAAAAGCGGACTAGGCTGGATTGGTAAAAACAGTAATTTATTGACCCAGCAGGTGGGGTCATTCTATTTTATAGCAGAACTCGTTTTAGATATAGATTTACCTCAGGATCCTATTACATCTGATCACTGTGGCACTTGTACTGCTTGTATAGACGCCTGTCCTACTCAGGCCATAACCCCTTATGAGGTAGACGGTTCTAAGTGTATTTCTTATTTCACCATTGAATTAAAAGAGGCTATTCCAAAAGAGGTTTCTGGTCAGTTTCAAGATTGGGCATTTGGCTGTGATATTTGCCAGGATGTTTGCCCATGGAACCGTTTTTCAAAGTCCCACAGCGAGCCTTTATTTAATCCAGACCCTAGACTACTTGAAAACACCAAGAAAGATTGGGAAGAAATTACCCAAGAGGTGTTTTCGCAGATTTTTAAAAAATCTGCCGTTAAAAGGACAAAATATGAGGGCTTTAAACGCAATATTGACTTTTTGCAGAACCAAAAATTTTAAATTCGTTGGGTTGATTTTTTTCTTAAAACAAGATTTTATCTCATTGAATTAACATTTTCTTAATATATTTGGAATTCAACCAAACAATAAACAAAAGAGCTTACTGGCTTTGTGTTTTTAAAAACAATCAAATTTTATGAATGGATTAGCTACGCTAGATATTGCAGTAATACTGATATATCTTTTAGGAATAGTAATATATGGTATCTCTAAATCTAAACGCAGTAGTTCCGAGGACTACTTTCTTGGGGGTAGAACCATGACGTGGCCTATTGTAGGTATTGCATTATTTTCTGCCAATATTTCTAGTTCTACTTTGGTAGGTTTGGCTTCTGATGCTTTTCAGACCAATATAAATGTGTACAATTATGAATGGTATGCAGTAGTAGTACTTATTTTCTTTGCCATATTCTTTTTGCCTTTTTATCTCAGGTCTGGTGTGTACACCATGCCGGAGTTTTTAGAACGCAGGTACGATAAAAAGTCCAGGTATTATTTTTCTTTCATTACGATTCTTGGAAATGTAATGGTAGACACTGCTGCTGGTTTGTATGTGGGTAGTATAGTGCTGAAGTTGTTATTTCCAGAGGTGAGTTCCACGATTATTATCATTATACTGGCTGTTGCAGCCGCAGCTTATACCATTCCAGGTGGTTTAAACTCTGTAATTCAAACGGAGGTTATTCAGGCAGTTCTGTTAATTATAGGGTCTTGTTTATTGACTTTCTTTGCTTTTGAAGAACTGGGAGGTGGCTGGGATGCCATGATGTCTCAACTAGACAACATGCTTGCTGCCGGTGAAGTCAATTTTGGCAACCGCTTAGCAGAAGGTAAGTTTATACCTGCCAATAGTGGTGAGGTATTTAGTTTAGTGCGTCCTAATAATGACGATTTTATGCCATGGTGGGGATTGCTCACAGGAGTGCCCTTATTGGGATTTTATTTTTGGGCCAACAATCAGTTTATGGTGCAAAGGGTATTGGGAGCAAAAAACCTCAATCACGGAAGATGGGGGGCTTTATTTGCAGGTCTTTTAAAGTTACCCGTAATTTTTATCATGATTGTGCCTGGAGTATTGGCGTTGTTACTTTTTAATGATTTAGATATTTCTTCATTAAACTATCCAGTAGGCGACGGTATTTGTGCCAACTTATCCGATTGTCCTAACTTGACTTATCCAGTGCTCTTGTTTAAATTATTGCCCACAGGTATTTTAGGATTGGTTGTAGCTGGTTTGTTGGCAGCTATGATGTCTAGTGTTTCTGCTACTTTTAACTCAGCTTCTACTTTAATTACCATGGATTTTGTGAAACAGTTTAAACCAGAACTCACTTCCAAGCAATTGGTTAGAGTGGGTCAGATAGCGACCTTAGTACTTGTAGTATTAGCTTCTGCATGGGTTCCTTTTATTGAGAAAGTAAGTGATTCTTTATGGGGCTATTTGCAGTTGGTGATTGCCTTTACATCACCTCCTGTGGTTGCGGCATTTGTATTGGGCTTATTTTGGAAACGAGCCAATGCCCATGGTGCTTTTGCCAGTCTTATGGCAGGAGGTGCATTTGCCATTTTTATGATTGTTTCTGCCTCGATAGACTTGGTGCCTTCGTTGAATGAATTTCATTTCTTGGCAAAAGCCAATTTACTATTCGTTATTGCAGTTTTAGTGCATGTTGTAGTGAGCTTAGCCACAGGATTACCTGAGGCACAAAAAGTGGCAGATTACACGTATAAAAAATCCATATACACTGCTGAAACTATTGAACTTAAGGCATTGCCTTGGTTTAAGAACTACAGAGTGCTTTCTATTATTTTACTGATTGCAACCACAATTTTAGTTGGTTTTTTCTGGTAAATTTAGATTTTATTACAAACTAAAAAAGGGTGCAATTTGTCATAAGTTGCATCCTTTTTCACTTATCAATCACAAATAATACCCTTACCTTTGTGGGTATAAATAAGCATTATTATGAGCAAACAAAAAATTAGGAGAGAAGCGTTGGTATATCATGCCAAACCTCAGCCTGGAAAGATTAAGATTGTTCCTACTAAACCTTACGCTACGCAAAGAGATTTGGCTTTGGCCTATTCTCCTGGAGTTGCATCGCCCTGCCTTGAAATAGAGAAAAATCCTGAGAATGTTTATAAGTACACTACCAAGGGTAATTTGGTGGCTGTAATAACCAACGGAACAGCGGTACTTGGTTTGGGAGATATAGGACCTATGGCTTCTAAGCCAGTGATGGAAGGGAAGTGCTTACTTTTCAAGATTTTTGCAGACATAGATAGTATAGATATAGAGCTGGATACTAAGGATATAGAGACTTTTATTCAGACCGTTAAAACCATTGCGCCTACTTTTGGAGGAATTAATCTAGAAGACATTAAGGCTCCAGAGGCTTTTGAAATTGAGAGAAGGCTAAAAGAGGAGCTAGATATTCCTGTCATGCATGACGATCAGCATGGAACAGCCATTATTTCTGCAGCAGCTCTTTTAAATGCCTTAGATTTAGCGGAGAAGTCTATTGAAAAGGTGCGTATTGTGATTAGTGGAGCAGGTGCAGCAGCAGTTTCTTGTACTAAGCTATACAAGGCTTTTGGTGCAAAAGCAGAAAATATTGTTATGTTAGACAGTAAAGGGGTGATTAGAAAAGACAGGCCTAATTTGTCTTCAGAAAAAGAGGAGTTTGCTACAGCAAGAAAAATAGACACCTTGGATGAGGCAATGGTAGACGCAGACGTTTTTGTGGGACTGTCCATTGCAGACATTGTAACTCCATCTATGCTTACTTCTATGGCAGACAACCCCATTGTTTTTGCCATGGCCAATCCAGATCCTGAGATTGCGTATGACTTGGCCATGGACACCAGAAAAGATATTATTATGGCTACTGGTCGTTCAGACCATCCAAACCAAGTAAACAATGTTTTGGGTTTCCCTTTTATATTTAGAGGCGCCTTGGATGTTCGAGCGACAAAAATTAATGAGGCTATGAAAATGGCCGCAGTGAAAGCTTTAGCAGATTTGGCTAAAGAACCTGTTCCAGAGCAAGTGAATATTGCTTACGGAGAAACCAGATTGGCTTTTAGTAGAGAATATATTATTCCAAAACCATTTGACCCAAGACTTATTTCAGAGATTCCCCCAGCCATTGCTAAGGCAGCCATGGAGAGTGGTGTGGCTAAAGAGCCTATAGAAGATTGGGATAAGTATAAAGAGGCGCTCATGCAACGCTCAGGGAATGACAACAAAATTGTGCGTTTGCTTCATACTAGAGCTAAGATGAATGCTAAGAAAATTGTCTTTGCAGAAGCAGATCATTTAGACGTGCTAAAAGCAGCTCAAATTGTCTATGATGAAGGAATAGCCATTCCAATTCTTTTGGGAAATAAAACCATTATAGAGGAATTAAAAGCGGAGATTGAATTTGAAGCTGATCTTGAGATTATTGATCCTACAGATAATGCTACCCGTGCGCAGCGAAATGCCTATGCAACTTCTTATTGGGAACAAAGAAGAAGGACAGGGGTAACGCAATACCAGGCTGAAATAAAAATGCGTGAGCGTAATTATTTTAGTGCTATGATGGTGCTAATGGGAGATGCAGACGGAATGATTTCCGGTTATTCAAGGGCTTATCCTACGGTAGTAAAACCAATTCTAGAGGTCATTGGTAGGGCCAACAACGTGAAGCGCGTTGCTACGACCAATATTATGATTACTGAACGAGGACCCATGTTCTTGTCAGATACCTCAATTAATATAGATCCTTCTGCAGAAACCATTGCAGAGACCGCTCAAATGACTGCTAATGTAGCCAAGACTTTTGGATTTGAATCTGTCACAGCTTTACTTTCTTATGCTAACTTTGGTTCTTCTTCACATCCAAATGCAAACAAAGTAAAACAGGCAGTGCGTATTTTACATACGGAGAGTCCAGACTTAATAGCAGATGGGGAGGTTCAAATGGATTTTGCCCTGAACAAAGTATTACACCAAGAGAAATTCCCATTTTCTAAATTGGCAGGGAAAAAAGTAAATACCTTGATTTTTCCAAACTTAGAATCTGCGAATATTACTTACAAGCTCATGAAAGAACTCAATGGCGCAGACTCCATTGGACCCATTATGATGGGGCTGAGGAAATCTGTCCATATTTTACAATTGGGCGCTAGTGTAGACGAAATCGTGAATATGGCTGCAGTAGCTGTAATAGATGCCCAAGAAAGGGAAAAAAGGAAGCGTGCTAAAATGGCTAAATCGTAAAAAATGATCACACACCTCAGGGGAAAATTAGTTGAAAAGAATCCTACAGAAATTGTGGTGGAATGTGGTGGTCTGGGCTATCTGGTTCATATCTCACTGCATACTTATTCATTATTGCCTTCTGAGGAAGCAGTGTCTATTTACACCCATTTACAAGTTAAAGAAGACAGCCACAGCCTTTACGGTTTTATGGAGGTTTCAGAACGGGCTATTTTTAGATTGCTTATCTCAGTGTCGGGAATTGGTGCTAATACAGCTAGAACTATGCTTTCTTCATTGTCGCCAGAGGAATTGAGAGATGCCATTGCATCAAGTAATGTAGGGGCCATTCAATCTGTTAAAGGGATTGGATTAAAAACGGCACAGCGTGTTATAATTGAACTCAAAGATAAGATCCTTAAAATTTACGATTTAGAAGAACTTTCTTCGCCTTTAGACAATACAAATAAAGAAGAAGCGTTATCTGCATTAGAAGTGCTTGGCTTTGCTAGAAAACAATCTGAAAAGATGGTAGAGAAAATTTTAAAAGCAAGCCCAAGCCTATCTGTAGAAGACATTATAAAGCAGACGCTAAAAGGTTTGTAACACTTTTGAAGACCTATTTTTTAAAAAAGAATTTGAAACAAATAAAGCCCATTTTTTTTGGGCTCTTTTGTTTGCTTTTTTTTCAGTCAAATGGCTTGTTTGCTCAAAAAAAATCATTGCCATTTACTCCCATAGATACCCTTGCTGTTCAGGACAGCACCCTTTTTAAGTCTAAAGGAAACTTACAATTGCCTTTGCCTGCTTCATTGAAAAGCAAATACGAATACAACGAGCAGCTTCAGGTATATGAGCTTGTTGGCGGATTAGCGGGTTACCAATTTAACCTCCCATTGGTGCTTTCGCCAAAAGCCTATTGGGCCATGGTAGAAAAAGAAAATATCCAAGCCTATTTTAAGGAGAAGATAGCCGCAATGAGCGGAGATCAAAATGCGGCAGATTTGTCTGTTAGAAACCTATTGCCCTCTTTTAGCCTGCAGAATGACCTGTTAAAAACCATTTTTGGGGGAGACGAGATTAGCTTTGACGCCCAAGGATCTGTTGGAGTAGATATGGGGATTTTATGGCAGAAAAATGATAATCCCGCACTGTCTCCCCGAAACAGAAGCAATTTGTCCTTTGATTTTGAACAGCAGATTAGTTTAAGCCTCATGGGAAAAATAGGGGAGCGGCTTTCTGTGAATGCGAGTTATGACACTCAGGCAACTTTTGATTTTCAAAATCTGATCAAAATTGCCTATGTGCCTCCCACTGTGAAGGACGTAGTGGGTGTAGCGCCAAATGAGCTTTTAGACAATGCTAAAAACACCTTAGGACAAACTAAGGTTGGAGGCTTGGCGCAATCTATCCAAAACCAGGGGTTATTAGAAGACCCCTCTGCAGTGAATGCACTCAATGCAGCCAAAGACCAATTTTTTAACCCAAATGCAGATAATATTTTAAGAAATATTGAGGTGGGTAATGTGAATATGCCCCTCAACAGTAGTTTAATTACTGGAGCACAAAGTCTTTTTGGGGTAAAGACACAGTTGCAATTTGGTCGGACTCAAATTACCGCAGTGCTTTCAGAGCAGCGTTCTCAAAACAGTTCTGTAATGGCTAGGGGCGGTGGTACGCTGACAGATTTCTCCTTAACCGCATTAGATTACGAAGAGGACAAGCATTTTTTCTTATCTCATTTTTTTAGGGATCAATACGATCAGGCATTAGCAGAATATCCCTTTGTCAATAGTCAGGTGCAAATTACCAGAATAGAAGTTTGGGTAACCAACCGTTCACAACAAACACAAAACATTAGAAATGTGGTAGCCCTTCAAGATTTGGGAGAGGCTGCTATAGAAAAAACAAGGATGGGACGTTTGGGTGTTCCAGCTTCAGGTTTTATTAATACCACAGAATCGAGCTTGTTGCCCTCAAATGAGAAAAACGCCTTAAACCCTGAAAAAATGAGTAGGGGTGGGTTTTTGAATGACAATATTCGTGAAATAGCTACAGTAGAGGCAGGTTTCGATATTCCAGGCTACAAAGCCAATCAAGGCTTTGATTACGCAATTTTAGAAAATGCTAGAAAATTAGACGAGCAAAGGGATTTTACTTTTCACCCTAGTTTAGGGTATATATCACTGAACCAACAACTGTCTTCTGATGAGGTTTTAGGGGTGGCTTATCAGTATACTTATCTAGGAAAAGTATACCAGGTAGGTGAGTTTGCCAACGGAGGTGTTTCTGCGAGCAATAATGCCACAACCAATGAGCCCATCATAAACAACACCCTTGTAGTTAAATTGCTGAAAAGTAATATTACGCAAGTAAAGGATCCTATTTGGGATTTGATGATGAAAAATATTTATCCGGTAGGGGCATATTCTTTAAGTCAAGAAGATTTTAGGTTCAATATTATCTATGCAGATCCGAGTCCAAGAAATTATATTACCCCAGTAGAAAATGCGCCAAATTGGCCCCAAAGTCCAAAGCCATTAAACGAGCGAATTTTGCTGGAGGTTTTTAATTTAGACCGATTAAATGCCTACCAAGATATACAAGAGGGTGGTGACGGTTTCTTTGATTTCCTGCCTGGGAAAACAGTCAACACTGAAAATGGCCACATTATTTTCACCACAGTAGAGCCTTTTGGAAATCATCTTTTTAAGGTTTTAGGAGGGGGAGATTACGATGCTTTGGGAGAAGAAGATTTCACCGCACATCAAAAAAAATATGTCTTTAGATCTTTGTATAAAGGAACTAAAGCTGCAGCATTACAGGAGCCAGAAAAGAACAAGTTTATTTTAAAAGGGCAATTTAAATCTGAAGGTTTTAATGGAATTCCCATAGGCGCTTTAAATGTACCTAGGGGTTCTGTTCGGGTAACAGCAGGAGGTAGATTACTTCAGGAAGGATTAGATTATACCGTAAATTACACCGCAGGTTCGGTTCAGTTATTGGACCCAAGTTTGCAGGCCTCTAATGTGCCTATTGAAATTTCGGTAGAAGACAACGCAGTTTTTGGCCAACAGAATAGGCGTTTTACTGGAGTAAATGTCATACACCAGTTTTCAGATAATTTTACCTTAGGGGGAACATTACTCAATCTCAATGAACGACCACTCACACAGAAATCTAATTATGGGACAGAAGCCGTAAATAACACTATTTTTGGTTTCAACACCAATTTAACTACTTCACTACCATTTCTGACCCGTTGGGCCAATTACCTTCCCCATGTTAAAACAGACGTCCCTTCTATGCTTTCGCTAAGAGGAGAAGTGGCCTTTTTAGCTCCTGGAGCTCCAAGAAATGCAGATTTCAGGGGAGAGACCACCACCTATTTAGATGATTTTGAAGGAGCACAATCACTCATAGATATTAGAAGTGCTTTGGGCTGGTCTCTCGCTAGTACGCCTTTAGAGTTTGCGCCAGACGGGGCAAATTTATATGGTGCCTCTCCAGAAGATACCCAAAATCTCAGAAATGGTTACGGCAGGAGTAAATTGGCATGGTACACCATTGATCCCATTTTTTACACCTTTCAGCGTCCTTCAGGGGTCAATAATAATGACATTTCTACCCAAGCCAGTAGGCGTATTTTTATTGATGAGGTCTTTCCTCAGACAGACATTGCCCAGGGACAAACCACCGTAAATCCTACCCTGGATTTGGCTTATTACCCCCAAGATAAAGGCCCATATAACAATAATGGAAATTTCAATGCCCTTTCTGAAAATCAAAAATGGGGTGGAATTATGAGGCCACTGAGCACCACAAATTTTGAACAAGCCAATATAGAATTCGTTCAATTCTGGGTCATGGATCCATATCTAGACGGAATAGGGAGTGACGGTGGAGAACTGGTGTTGAATATTGGAAATATTTCAGAAGACATTTTAAAAGATGGACGCAAGCAATACGAAAACGGATTGCCTTTAGAAGGGCAAGAACCTCTTGTAGCGCAGTCTTCCTGGGGTAAAGTTCCAGCGACCCAGTCTTTGGTTTATGCTTTTGACGCTAATGCACAACACCGAACCCAACAAGATATTGGTCTGGACGGACTGAATGACCAGGACGAGAGAGCGGTATATACAAACAATTCTGGAGAGGATCCTGCTGGAGATAATTTCAGGTATTATTTAGACAGACAGGGAAGCATACCGGAACGATATCTGGATTTTAATAACCCACAGGGCAACGCCCCTGTAGCTGTAACCAATACCAAAAGAGGGTCCACGACGCTTCCAGATGTAGAAGATATTGATCGGGATTTAACCATGAATACCGTGAACAGTTATTACGAGTATAGGATTGAAATTAAACCTGGTACAGATATAAACGACCCCTTTGTTACAGATATTAAGGAAGGCTTGAGCCCTAAGCTTCCCAATGGAGAACAGTTGCCAACAAGATGGATCCAATACAAGGTGCCCCTCAGTAACTTTACCAATGCGGTAGGTGGGATTGCAGATTTTAGGTCTATGAGTTTTATTCGCATGTATTTAACCAATTTTTCCGATCCAGTATTATTGCGATTCGCCAGTTTGGATTTGGTGAGGGGAGATTGGCGGGTGTATCAGGGAGCGCTCCAAACAGACCCTTTAAATACCCCCTTAGAGATAGGCACCCAATTAGAGGTGAATACGGTTAATGTGGAGGAAAATAGTACTAGAGTTCCTATTGCATATGCCTTACCTCCTGGGGTACTCAGAGAGCAGCTCAATAACAACAACACCATCATACGGCAAAACGAACAATCCTTGTCATTGGTGGTAAAACAATTGGCTCCCCAAGACGCAAGAGGGGTGTTTAAAAATACCCAATTTGACCTTCGTCAATACAAAAGATTGAAAATGTTTATGCATGCGGAGCAGATTGTTGAAACAGATTTCTCTATTGCTGAGCAGCCAATGGTTGGTTTTTTAAGGATGGGAACTGATTTTTCAGAAAATTTCTATCAGATAGAATTGCCTTTGAATTTTACCCCACATGGAGCCAATAGTCCTGAAGAAGTATGGCCTTCTGCCAACGAATTAGACATTCCAGTAGCTGTTTTGGCACAAATTAAATCTTTGGGTATAGCCAATCAAAGTTTAAACCAACTCACTTACTACGATTATTTGGGCGGTAGCTTAACTGCTGTAGACGCTTTGGCACCCAGAACAGCGGGAGTGATGAGAATAGGTATTAAAGGAAACCCTTCGCTTGGTAATCTCAGAGGTATTATGGTGGGGGTTAAAAACGTCTCTAATAAAGCCCAGCGTGCAGAGGTTTGGTTCAATGAATTGCGTCTCGCTGGTTTAGATAATCAAGGGGGCTGGGCAGCTATTGCCGCTTTAGACGCCAATATAGCAGACCTTGTTTCTATTTCAGCCAATGGTGCTACGAGTAGTAGTGGTTTTGGGGCCTTGGATCAAATGCCCAACGAGCGCGCTAGGGAAGACGCCTTGTCTTATGACTTGGTTACTCAAATTAATGTGGGTAAATTATTGCCGGAGGATTGGGGAGTGCAATTGCCCTTGAATTACGGTATTTCTGAAGTGAAGAGCCGTCCAGAGTTTGACCCTGTTTATGAAGATTTAAAGTTAGGGGACCGCATTGCGGCATCGGCCAGCGGCCCAATAGCCAAAGTAATTGAACAGCAGGCAGAGACCTATACCAAGCGAACGAGCCTTAGTATGTTAGGGGTGAGGAAAAATAGTGTCGCGCAGGAAAATTCCCCCAAACGTTTCTATAGTTTGGATAATTTCACCTTAAATTATGCCTACAACCACACGGAGCACAGGGATTTTGAAATACAAAAACTAGAAGACCAGCAGCTTAAAACAGGCTTTGTTTACGGCCATAATTTTAAGCCTTTGATATTGGCGCCGCTCGCTAAAAAAGACTCCATTCTCACCAGTAGGTATTGGAAGTGGTTAAAGGACATAAACTTGAATCTTTTGCCCAACAGTTTTTCGGTGAACGCAACGATTGACCGCTCTTTTAGTCAGCAGCAATTCAGAGAGGTCCGAACCGGCGGAGAGGATCTTTTGGCTTTGCCTTTCTTACAACAACGCAATTATCTATTCAATTGGCAGTATGCCATTAATCAAAATGTGACCAAATCTCTGCGGCTTAATTTAACAGCGGCCTCTAACAATATTGTCCGTAATTATTTTAATGAATTGGACAATGAGCAAAGCGTTATTAATGAAGATCACGCCATATGGGATGGCTTTTTTGACTACGGAGAGTCCAATAGATTTGTCCAGGAATTACAATTAAATTACGAGTTGCCGTTCGCTAAGTTTCCTTTTTTAAACTTTATCAACGCCCAGTATTCTTACACGGCCAATTTTGAGTGGCAGCGCGGTGGAGAGGCTTTGAGACAAGTGGCGGGTGAGGAAATGAATACGGTTCAAAATGCCAATACTCACAATCTAACTGCAGGCTTAGGCATGCAACGCTTATATCAGTTTTTGGGATTAAACGGGCGAAAAAAGGTGTCTAATACCAATCGATCTCAGAATCCTTTTGACACCAATACAACTTCTAGGCCTCCGGCCGATGCCTCAAATTTCCTCCTCAATCTGGCCACTATGGTCAAAAGAGTGACCTTTAATTATTCTGAAAACAACGGTAAGTTTTTACCTGGTTTTACCCAGCGAATAGGTTTCTTGGGCACGAATAGGCCTAGTATGGGTTTTGTTTTTGGCAGCCAATCAGACGTGCGCTTTAATGCTGCGAGGAGGGGGTGGCTCACTACTTTTGAAAATTTCAATGAACCGTTTTTAAGTACCCATAACAGTCAAATAAAATTTAATGCTACCGCCCAACCTATTCCAGATCTGACCATTGATCTTTTTGCAGACAAGCAGTACACGAGTAACTTAAGAGAAACCTTTAGGATTGATCAATCAGACGCGATTACGTTTAATTATGAGTCATTGCTGGGAAATACCCAGGGTAATTTTAGCATGTCTACCCTAATGATAAAGACCTTCTTTTCTTCTGGGACGCAAGAATTTTCTGAGAACTTTGAATCATTTAAGGCCAATAGATTGCCTATTGCCAATAGGCTTTCTGCTGCGCGTCCAGAATTGCCAGCAGATTTAGATGCCAATGGTTTCCCACAATCTTATGGTAAAACCAGTCAACAGGTGTTATTGGCCTCATTTATTGCGGCTTATACAGGGGTGTCTCCAGAGAAAGTGGGTCTTTCTGCTTTTGACAAAACCCCTATTCCCAATTGGAATATGAAATATACGGGACTCATGCGTTTGGATTGGTTCAAAGACCATTTTACCAGATTTACTATTAGCCATGGGTACAGGGCGGCCTATAGTGTAAACTCCTATGCGACCAATTTAGAAAAAGAGAACAGCAGGTTTAATCCAGAAACCTCAGATGTAAGGCCTGATTATATTTTTAATAACTTGGTGCTGAATGACGAATTTAATCCGTTAGTGCGTATTGATTTTGAGAGTAAAAACAATTTAAGTATGCTCTTTGAAATGAAAATGGATCGGGCACTTTCCATGAGTTTTGACAATAATCTACTCACAGAAATTCAAGGAAAAGAATTTACTTTAGGTCTGGGATACAGAATTAAAGATGTACAGTTTGTGACCAATATTGGAGGATCTAAACAGCGCTTAAAGAGCGATTTAAATATTAAAGCAGATTTGAGTCTTAGAGACAATTATACCCTGATTCGCAACCTGGAATTAGACAATACTCAGGTGAGTGCCGGTCAGTATTTCTTATCTGCCAAGCTCAGGGCAGAATACGCCTTGAGTCAGAATTTAAATGCCCTTTTCTTTTACGACTTCACCTTCTCAAAATACGCAGTTTCTACCGCTTTTCCTCAGAGTCTTATCAATACAGGGATTAGTTTGAGATACAATTTTGGAAATTGATAAAAACTTCTTTTAGGGTCTTGTATGGCGCTCTAAATTGGGTTACATTTGCGAAATAACTAATCGTTTTAAGATGAATATACCAGCAGAATTAAAGTATACTAAAGACCACGAGTGGGTTAAAATAGACGGAGATATAGCGACCGTTGGAATCACAGATTTTGCCCAGTCAGAATTGGGAGACATTGTATATGTTGAGGTAGACACTTTAGATGAAAGTCTGGAGAAGGATGCTGTTTTTGGTACGGTAGAAGCTGTTAAAACAGTGTCTGATTTATTTCTTCCGCTTTCTGGTGAGGTTATTGAATTCAATGAAGGATTAGAAGATACTCCGGAAGATGTAAATACAAATCCTTACGAAGCTGGATGGATGATTAAATTAAAAATTTCAGATGCTTCTGAAATTGACAGTTTGCTTTCAGACGCAGATTACAAAGCTTTGATAGGTGCCTAAAAGAACCTTGCTATGGCTGGGGTATTTTTGTTTTTTAGGCCTTTTGACTTATCTGAGTCTTACGCCAATAGCAGCAACATCTTTACCCTCTATTCCATACCTTGACAAGCTTGCGCATATAGGTTTTTACGCATTCTTGCAAGGGCTGTTTTTCTTGGCTTTGTTTTTTGAGAAAAAAGGTAGCTTTCACAAGATTGTTTGGGGTAGTGCTCTTTTTCATGTTTTTTATGGCATGATAATTGAAGTTATTCAAGCGAGCTTAGTCCCCGGAAGATATGGAGAATGGCAGGACGGATTGGCCAATGCCTTAGGTGTTTTGATTGCTGTGCTGCTCTCATTTGAGCTCATGAAGCGCCTCAATCAAGAAAATCAAATAAATTAGTTGTTATTTTTATAAATAAAGTTTTAAATTAGCGATCACTAAACCGAATAATATGGAACCAAAAAAGAATCCCAAAGCAGATTTAACCAAAAACATTGGCTTGTACTTTGTGATAGGACTGTGTTTAACAATGTTTATTACTTGGCGTGCTTTGGAATGGAAAACGTACGATGAAGACAATAGCTTTGACTTCACATTAAATGTAGAAGATCAGTTAGATGAGGAGGTTCCAATGACGGAACAAATAAAAACACCACCACC
>JAQWFV010000082.1 GCA_029238555.1 Flavobacteriaceae bacterium
AGAGTCTAGAGTGTATTCAATAAAATTTTATCTCATTTCTGTGTTATTAGAACCCATTTTCATGTAATTTATTGTTCATTTAACCAAAGAATTAATTTAACGAATATTATATTTTATTTAAAAAGTAAATTTACTACTATATATTGCTGCAATATTTACCTTATTGTTACGTTATTTTTTTAAACCCTTTATGAAATCTTTTATTGTTATTTTATTTACTTTTTTAGGTTTTTCCAAGGCATTGTCTCAGGAGCAAAATTCCGTGATAACAACTGCGGTACCCTTTTTGAATATTGCATCCGATGCCAGGTCTTCTGGAATGGGAGACGTTGGAGTGGCCACAGCTCCAGATGCTTTTTCCATGCAATGGAATGCCTCAAAATATGTTTTTTCTGATAGAAAATCAGGACTTGGTTTGGGATATACGCCTTACTTAGAGAGTATTATTTCTGATATAGCGCTTTTGAGCGGATACTATTTTAAGAAACCAACCAACCGCTCGGCTTTTTCTATAGGCCTGCGGTATTTTACCTTAGGGGCCATAGAATTAAGGCAGTTTGCTTCAGACCCAGGAGTGATCACAAAGCCCAATGAAATAGCTATAGACGGTAGTTATGCTTTAAAGCTGTCTCCAAGAATGAGCATGGGGGTGGCTGGACGTTTTATTAGATCTAATTTAAAATTTCCACAGGAGACCAGCATAGACAGCAGGGCTGCAAGCAGTTTTTCTGTAGACGTTTCTGCCTATTATCAGGGAGATATAAAAGCTTTTCCAGCCTTTGACGGCAGATGGAGGTGGGGATTGAATATCTCAAATTTAGGGCCTAAAATTGCTTATGATGCCAATGGTCAGGAAGATTTTTTACCTTCTAATTTGGGGTTGGGTTTAGGGTATGATTTTATTTATGGTCCCAATAGCATGTTAGCCGTTTCTATTGATTTAAATAAATTCCTGGTCCCTATGCCGCAAGATTACAATGAAGACGGAGTCATAGACAGCGCAGACTTAGCTGAGTTTCAAGAATTAGATTTTGTCAGTGGTATATTGGATTCTTTTTCAGATGCGCCAGGAGGTCTTTCAGACGAACTCAAAGAGTGGCGTCTAGGAATTGGCTTGGAATATACATTGAGAAAGATATTCATGCTTAGAACAGGGTATTTTACAGAATCGCAATTTACGGGATCCAGGCGTTTTTTTACCTTGGGTTCAGGGATTGCTTTTAAAAGTTTTCAAATAGATTTATCGTATCTTTTTTCCACGGCACAAGTCAGAAACCCATTAGAGAATACCTTGAGGTTTTCCTTGTCATTTAACTCCCCTAATTAAATCAATCTATGCCTGTTCAAACCCATACTTTTGAATACTCCCTTTTCGAGACCCTCGAGGAACTAAGTTCATCTTTTCAATCCCTAATGCAGGAAGCTGTTTTGGCTAGAGCAAATGCTTATGCACCTTATTCAAATTTCAGCGTAGGGGCAGCTGTATTGTTGGACAATGGCGTTATTGTAAGAGGGAATAATCAAGAGAACGCTGCCTATCCTTCAGGACTTTGCGCAGAGCGAGTGGCTATATTTTATGCCTCAGCCCAATATCCAGGTGTTCCAATCAAAGCCATAGCAGTGACCGCCAACACCCATTTGGATCCCTCAGAAATACCTGCCTCACCCTGTGGGAATTGTAGGCAAACTCTCGCGGAATACCAGCAGAAACAATCTACTTCAATTCCTATTATTTTTATGGGTGCTAGTGGGAAAATTGTATATTGCAACAGTGTTTTAGACCTACTGCCCTTCGCATTTAGCGCTAAATTTTTAAAATAAATTTGAGCTTAATTTATAATTAATCAATTAAACGTCAGGTACTTAAAATATTTAAAATACCAATCGGTATTTTAATGTCGCTTTTGTGCTATCTTTTTAAGCAATCTTTTTTGCAGAAGCCATTTTATCTGTATTTTTGCTTTCCATCCAACGAAATACATATAAATATAAGTATATGAAAAAAGTAACTAAAGAGGTTTACCTTAAGTGGTATGAAGACATGTTGTTCTGGAGAAAGTTCGAGGACAAATTAGCTGCCGTTTACATCCAGCAAAAAGTAAGAGGGTTTTTACACCTTTATAATGGTCAAGAAGCAGTACTAGCGGGTTCATTGCACGCAATGGATTTGACTTGTGACAAAATGATCACTGCTTACAGAAATCACGTTCAGCCTATTGGAATGGGAGTAGATCCCAAAAAAGTTATGGCTGAATTATATGGAAAAGTAACAGGTACCTCTAAAGGTATGGGTGGATCTATGCATATTTTTTCTAAAGAGCACCGTTTTTATGGTGGTCACGGAATTGTAGGTGGTCAAATTCCATTAGGTGCTGGTTTAGCATTTTCAGACAAGTACTTTAAACAAAATGGCGTGACACTTTGTTATATGGGCGATGGTGCAGTGAGACAAGGATCGCTTCACGAGACTTTTAACTTGGCTATGTTGTGGCAATTGCCAGTAGTTTTTATCTGTGAAAACAATGGCTACGCTATGGGTACTTCTGTTGCGAGAACTTCTTACAGTACAGATATTTGGAAACTAGGTCTTGGTTACGAAATGCCCTGTGGGCCTGTAGATGGAATGGATCCTGTCAAAGTAGCAGAAGAAGTGAGTAAGGCAGTGGAACGCGCCAGAAGCGGTGGAGGTCCAACGTTTTTAGAAATGAAAACCTACAGATACAGAGGTCACTCCATGTCAGACGCACAACATTACAGGACTAAAGATGAGGTAGAGGAGTATAAGAAAATAGACCCTATCACTCAAGTACTCGATGTGATTAAAAAGAAAAAATACGCTACTGACGCTCAGATTAAAGCAATAGATAAGAGGGTTAAAGATTTAGTGAAAGAATGTGAAGACTTCGCAGAGGCTTCAGATTATCCACCAGTACAGCAATTGTACGATATGGTGTACGAGCAAAAAGATTATCCATTTTTACCTCATAAATAAAAGATATGGCAATAGTAGTAAACATGCCCAGGCTGAGTGATACCATGGAAGAAGGTACTGTGGCAAAATGGTTAAAACAAGTTGGAGACGTTATTTCTGAAGGAGATATTCTAGCAGAAATTGAAACTGACAAAGCGACCATGGAATTTGAATCTTTTAATGAAGGAACTTTACTCCATATAGGGATTCAAGAAGGAGATGCAGCACCTGTAGACGCTCTTTTAGCCATTATAGGCGAAAAAGGAGAAGATATTAGCGCTTTATTGTCTGGTGGTGCTCCAGCGGCACAAGAGGCTTCTGAGGCCAGCGTAGCCGAAGCAGCCGCTCCAGCAACCCCAGCAACAGCTGCGGCCTTGCCAGAAGGAGTTATTGTGGTTAATATGCCTAGACTTTCAGATACTATGGAAGAGGGAACAGTAGCTACATGGCTTAAAAAAGTGGGTGATGTAATTGAAGAAGGAGATATTCTAGCAGAAATTGAGACTGACAAAGCCACTATGGAATTTGAGTCTTTCAATGCTGGAACACTTTTACATATTGGTATTCAAGAAGGAGAAGCTGCGCCAGTAGATTCTTTATTAGCTATTATTGGCCCAAATGGGGCCGATATCTCAGCAGCACTTAACCCAGCATCTGCTCCTGCGGCTGCTACAACAGTTGCTTCTGCTCCTGTAGCTGCAAATGACGCAGCAGTTGCCCCAGTGGCAACACCAGCACCAAAAGCTCCAGTAGCTGCGGTAAATGGATCTGTTCAGTCTGGAAGAATTTTCGCATCGCCTTTGGCAAAAAAATTAGCTAAAGAGAAAGGAATTTCGTTGTCAGAAGTGAAAGGTTCTGGAGAGCAAGGTAGAATTGTAAAAGTAGATATTGAACGTTTTACTCCTGTAGCCGCTCAATCAGCTACAGCTACTTCAGCTGCACCTGCCTCTACTCAGGCGCCACTATTGGCCGCCGGAGAAGAGCATTTTACTGAGGTTAAAAACTCTCAAATGCGTAAGGTGATTGCTAAGCGTTTAGGGGAGTCTAAGTTCTCAGCGCCTCATTATTACTTAACAGTAGAAATAGCTATGGACAATGCTATGGCGTCCAGAGCTCAAATAAATAACCTGCCAGACACTAAGGTGTCTTTTAATGATATGGTTTTAAAGGCGTCTGCAATGGCACTTAAAAAGCACCCACAAGTTAATACGACTTGGCAGGGAGACACTACCCGTTTTAACAGTCATGTGCACATGGGTGTTGCAGTTGCGGTTCCAGATGGTTTGGTAGTGCCTGTGGTCCGTTTTGCAGACCAGCAGAGTCTGTCTCAAATTGGTGCTGCAGTAAAAGACCTTGCAGGAAAAGCAAGAGATAAGAAGTTAACGCCTGCTGAAATGGAGGGAAGTACTTTTACAGTATCTAACCTTGGAATGTTTGGCATTCAGGAGTTTACCTCTATTATTAACCAACCCAATTCTGCTATTTTATCTGTAGGGGCAATTGTTCAGAAGCCAGTTGTTAAGGGTGGTGCTGTAGTGGTTGGAAATACAATGAAAGTTACTTTGGCTTGTGACCATAGAACTGTGGACGGTGCTACCGCTGCAGCCTTCTTACAAACACTACAAGCCTTTTTAGAAAATCCAGTGACTATGTTGGCCTAGA
>JAQWFV010000083.1 GCA_029238555.1 Flavobacteriaceae bacterium
CATAAGAAATTTCTGCACACATTGGGAATGCGTATGGCAAAAATTAAGCAGCAATACCCTCATATGTTTTAAGAATTTAAGTGAGTTTTTACAGGTTAAAAAGCACTTAATCTTTAAAAATATACCGATGCTCGAAAAAAAAGGCTTTTTTAATAATTGGATTGTCTGAGCTTATAGGGAGTTGTTTAATGGATCTTACGACAAGACCATTTTCTACTAAGCCCCTTATTTTTTTTCCAGCGATGGCGGGTAAGCAGTCATAATTTCATTGACGAATTTTTGAATGTTGGCTTGTTTTTTTAAAGGGTCGTCTTGAGGTTCTAAAAAGCCTACGCCACTTCCTTGCCAAAGGAGTCTTTTGCTTTTAGCGTCTATTATGTCTATAAACAAACGCCCTTTTGCTCTGGTGGTCACTTGGGTATTTTGCATGCCCATTCCCGGCCAAAACCATGGATTCCATCCCCAGCCCCATCCTAATCCGGCATTGTTGTAAATGTCTACTTGGGCCTCTTCTTTGGTGAAAAAATTGAGGAGTATGTCTGGTTGCTCACTGGCAGAAAAACCTTTTTCTCGCAGACTGTTTTCCAAGGATTTTAAAATCCTTCTCTTGTCTAAATCAGAAATTTTCACCTGATCTATTCCTGCCTTATAAAAGGCATAGGTCTTGTAGCGATCAAATGAAACATTGGGATCGTAATCTGTAATGACCTTTATGCTGGAGCAACTTTGGAGAAACATCATAAAGGTGAATAGCGGTAATGCAAATAATAGTTTTTGTCTCATCATAAATCCGGTTTTAAAAAGATTACATATTTAATATATCACTACAAAATCAAAAAGTATGCCATCCTTTCCCATTGTTCATCTGGTGAATTACGATTGAACAGTATCAGCGTAACATGACTACTTTGAGTAAACTGTGCTATTGCTTGTTTGTTTTTGGGTCATACCCATAGGGACAATGCCTACAACCACTCTCGCAGCAATGACCTCTCTTTAGGTGATATTGGGCAGTAAATACCCTATATCCGCTTGGGTCGTAGTAAAAATCACCTGCTTCTACAGGAATGTATTTTTTCATCATATGAGTGGCTATAGAGATTTAGGGGCAAAAGCTATTTTGTAAGCGTTAAAAATACGAATTTTACAATCAATTTCCGATCAGTCCATTGACAAACGAAACAGCTCAATATACCAAAATAGATTTGCCTTTGCTCAGTGAGAAAGGTATTCAACTCGCTTTTAAGCGAGAGGAATTGTTGTTTCCAGGTATTTCTGGTAATAAATACCGAAAGTTAAAATACAATATTCAAGCGGCTAAAGCGGCAAAGCAGCATACGCTGCTCACCTTCGGTGGTGCTTTTTCAAACCACATTGCCGCGGTAGCCTACGCAGGAGCAGTTCACGGTTTTAAAACCATTGGGGTAATTCGTGGAGAAGAATTGGCCAGTCTGCCCTTGAATCCCACCCTTGAGAAAGCAAAATCTCATGGAATGTCTTTTCATTTTGTGACTAGGGAGGCTTATAAAGAAAAGCATCGGCCACAATTTGTGGCCAAATTGCAAGAGACTTTTGGTCATTTTTATCTCATTCCAGAAGGGGGGACCAACGCATTAGCGGTCAAGGGCTGTACAGAAATACTCCATGTGTTAGACACTAAATTCACCCATATTTCCGTGGCTGTGGGTACTGGAGGCACGCTATCTGGATTGGCAGAAGCTGCATTTGACCACCAAGAAATTCTTGGATTTCCAGCCCTAAAAGGCGCTTTTTTGCAAAAAGATATTTGTAATTTTACCCAGCAGAATAATTGGTCCCTTTTTGAATCGTATCATTTTGGGGGTTATGCAAAAGTGACCCCTCCACTGGTGCATTTTGCCAACCAATTTAACATGGATACGGGCATAGTTTTGGATCCCATTTATACTGCTAAAATGGTTTTTGGCGTCATGGACCTCATTGCGAATGATTATTTTGAATCTGGAGCCCATATTCTAATGATTCATACAGGGGGGTTGCAAGCCATTAAAGGCATGAATGAAAAATTACAGAAGCAGGGTATAAAATGGTTACTATGAGATTGAAATCTTTTTTAGGATTGGTTTGTATTGCGTTATTGCTCAGTGGCTGTTTCGCAAAAAAGAAGCGCAGCTATGCTCAGTCAAAAAAGGCCTACAAAAAATCAAGCAGACAAGGGGTTCAGCCCAACAAATCCTTGGGTGAAAACACAGGCGGATTCACCACCTATACCTTTAATTCTGCAGAAGAGTACATTCGTACCTTCGCACCCATTGCCTTAGAGGAAATGGAAGCTTATGGTATTCCTGCCAGCATTACCCTAGCCCAAGGACTCTTAGAAAGCGGTGCTGGCAGCAGTAATTTGGTCCGAAAGTCTAACAACCACTTTGGAATAAAATGTCATACCAAATGGCGGGGTCCTTCCACCACTCATGACGACGACGAAAAAGGGGAGTGCTTCAGGAAGTACCTACATCCCAGAGAGTCCTACAGAGACCACAGTTTGTTTTTAGCCAATGGTAGCAGATACGCGTTTTTATTTAACTACCGAACCACAGATTATAAAGCTTGGGCAAGGGGATTAAAAAAAGCGGGCTATGCGACTGATCCTAAATATCCCGCCAAGCTTATTGCTCAGATAGAAAAGTATAGGTTAGACCAATACGACCACCCCAGAAAGGTCCAGAAAATTATTTCAAAAAACAATCAGAATCCTAGAAAAAGGCAAACGACTGGCCGTACGCACCAAGTTCAAAAAGGAGACACTCTTTTTGGAATTTCCAAAAAATACGGTCTTACTGTAGACACACTCAAGAAGATCAATGGTCTTAGGAGCAATGACATTCAGGTGGGTGCCTCACTTAAAATAAGTATTGAATAAATGAATTATCAGAGAAGTAGCGCCCTTTTTAAAGCGGCACAGAAAGTAATCCCAGGCGGTGTAAACTCTCCAGTAAGGGCTTTTAAAGCAGTTGGAGGAACCCCTATTTTTGTTGAACGTGCTAAAGGAGCATACCTGTACGACGTAGACGGAAATAGGTATGTAGATTTTATTGCCTCATGGGGCCCTCTTATTTTAGGGCACGCTTACGAGCCTGTTTTAAAAGCCGTAACAGAAAAAGCTGCTTTGGGCACCTCTTTTGGAATGCCCACCGCTATTGAAACGGAATTGGCCTCACTTGCAGTGAGTATGGTCCCTGGTATAGATAAAATTAGATTTGTCAATTCAGGCACAGAAGCCTGTATGAGTGCCATTCGCTTGGCCAGGGGGTTTACGAAAAAAGATAAGATCATTAAATTTAAGGGTTGTTACCACGGACATTCAGACGCTTTCTTAATACAGGCGGGGAGTGGTGCAGTAACTTTTGGTGCTCCTAGTAGTCCTGGCGTGACAAAAGGAACGGCAAAAGACACCCTTTTGGCAGATTATAACGATTTGGAAGGGGTGCAACAATTGGTGCAAGAACACAAGAATGACATTGCTGCAATTATTATTGAGCCAGTAGCCGGTAATATGGGCTGTATTCCACCAGAAGCTAGTTTTATTCAAGGCCTAAAAAGACTTTGTAGTCATGAGGGCATATTACTTGTTTTTGATGAGGTTATGACTGGTTTTAGACTGGCAGCAGGTGGGGCCCAAGAGGTTTTGGATATTTCCGCAGATATTGTTTGTTTTGGAAAAGTAATTGGTGGTGGTTTGCCGGTAGGAGCATTTGCAGCTAGGACAGAAATAATGAATTATTTGGCGCCAGATGGACCGGTGTATCAGGCGGGAACGCTGTCTGGGAATCCGCTTGCTATGAGTGCAGGTTTGGCCATGTTACAAGCACTATCAAAGGACAAAGCGGTATTCAAACGTTTGGCAGAAAAAACAGCCTATTTACATAAAGGGATAGAAGGCGTGCTACTCAAGCACGGTATTCCCCATACGATCAATAGGCTGGGTTCCATGATTTCTGTTCATTTTTGTGAGGCTGCTATAACAGATTTTTCTTCTGCAGCTGCAGGCGACAATGAAACTTTTAAAAAATACTTTCACGCTATGTTGGCACAAGGGGTTTATTTGCC
>JAQWFV010000084.1 GCA_029238555.1 Flavobacteriaceae bacterium
ACAAGTAGCACAGCACTCAGAGCCAATACCAGTGAAATGATGCTTAGGTATAGGTTTTAGATTATATATAGATATCACGACCAACCTCAAAAAAGAAAACCGTTTCTGTAAAACCCACCCCTCACTTTAAATCAAGTGATGTACTGAAACTTTTTGGGATTAATAAGCTCAAATCTGTTTAATAGCTTTATAAGCAGAATTAATGCCAAATCGATTGCCAAAATCAATTAATAACAGTAAATTTGGTTATTAATTATAGTTGCTATATTTAAATAAAATCTTACCTGAAGGCATGAATTTACTGGATTTTATTCGTTAAAGATTAATAATTATAAAATTCTTCGAACCCCCAACCCTCAGAGCCGAAATCTGATATTCTATCCAGTTGAACTACGCAGCCTAATTAGACGGTAAAGTTAAATGCTTTTTACTACTTTACCTTCACAATACCGTACTCTTTTTTATAATAATCAGCAATGGGTCCGTAGGGTCCTAGCTGATGCTGTTCAATTGGAAATGGATCTGCATAAGGACCATAAGGCGTAGACATAGGCTTTTTAGTCCGGTCTGGAAAATCTGCTGATAAAGCGGCTTTTTCAGGTCTTTGCTGCTGGTTCATATAAGCCGCTACATCATAGGCCTCTTCATCTGTGAGTAAAGGGTTTTGGTGACTCACCCCAAAAGGCATATTGTATTTAATGAAAGAAGCTGCAGTGAGCAATCGGGTCATTCCAGCGCCATTATTATAACTGTCTGCGCCCCATAAAGGCGGATACAAATATTGCCCCTCGGTAGCTTTAGCACCCTGTCCATTCTTGCTATGACATAACACACACTGCTGCTCAAAAACCTGTACGCCATGGCTTAAATCTGCAGGGCGGTTGGGCCATTCCATAGGCTTTAAGCCTTTTTCCATTGCTGTGGCATACAAATTATTGCCCTCTTCCCTGGTTGTTTCCTTGTTTAGCCAGCCTAGAAAAGCTACTAAGGCTTTCATCTCTTGAGCGTTGGGATTCAAAGGCTTACCATTCATACTTCTAGTCAGGCAGCCATTAATTCGGTCTTCTATGGTGCCTATTTTATTTTCTCTTCCCCTGAATTGTGGGAAACGATCTAGCACAGTATTTAAGGGAATTCCGAAGGCTTTGGTGCCTTCATTGAGGTGACAAGAAATACACTCTAGATTGTTTCCAGTGGTGCGCTTAGCGGTATCGGCCACCAGTGGCCCTATTACTTTGGAGGTGTTTACTAAGACTTCGTATCCCAACTGTAGTGATGGATCTTGGGTAGCATAAACAGCTGCTTCTAGATCCGTCTGGTACTCAGCAACCGGTATAGGGACATATTTTTCAGGCTGTGCGGCATTAAATAACCCTATAAAAACAAGGACTACAACACCTACATATGCCAATAGTATGACCAACAGGCTTTGGGCTAATTTTTTAATCTGCTGTTGCATGCTTAAAATTAGGAATTTTTTACAAGCGAATAAAGAGAATAGAAGACCAAAGATTTTTTTCTAAAATAGCCCCTTGTTTGTCTTGATGGATGCGCTGGTAACCACTCACTAAAGTGGCTTTTGGAGACAATACGGCCCTAAAACCTAGAAAGGTCCAGTTCTGGTTAAAAGTGTGGGGGAATAAGTTTTTTGTAAACATAAAAACCTCGTTAAAAGCCATGAATTCGAAATTTTTTCCCAAACCTAAAATAGGTTTTCTCCATCCAAATCTAATACGAAACCTGCCACCAAAATCAAATTCAGAAGCGGTGTTCTCTACCCACCTCTCTTCTACCCTTAGCCATCCAAAAAAAGTGCTCTTTTCTAAAGGGATAGTATAAAAAATCTGCTGCCAGACATTGTGCTCTTCCAAAAAGACCGCTTGCTTTTCGGTATTTAAAAAGGAATAGCCTCCAGACAAGGTGATTTGTGAATTTAACTTTCTAAGATAAGAGGGACGTAAAATAAACTGCTGCTGACCTCCCCAAAAATCTTTTGTTCTGTAGTGGGTTTCTAATCGAATGCCTTGAACAGAATCTAGCTGATAATCTGCAAAAACAGCATTCCAAGTGTAGGTCTCTTGTGCTGATGCCACAGAGGTACTACTTAAAAAAAATAATACCCCTATTAGTGCCACGCGAGCAAGTGTATTAGCCAAAGTGAAATTAGGCATTTAAAAGTGCCTTAACCACTGTTGAAATGGTTTTACCGTCTGCTTTTCCAGCAAGTTTTGCGCTGGCCTGACCCATTACCTTACCCATATCTTGCATACCCGTTGCGCCTGTTGCAGCAATGATTTCCGCAACAACTGCTTTAACTTCTTCTTCTGACAGTTGGGCGGGTAAAAACTGGGCCAATACAGCAACCTCATCTAATTCGGGTTGGGCCAAATCTTCTCTTCCCTGCTCCTTGTAAATGGCTGCTGAATCTTGACGCTGTTTTACTAATTTTTGAACAATTTTAATTTCGTCTGCCTCACTCATGGTGGCGCCTGACCCATCTGTTTGGGCCAATAAAAGAGCAGATTTTATAGCTCTTAAAGAAGACAATGCCACCGTATCTTTGGCGCGCATAGCTTCTTTC
>JAQWFV010000088.1 GCA_029238555.1 Flavobacteriaceae bacterium
AACTCTTTTTAAGGATAATTTAATTCAATCTTATTGTAAAACCATATCGCTATGATTCTACGCGCTGTCTTTTCAATATGTCTATGAACTTGTTTTTTTATTCTCGCTCTGTCTCCCAAAGCGGGTGCAAATATAGAACGAGTTTTTCGATTTAAAAGGCAAAAATAAAAGTTTTTTAAATTTTTTTTCGCCCTCTTGTCAAAAGCACTTAAAACCAGTCATTTGCATCCTCAAAAAAAAATGAGGGAAATAAAAATAGTACAAACAAATGAAGCTTACAAGAATTATGGAGACTTTTTTTCAGTCTTCCATTTATTATACAACTTGGCAAAATCATAATTTAAAGCAGAAGCTTGATACTCTAGCTTATTCTCCACAAAAGCCCTTTGAAGAATGTCTTCTATAAGATAATCTTCTTGGACAAGATCTGGGTGAAACTCCTCTTTCAAAGAGATCTTAAACATTCTTGCTGTGGTGCTATACCAAAAAGCACGCCAACCAGAGCGGAGGTCTTTCACTAAGTCATATGAAGATGAGCCCGTTTGTCTAAAAATTAGTTTAACAAGAATTTGGCCCTCAGATCGGGTAAGCTTCTTTAATTCATCCGAGAAAGTACCTTCTATATACTTTTGCATTTGCTTGGTGTATTTCTTTTTCTTTCTATTAGAAGAAAGCTGCAAAATACTGTCCTGCAAGCTTGTGAGTTTCTCAGCAGCCAATTTAGCATACGGGTACACTTTGATAGTTCTACGCTTAAGCAGTAAATACCTATAAATCTCTTGGGTAGACTGAAACTTCATGTCTGCAAAAACAACTACTTCATTTAAAGGAATAGAGGAAGAGAAATAGGCATCTCCTTGGAGTTTCACAAATTCCTTTTGTGTTTGATTTTGCGATATAGTGTCTTGAGCAGAAGAAACTCCACTACACACAAACACCAAAACAATCATACAAAGCTGTTTCATTCGCTTTAAAAGTCGCTATAATTTGTTTACAAAATTAAGGATAAAGAACAGACAACAGTGCTAAATAAAAGTGAATATTATTACATTAGCAACAAATTTAGAATCATGGAACACAAACCTATAATGACCGACGCTTCTCAAGCGTTTTTAGAAAAATACCTCAATAATGCAGCACCTACAGGTTACGAATGGGAAGGACAAAAGCTGTGGATGGATTATTTAAAACCATATGTAGACACTTTTATTACAGACACATACGGATCTGCAGTAGGGGTTATAAACCCAGATGCTCCTTTTAAAGTGGTCATAGAAGGCCATGCAGATGAAATTTCATGGTATGTAAATTTCATCACAGAAGAGGGACTTATCTACGTGATAAGAAACGGAGGATCCGACCATATGATTGCTCCTTCTAAATGGGTGAACATTCACACAGATAAAGGTATTGTTAAGGGTGTTTTTGGCTGGCCAGCAATACACACCAGGAAAAATGACAAGGAAGACACTCCAAAATTAGACAACATATGCATTGACATTGGTGCTAAAAACAAAAAGGAAGTATTAGAAATGGGAGTACACGTAGGTTGTGTCATTACCTATCCAGACACTTTCCAAGTACTCAATGGCAATAAGTTTGTATGTAGAGCAATAGACAACAGGGCAGGTGGTTTTATGATCGCAGAGGTAGCTCGATTGTTACACGAAAACAAGGTGAAGCTTCCATTTGGATTGTATATCACCAATTCTGTTCAAGAAGAAATTGGCCTAAGGGGAGCAGAAATGATTACCCAAACCATAAAACCTAATATCGCTATTGTCACAGATGTTTGTCATGACACCACTACTCCAATGATCGAGCAAAAAGTACAAGGGCTTACCCAGCTAGGAGATGGACCGGTTATTTCCTATGCGCCTGCGGTGCAAAACAAATTAAGGGCTAGAATTATTGAAACAGCGGAGAAAAACAATATACCGTTTCAAAGAATGGCTTCTTCTAGATCTACAGGAACAGATACAGATGCCTTTGCATATAGCAACGGAGGGGTTGCTTCTGCACTTATCTCATTGCCTTTAAGGTATATGCACACCACCGTAGAAATGGTTCAAAAAGAAGATGTAGAAAATGTCATTAGACTCATATACGAAACGCTTCTAACCATCAAATCTGGAGAGACGTTTAGCTATTTTGACTAAATCATAAGTGTACTTAATAAAAAAAGCATCCGTATAGGATGCTTTTTTTATATCTAAAACTTTAATGGGCATTTAAAAAATAGCTGCAATAGCTTCCATTTCATCTAAAGAATACTCCATCTGGTCCCCACTATCCATATGCTTCAGTACCAAGATATTTTTTTCAATTTCATGAGCGCCTAAAAGCGCTACGTACTGTACTCCTTTTTGGTGGGCGTATTTCATTTGCTTTTGCACCTTACTCGCCGCGGGATACAAGTCACAGGAAATTCCTAATTTCCTTAGCTTATGCACCAATGTCATGGCTTTCAAAGATTCTGAATCCCCGAAATTCACAAAAAACACCTGCGGTCCAGCCAGAATAGCCTTTGGAAACAGATCCAAAGCCTCTAACACCAAATAAATACGGTCCAGACCAAAGGAAATTCCTACGCCACCCACATTCTGAAGTCCAAAAATTCCGGTGAGATTGTCATACCTCCCTCCTCCTCCAATGGATCCCATAGAGACCCCCTCAGGAGCAGAAACTTCTAAAATAGTCCCTGTATAATAATTGAGCCCGCGGGCCAGCGTTACAGAAATAGATACGGAACAGACAGAAAGATTTGTACGAGATAATGCCTTTAAAACATAGGCCATTTCAGAGACTCCTTCTAGGCCTACGGCCGATGTCGCTAAAAATGAGGAGAGCGTATCCAAAACAGCCTCATTAGTGCCTTTTAAGTCAAACAAAGGAGCCGCCATATTAACTGCTTCCTGTGAAATACCCTTTTCAAGCATTTCAATAGCCACTTTTTCTGGACCTATCTTATCTAGTTTATCTAAGGCTACCGTAAAGTCAATGAGTTTGTCTGCAGCACCAATTACAGCTGCTATTCCACTTAATATTTTTCTATTGTTTAGATGAATAACTACCCCCTGGAGACCTAAATCTGAAAAAACAGCGTCGTACAACTGCATCAGCTCTACTTCTTGAAGTAGAGCGCTAGAACCAACAACGTCTGCGTCACATTGATAAAACTCTCTAAACCTGCCTTTTTGAGGCCTGTCGGCACGCCAAACCGGTTGCATCTGGTAACGCTTGAATGGAAAATCAATCTCGTTTTGGTGCATAGCTACATAACGCGCAAAGGGAACAGTCAAGTCATAACGAAGGGCTTTCTCCGAAATTTGTGGTGTTAATGCCTTAATATCCTTAGAGGCTAGCTGCTCATCTGAAACTTTAGACAAGTAATCTCCAGAATTTAAAATTTTAAAAATCAACCGATCCCCTTCTTCACCATATTTTCCCATAAGGGTGTCATAATTTTCAAATGAAGGGGTCTCTATTGGGTTAAAACCATAAAGTTCAAATTGACGCTTTATACAAGACATTATGTATTGTCTCTTGTTCACTTCAATAGGTGAGAAATCTCTAGTACCTTTTGGTATTGTTGGTTTTTGAGCCATATATATCTAATTCTAAAAGCGTGTTATAAAAAGTAAATATCGGTTTAATCTATAAGATTGTCAAACCACTGGTATAAATCGCCCTTAGTGATACTAGCCCCTTGTTTAATTAAATCGAATAACTCCGAGTTTCTAGGGTCTTTGTATGCTTTTGCGGCAGATAAATACTCTACAAAATCTCCCTGATAATTTTTCTTAAACCAAGCAAATCCAGTAGTGGTATTTAAATCAATGTCTGGATTGAGCACTTTAACAGAAATGAGTTTAATCTCTTTCTCAAGTGCCTCAAATAAATGCATGTGTTGGGCACTTATATTTTCTAAATAGGAAACCTTATTCAGTACGCCCTCCCAGATAAGATCACTAAAAACGTCTAACTCCTCCTCAGCCACTTCTGGCTTTTGGACTTTAATCTCTTCCCACTCGGTCGCTGTAATAGACTGGGTGGCCAAGAAATTGATAAATTCTGGGTGCAATTCTTCTAATTGCTCTTTGGTTAAACGGGTATATTTCATTTTGCAAAAATAAAAAAGGCGGTGTAAAAACACCGCCTTTTTTTAATTACATTTAAAAAAATGTTATGCTTCAGCAATTACTTCAAAAGCAATGTCTACAATAACTTCTCTATGTAAACGAACCTGAGCAGTATATGCTCCAGTACGCTTGATAGTTCCACCAGGTACGGTAATAAACTTTTTCTCAATCGCTTGTCCTGCTTTTTCAAAAGCAGCAGCAACATCTATGTTTGAAATAGATCCGAATAATTTATCTCCACCTGCAGTTTTTGCGGTAAGCTTAATCTCTAATTGTTTCAATGCTTCTGCCAATTTATTGGCTTCTGCAACAACTTTTTTCTCTTTATGTGCTCTTTGCTTTAAATTTTCTGCCAATACTTTTTTAGCAGAAGAAGTAGCCATAGCAGCCAATCCTTGAGGAATTAAATAGTTTCTACCGTATCCGTTTTTCACGTTTACAATATCATCTTTAAAACCTAAGTTCTGTACGTCTTCTCTTAATATAAGTTCCATGATGCGTTGCTTTTATTTTAATAAATCACCTACGTAAGGCATTAATGCAATGTGACGCGCTCTTTTTACAGCAGTAGCCACTTTACGCTGATATTTCAATGAAGTACCAGTTAATCTTCTCGGCAAAAGTTTCCCTTGCTCGTTTACTAACTTCATTAAAAAATCTGGATCTTTATAGTCTACATATTTAATACCAGACTTTCTGAAACGACAATATTTCTTCTGTTTGTTGGTATCTATGTTTAACGGAGTTAAATACCTGATTTCTCCGTCTTTTTTACCTTTTGCTTGTTGTTCTATAGACATAATAATTAAGCTTTAGTTTGTAATTTAACTCTTCTACGCTCTGCCCAAGAAATGGCATGCTTGTCTAATTTTACAGTTAAGAATCGCATAATACGCTCATCTCTTCTGAACTCTTGCTCATAAGGAGTAATAACCTCTCCAGGAGCAGTGAACTCAAACAAATGGTAAAAACCACTTTTTTTGTGCTGAATAGCATAGGCTAATTTTTTTAGCCCCCAATTTTCCTTAGCAACCATTTTGGCGCCTTTACTAATTAAGAAATCCTCAAATTTCTTAACTGTTTCCTCTATCTGAGTATCAGACAGAACGGGATTTAAAATGAAAACAGTTTCGTAATGATTCATATGTTATATAATTTAAGTCTGCAAAAGTAAG
>JAQWFV010000109.1 GCA_029238555.1 Flavobacteriaceae bacterium
TTAGATGCAACTACAGTATTGTCTCGTAAGATTGCAGAATTAGGTATTTATCCAGCAGTAGATCCATTGGATTCTACTTCTAGAATTTTGACCCCTGAAATCTTAGGTAAAGATCATTACGCTTGTGCTCAAAGAGTAAAAGAGTTGTTACAACGCTATAAAGAATTACAAGATATTATTGCCATCTTAGGGATGGAAGAATTGTCTGAAGAAGATAAATTAGCCGTAGGTAGAGCGAGAAGAGTGCAACGTTTCTTGTCTCAGCCATTCCACGTAGCAGAACAGTTTACAGGAATCCCAGGAGTATTGGTAGACATTAAGGAAACCATCAAAGGATTTAATATGATTATGGACGGTGAATTAGATCACTTACCAGAATCTTCTTTTAATTTAAAAGGGACTATTGAAGAGGCTATTGAAGCTGGAGAAAAAATGTTAGCAGAAGCTTAATATTGCTTTTAATTTAAACAACTACTATGTATTTAGAAATTGTATCTCCGGAAGCCACATTGTATGCGGGAGAAATTACAGCGGTAAGTGCCCCTGGTTTAGATGGTTCTTTTCAGGTATTAAGTGCCCACGCTCCTTTAGTAGCTTCATTACAGGCGGGTGTACTTAAAATACAAGGTGTTTCAGATTTAATTGAAGCCCATGCAGCCAAGTTTTCTGCCCTAGAGAAAGGGGTGTATACCCTAGCTATTAATAGCGGAACTCTGGAGGTCAAAAACAACAAGATTATAGTCCTAGCAGACTAATACAATCTCATATTTATTGAAAAGCTGCTGAGTACTATCAGCAGCTTTTTTTTTACACATCATTCAATGAAAAACACTTTTAAAACACTTTTAATATTTAGTCTGTTGTTTGTAGGGAAAACAGCTTTTTCACAAGATACTATTGCTACTCAAAACCTTAAGGAAGTGGTAGTGAGTAGTGGAAGAATAGATGTGCCTTTGTCTGATAATTCAAGGACATTGGTCATTATTGGAAAGGCAGAAATTAAAAATGCAGCCGCGACTAATTTGGTAGACCTACTCCAGTCAGTGGCAGGTGTAGATGTAAGAAGAAGGGGTACAGGCGGCCAGCAGGCAGATTTATATATCAGGGGAGGTAGTTTTGACCAGACCCTCTTGTTAATTGACGGGATTAAAGTAGACGATCCTCAAACAGGGCATCATACTCTTAATATGGCACTGCCTATTGAGCTCATAGAGCGAATTGAGATAGTCAAAGGACCTTCCGCTAGAATCTTTGGTCAAAACGCTTTTACAGGCGCTATAAACATTGTGACCAAGAAGTCGTTGGACGGTACAGGTAGTGCCAGATTGAGTGTGGGGTCTTTTAATCAGTTTCAAGGGGCTTTTACGAGTCAGTTCACTCAAGATAATAGTGATCAGATTGTTCATTTTTCTAGAAACAGCTCTCAAGGATATCGGTACAATACCGATTTCAAAAACAATAATTTTTTCACTAAAAGTACTTTTAATAAAGATCAGCAAGCCATAGTGCTTATGGGAACTTTTATGGACCGCTCTTTTGGTGCAAATGGTTTTTATGCCACACCAAGTGCTGTAGACCAGTATGAGCGCACTCAGGCGAGTTTGGTTTCTGTACAAACAGTCTTTGCTTCAGAGGATTGGGTGGTGACTCCAAGTGTCTATTGGAAGCGCAACCAAGACCTTTATATTTACATTAGAAACAATCCGGGGGTGTATAGGAACCTCCATCTTTCCAACAAAGTAGGAGCTGCTCTAATGGCTAGAAATTTCAATGCGCTTGGTACCTCAGGTTTTGGCTTAGAAGTAGCCCAAGTGAGTATAAGAAGTAATAACTTAGGGAATAGAGACCGATTTCAGGCCAATGGGTTTGTAGAGCACCGTTTTTCTTTCTTTGAAGATCAATTAGATGTGACTCCAGGGGTGGCCTTAAATTATTTTTCAGACTTTAAGTTTCATACTTTTCCAGGAATAGATATTGGCTACCGATTTAACAACGACTTTAAAACCTACGCTAATTTTGGGTACACCTACAGAATACCAACCTATACCGATTTATTTTATGCAGATAGAACTTCCATTGGAAATGAGGATTTAGATCCTGAGCAGGCACTTTCTTGGGAGTTAGGAGCTGCTTATGTACGGAATGATTTTACCGCACAGGGGGCTTTTTTTAGAAGAGATACAGACAATTTAATTGATTATGTAAAGTTTGACGAGGCAGCCCTTTGGGAGGCGCAAAATTTTGCTGCTTTAGCCACTTCTGGTGTGGAGATAAACATGACTCAAAAATTCACCCTATTTGGTTTAGACCAAACTTTATCTATGGGGTACACCTACATAGATGACGCTATTAAAGACACTCAAGTGCCTTTTTCTAGGTATGCTATTAATTCCTTAAAGCATCAGCTAACAGCTAACTCACAAGTGCGATTAGCTTCTCAGTGGCCCATGTCTTTGTCCTATAGGTATATGGAACGAACCAACGGCATTTCTTACCAGGTATTAGATGCTGCTTTACGTTATGAGACCCCTAAGATTACTTGGTCTTTGGTGGGGAATAATATTATAAACGCTCAATTTTCTGAAACCAATCTAGTGCCTGCTCCTGGCGCGAATGTGTTGTTTTCTATGACCTATCAGTACTAATTCATAAATAGGCGTACTAAGCTTATGGGTAAACTAAACACTCCTAAGGCTACTATTTTTTAAGGGGTAGTATCTTGTACAATTGGGCCTTCCCTATAAGGGTATCTTTGGTGTAATGCTGGGATATTTTTTCGTTAAACTGAGCCTCTAGAACGCTCCTGCCTTTGAATAAACTGTTTTTGTGGTCTATCACAATCACAGCAGGCTTTAAGGAATCTAAAATAAAAGCCAACTCTTGCTGGGTTGTTTCTCTTTTGTTGTAGAAAGGAAAAAGCTCAGTTCTAAATAAATTGCTTGGATGGGTTACAGCCATTGTAGGAGGCCTTTTATTTAGCATCCAATAACCAATATGGTATTCTAAAAATAAGATATTATCTAAAGGGTGTTGTTTTTTCTTTAAATAGGCAGGTACTTCAATGCCTTCTCCGTTATAATAGGTTCCATGCACTTGTTTGTTTTTGAATATAGCTCTGTATTCTTTATAGGATTCAAAAGGCAGGAGCAGGAAGATTATGGAAAATATACCCATGGCTTTTTTTGAAGTATAACTTTGCTTTGGTTGGAGCCAGCCGAAGAGTATAAAAACAAGTGGGTAGCATTGCAACAAATAATGGCCGTTTATTTTTCCTGCGATTACAAAGGATCCTAATACGCCAATTAAACTCAGTAGTACCAGGGGGTAGTTAATCTTACCGGATGTTTTGTGCCGACTTGTTGAAATACTTTTGACCAGAGAAAACAATAAAAACCCAACAATTGGCAGTATAAAAAGGGCTATTTCCCAATGAAATACGGCATAGGCTCTTGGGGCTAAAAACACGGCTTTCCACCAATCTTGAAAGGCATTTTCTTTGAGGTATGGAACAGCGGTAATACCTATTCCTAATAACACGCCTAGTCCAGAGCTAAAGGATGTTATTAGGGCGTTTTTGACCCCTTTCTCTAACAAAGACTTTAGCGAAATGTAACTTACACAGAGCAAAATAGGATAGGCTAAATTTAGTTTAGACATGGCGCTGAGCCCGAATAAGAACCCGCCAATACCCCACAGCACCCATTCTTTAGGATAAGCGTTTTTGTGGGTATAGCTCCAAACCAGTAAGCCGCCTAGATAAAAAATCATGGATATGTGTTCAGACATAACCCCTTGAACGCTTCCGAAAAGACTGGAGAAATAAAGAGATAATACAGCTAATACAATGGATTGATTAAAGGGTTTATTGTTGTTGCGAAGAAAAACATACACCATAAAAGAGGTGGTGCTAACCATTAGCACTCCGCCCATTCTAATCCACCAAAGGGACTTTCCAAAAACAGTGATCATTAGACCAAAATAAGCAAATGTCACAGGAGGCTTAAGGTCCCATAAAGCGAGGTACGGTAGGTTGCCGTCTGCCCAAGCTTGACCCATCAAGATAAAAGTACTCTCGTCTTTGTCTATATAGTCTCTAAAAAAAAAGGGAAATCTGATCGCAAAAGCCACTATAAAGAGCCCTATAAAAATCAAAAGGGCTTTTGATTTAATCTTGTCTTTAGGGTTTTTAAAAAAGTAGGACATTTAAATATTTAATAATAGCCGTTAGTTTTTCTAGTTGTACTTAGTTTATAGTAGCAATTGGTTTTAAATAATAGCAATTGTTTTATTAAGAAACACTTAGTTTATTTAGAAGCACTTTGTTTGTGTAGTTGCTGTTGTTTTTTAGAAAGTAATTTGGATTCCTTTTGGCGGCAGTGATTTTGGTTTACACCCCTGTTTCACTAAAAGGCAATGCTTTGATTTTATCGTAAATCAAATGAGATTCCCAGCCCCTATAAAATAAGTATTGCATGAGTTTTCTTTTCTGTATTTCTAGAGAATTGTCCCTTAAAGAAAGCCCTTTTTTATAAGCTAACTCGTCAAATGTATTTAAATATTCGTCTGCAGGGATCTCTTTGAGCGCTTTTTTAATGCAATATTCGGAGATGTTTCGCTGTTTTAGTTCTGCTATGATCCTTGACTTCCCCCATTTTTTTATTCTAAATTTTCCTCTGGCAAATGCTTCTGCAAACCGGAGTTCATTTAAAAAATTATTCGTAATTAATTCGCTAATAATCTCGTCTATAGCAGCTGGTATCATCCCCATTTCTCTAAGCTTGTCGTTTACTTCTTTGTGACAACGTTCCTGATAGGCGCAGTAACGCGCGATCTTTTTCTTCGCTTCTGCTAAAGTATAGCTGGGATTCATGGAGTGATTTTGAATTTTAAAGGTACGTAAAACCCTAAAAAAAAGGCAAAAAAAAAGCGGTCCGTTAGGACCGCTTTTTTTAATATATAGTTTTTCCGTCATTGTTTTTAAAACGGTACTCAAGATACTGATAGGCATCTCGAGATTGAATTTTGACCCATTTTTTATATTCCAAAAACCATTTTTGTCTAATGGAAGGAATACCTTGGGTAAGGTAAGCTGCAATGAATGGATGTACATTTAAAGTTACTTTGTGGTCTTTAGAAGGACCAGCTAAAAGTTTTTGTAAATCTGCTGTAATTTTATCTAGCAAAACAATAGGCGCTTCTACTTCTTTACCTGTAATGGTGGGTAGTGGCTCAGTTGTTTTAATATTCATTTCAGGTCTTACTCTCTGTCTTGTAATTTGTATGAGTCCGAATTTACTAGGAGGCAAAATTTTGTGTTTTGCTCTGTCTTCTTTCATTTCTTCACTCAGGTGATCAAACAATTTTTTTCGGTGATCTCCTTTGGCCATATCAATGAAATCTACTACAATAATACCACCCATATCTCTCAGGCGTAACTGCCTGGCTATTTCTGTGGCGGCAGATAGATTAACATCTAGAGCGGTGTCCTCTTGATTTTTAGCTTTATTGGAACGGTTTCCGCTATTCACGTCTATTACGTGCAATGCTTCAGTGTGTTCAATCACTAAATAGGCTCCTTTACTCATTGTGGCTGTTTTCCCAAAAGATGTTTTTATCTGGCGTTCAATACCAAATTTTTCAAAAATGGGCTCAGCGGCGTCATACAATTTTACAATGGATTCTTTTTCTGGTGCAATTTCCTGCACATAATCTTTTACCTGCGTGTACAAAGTTTCATCATCTACGTGTATTCCTGAGAAACTGTCATTAAAAACGTCTCTTAATATGGATGAGGCTCTGTTGAGTTCAACCAATACCTTTGATGGGTGTGGTGCTTTGTGCAGTTTTTTACACATTACTGTCCATTTGTTCAGTAAGTTCTGTAAATCTCTATCTAATTCTGCTACTTTTTTGCCTTCTGCAACGGTGCGAATGATTACCCCAAATCCTTTTGGTTTAATGCTTTTCACAAGTCTTTTTAAGCGGTCTTTTTCTTCTTTGCTCTCTATCTTTTGTGAGACAGATACACGATCAGAGAAAGGAACCATCACTAAGTATCGTCCAGCTATGGACAATTCAGAGCTAATTCTTGGTCCTTTGGTTGAGATGGGTTCTTTTACAATTTGAACAAGAATAGATTGATTGGCTTTAATGGCGTCATTAATAGTACCATCTTTATCTATATCTGGCTCAAAGGCTACATTTTTCAAAGAGAAATCGCGCATTTTTCCTGTGCTAGCTCTTTTGATAAATTTTAGCATCGTTGACAACTGGGGTCCTAAGTCGTGGTAGTGTAAAAAGGCATCTTTTTCATAGCCAACATTTACAAAAGCCGCATTCAATCCCGTGATTGGTTTTCTTACTTTGGCAATAAAGATATCGCCAACAGAAAACTTATTATTGTCTTCTTCTTTGCTTAACTCAGTGAGTTTTCCATCTTTTAACAAGGCAAAATCAACAGCAGTGGAATTAGATCTAATGATTAATTCTCTTTTTACCATGATTTATATATTGACACTTCAATGAATTGAAGTGTGTGTTAAAATTTACTAATTAAACGGGTAAATACCCGTCAACCCCTTTGTTTGTAGGGTTTATGTCAATGAACGTATGAAACAGAAAAAGTAGTTTAAAAAACTACTTTTTCTTGTGTCTGTTAGCTCTCCTACGCTTCTTGCGTTTGTGGGTAGCTACCTTATGTCTTTTTCTTTTCTTACCACTAGGCATATGACTATCCTTTAATTGATTAATATTTTATTTAACTGTTACATTGCTTTTTACACCTTCAACAAATACTTTTGCAGGTTTAAAAGCGGGAATATTGTGTGCAGGAATCTTGATAGTAGTGTTCTTTGAAATGTTTCTACCAGTTTTTTCTGCTCTTGTTTTTATTATAAAGCTACCAAAGCCTCTAAGGTAAACATTATCTCCAGATTCCAAAGAAGTTTTTACTTCTTCCATAAAAGCTTCTACTGTAGCTTGTACGTCTCCTTTTTCAATACCAAGTTTTTCTGAGATTTTTGTAACGATATCTGCTTTTGTCATGTTGTATGATATATAATCTGTACTATTTTTTTCGGGTTGCAAATATATAAATTAAATTCAATCTTTTATTCTAATGGACTTAATTTTAAGTTAATAAAGGCCTACTTTTGACATTCAT
>JAQWFV010000118.1 GCA_029238555.1 Flavobacteriaceae bacterium
GTAGTTTTTGCCGTTGAGACCAATGGGAGTCAGTTGCCTTATATGATGGTAGAAACCCCCAAAACTATCTTAAACGAGCCCAAGGTTGCGGCAAATTTAAGGGTGTTTCTAAATAAATCATTGGTACATGAAACGCCCATAGGAATAGAGTACAGAGGCTCTACTTCTTATAGAATGTCAGATAAAAAATCTTATGGGATAGAAACTTGGGATACCGGAGGTTTAGATGCTCCCTATGCTTTTTTAAACTACCCAGAAGAGGAAGATTATATTTTCATGGGCCATGTTTTTAGAGCGTCTCAAAACACCGTTTTTGACCCTTCCCTCATGCACCACTATATAGGTCATGAAATGTACCGATCTATGGGCCGTTATGCCAGTAGGACCCAGTGGATAGACCTGGAGATTAATGGGGTGTATATGGGGGTGTATCAGTTTATGGAAAAGCTCAAAAGGGATAAGAATAGAATAGATATTGAGAAATTAACGCCCTTAGATACCGACGCGGCAGCTATTACTGGAGGTTATATTATTAAAATAGACAAGACAGCAGGTGGTGAAAATGGGATAGGGCAACCCTTAGAATATTTTGACAACAATTGGGGAGACGACGCCCTCTACACCGCCAGCAACGCATGGCGTTCTCAATACGACATTTTTAAACAGCCCATTAATTTCACTCCCTACAGGGCGCCCTATCATCCAGATCAATATTTGGAGACCTATTTCTTGTATGAGTACCCCAAGGCAGACCAGATTACCAATGCCCAAAAAGAGTACATACAAGGATATATTCACGACTTTGAAACGGCGCTCATTAATGATGATTTTACCACAGATGCGCGTACTTATACTGACTATATTGACCTGGATAGTTTTGTAGATTTCTTTATCATCAACGAAATTACTGGTAATGTAGACGGCTACAGACTCAGTACCTATATGCACAAACAAAGGGGCGGAAAACTCAAAATGGGGCCTATTTGGGACCTCAATATTGGCTATGCCAAACAGGGTAGGGTGCCGGTAACGGATTGGATTGCCAATTATAATATTCACGTGTCACAAGATGCTTGGATGGTCCCATTTTGGTGGCCAAGACTTTTGGAGGATCCTATTTTTAAACAGGCTTTAAAAAGCCGATGGACTTCCCTTAGGGCCACTAGCTTTAGCGACGCCTCTGTGTTGGGTAGGGTAGAACAAACTGCTACATACCTGAAAGATAACGGTGCGGTAGATCGCAATTACAACAGATGGACTGGGATTGCTGTGGATTACGATGGGGAAGTTTCCATTTTAAAAAACTATTTAGAAAATAGGCTTCAGTGGATAGATCAGACCATTGGAGGGTTCTAATTAAGCATCGTTATTTGTGTAATAAATTTTTGAGTTTAGTAGATTGGGCGTGTTTTTTGAAGTCAGAATTCTAATCTTAATTTGCGCGCTCTTGATCGTTTTAAATCGTAATAATCTTTTATGCCCAATAGTAGTTCCTTTTGAAACTATCCTCCATCCTTGATTAGTATTGGCCATTACTTCGAATGATTTTACTTTTTGTCCCTGTGTTATGTCTTCTTGTAGTTGAATGATATTAACATATTTAGGGGTAGGCAATAAGATTTCTTGGGTATAGGGATCTTGGTTTTTAATGGTTGCTGTAGCAGCTATGTTATGTTTGAAGTCTTCTTTTATGAGACGGGCAAACTCAATTAGTGACAAAGAGTCATTTTTATGAATTTTCCCAGTTCTGTCTACTGGAATATTTAATAGTAATGAGGAGTTCCTCCCAATAGATTCGTAATAAATTTCCCTGAGTTGTTTTGGCGTTTTCACTAAACTATCCTCTTCTTTATGGTAATACCATCCTGGTCTAATGGATACGTCTGTTTCTGTAGGAATCCAGTGAGTTCCATTTTCTTGACCAGAAGAAAACTTATTAAAATCTATCATTCCAGGATATAAACTGTCTTTAAATATAGGAGCCCAAGAAGTTGCCTGTGCCTTTCCTGATTCATTTCCAACCCATCTAATATCAGGTCCTGCATCTGAAAAAACAACTGCATTAGGTTGGAGGGTTCTCACAATTGAAGTAGTATTATCCCAGTCATAATAGGTTTTTTTATCTACTTTTCTATTGTCATTAGCCCCTCCGTAAAAACCATCTCCACCGTTAGCTCCGTCAAACCAAACTTCAAAAATTGGTCCGTAATTTGTCAGTAGCTCGCTGAGCTGATTCCTAAAGTACGTTAAGTATTCTTCCTGACCGTAATCTGGATGGTTCCTATCCCATGGGGAAAGATATATACCTAGTTTTATACCATATTTTTCGCAAGATGTTGCCAATTCTTTGATAAGGTCTCCTTGTCCATTTTTCCATGGACTATTTTTTACGGAGTATTCAGTATAATCACTAGGCCATAAGCAAAAACCATCATGGTGTTTTGCAGTAATAATCACACCCTTCATTCCAGCAGTTTTAATGGTTTTAACCCATTGATCAGTGTCTAAATCAGAAGGGTTAAAAACAGTTGTTGGGGTATCTCCATAGCCCCACTCTTGATCAGTGAAAGTATTCATGTTAAAATGGATAAAGGCATAATATTCCATTTTTTGCCATTCCATTTGTCTTTCTGAAGGAAGGGGAGGGGTTTTTACAGCGTTTTTTTCTAGCAGCCAAGCCTCATTAAAGCGCGCAAAATAAATACCGTTTTGATCTCTTTCATAAAGTAACCCAATTTGACTGTTTTTTAATATTGTTAGATCTGAGTAAGCTGAAGTTCCTGCATACACCTCTTTAATTACTGGCCAGGTTTTGCCATTATCTTTAGAGCGGAAAACACTCATTTTATGTCTCTTTTCGGTGCTATTTGGTCCAGAAAAAAGCAAGGTGTTTTCTTCTTTATGACTGTAGTTTATTAAACTGGATTGACAAACAGGACTAATTAAGTTGCTGTCTAAAAACACCTTATTCCATGTTTCGCCTCCTTGATCACTAATTGCAACTAACCTTCTTTTAGATTGGCCATTTTGCTCTCTAATATTAAGCATTAGCTTACCATTAGGTAATTCTGCAGCTATAGCTTCATTTGAGGAAGGCCAATTAATGTCTGGACTTACCTTCCATGTTTCTCCGTGATCGTCTGAATAATATCCATAAGTTTGATAATCTGAGGCATCACTTTTAAAGTCACCGGTTGAATGATTGGCTGCAATATACAAGCGACCTTTATATTTTCCTTTCGTTAATTGAATACCATGGCCAGGTGTATTAGCATGTGCCCTCCAATCTTTGTCTAGCCTTGAATTTTCTTTATTAAAGTGCACTTGATTACTTATATCTGTTGGAACATTCCAATCTATGCCATCATTAGGGGAAGTTGTGAACCAGACTTTTCTATCTCCAATACCCATCCTTACATCATATTCGCTTGCATTTCCTGTATTAAAAAACAAAAACAACCTGCCGTTTGGGTATCTAGGGTCGGTAAAATCATATACGGGAGCTGCATTTCCAGCTTGGTATTTGTCTTTATCAATTATTTTTTTCGGGATACTCCAGTGGTCTCCGTTATCTTTTGAAATGCTCAGAAGAATATCTACATTTCCATAATCTCCACAATCGTTTACCCTTCCTTCTACAAAAGCAAATAAAATCCCTTTATTGTTGCTTACAATGGCCGGAATTCTATAGCATTCGTAGCCTCCAATACCATTGATAAATATCGGTTGCTCTATAAAAAGTGGCGCTGAATTTGTCTTGTTTTCACAAGAAATAAGAGAAACAGCAAATAATAAGCAGAGAAAAAAATATTGTTTCATAGCTTGAATGTTATATTGTTCAAGCAAGTTATAAATTATAATAAAAGCAGTATTTTATTTTAGATGAACGTATCTTAATCATCTACAAACGAATATTGATTTATATCAGAGAACCCATCACCACCTTCCATGGGCTTATGACCCAGTGTTTCACGACTCCGTGAAGTACGTATGGATCGTTTTTTGCAAAGTTTTCTACGAGGGCTCTTTGGTCTGTTTTAAAGATGAGCATGGCCTCATCTGCAGGTTCTTCAAGGGCACCTGCTAGCAGTAAATTACCGTCATTTTGTGCTTTTTTTGCATGCTCAAGATGAAGCGCTCGGTGAGGTTCTCGATCTTTTATATAGGTTTCAGATGTTTTGTAAAATAAGATATAATAGCCCATAACTAGTCTTTAACTTCAATAAGTTTAATATCAAATACAAGTACTGAGCCACCGGGAATGCTGCCATAGCCCAAGTCTCCGTACCCTAAATTAGAAGGGATAAATAGTTTACCCTCTCCGCCTTCTTTAAAATAAGTAAGGCCTTCTGTCCAACCAGCAATGACTTGATTCAAGGAGAATGAAATACCAGCGCTATTGCTTTGGTCAAATACCCTGCCACTCGTAAAGTATCCTTTGTAAGCTACTCTCACTGCACTGCTTTGACTAGGACTTTGCCCCGTACCTTGTTTTGATATAAAATAATACAAACCAGAGCCTGTTTTAGTGGCGGCAATACTATTGGTTTCTAGATAGGCTTTTATTTCTGCGTCGTTTGAGGCATAAGGACTATTGGAAGAGTCATCTTCTTTAGAGCAACCTATTAAAAAGGCGCTTATGAGGCATAGATAAAAATATTTCATTTGTTAATGGTATTTAGTGCAAGATACAAATAGGCTTATATTTTTGTAAGTTTATTAAAAAAATCATGAGCTCTTTTTTGAAATTCAGTGCTACTTTATTTTTATGCTTCACCACTTCTTCTTTGTTCGCCCAACAGTATATGCGTAAAGAAGCTAATGTGA
>JAQWFV010000130.1 GCA_029238555.1 Flavobacteriaceae bacterium
TGGACTTGCGATGGCTACTATGGACCTAATAAAAATGGCCGGAGGAGAACCAGCTAACTTTTTAGATGTTGGGGGTACTGCAGATGCTAAGCGTGTGGAAGAGGCTTTTAGAATTATCTTAAAAGATCCAAACGTGAAGGCTATCTTGATTAATATCTTTGGTGGTATTGTTCGTTGTGATAGAGTAGCACAAGGTGTTGTTGACGCGTATAAGAACATGGGAGACGCTATAAAAGTGCCTATCATCGTTCGCTTGCAAGGAACTAATGCTGAATTGGCTAAAGAAATTTTAGACAACTCTGGATTAGCGGTTAAATCTGCTGTTCAATTCCAAGAGGCTGCAGATAAAGTAAAAGAAGTCTTGGCTTAAAAAGCCGGTTTCTTTCATATAAAAAAAAATCCTGAGTAAGCACTTAGGATTTTTTTTTGTTTTTATAGGCTACAAAGCTTAAGTCTGGAGGTCCTTTAGGTCCTTTTTTGAATGGCTTTTTTGGTCCAGTATCTGATTTTTGTTGCGTAGCAGCATTACCCATTTTGGCTTTGGCCATAACAGGCTTATGCAATAAAGCGTCAGCTGGTTTTTTAGGAACTTCCTTGGTTCCTCTTGTATAAATGATTAAACCATTTAAAAAATTTCTTAAGATCTGATCGCCGCACTCCATGTATTTAGGGTGGTCTTCACTTCTAAAAAAAGCTCCTAATTCACTGGTGCTAATTTTGAAGTCTACCAAACTCATGATGGCTTCAATGTCGGTATCCCTGAGCATGAGTGCTACCCTTAATTTTTTTAAAATATCGTTATTAGTCATAAAATTGATCTTAAATTGATCTTTAAAATAAGGCTTCAAAGATCTTACAAAGGTAGGTAATATATTAGGACCCTTCTATACTCGTATTTAGAATAGACAGACAGGTCATAATGCCTTCTAAATAATTTCCAATTCTAATATTTTCATTGGGACTGTGAATGTTGTTATCTGGATTGGGAATTCTAATTGACACTGCAGGAATATCAAGGGTACTAATAAATGGCGCAATGGGTTGTGACCCTCCTGTGGTGCGCATAAGAATAAATTCATCACCAAAAACTTTTTTCATGGCGCTAGACAGCAATGTTGCTATAGGCCCATCCATAGGTGTTCTAAATGGCTTTGAACCGAGTTTGTATGTGAAATTAGCCAATTTAGGGTACAGGGCTCTTTGCTGGTCAGTGGGTAAGCTATCTATTAAGTAATAGCCTTCTTCTTGAATGCGCTTCTTTAGTGATTCCATTAGGGTTTTTCCATCTGACTCTGGAACAAGTCTCATGTCTATTTCTACAATCAGCTCGGAGGGGATGATGGTTCTCACTTGTGACCCCACCCATGCCGCTTTTATACCTCTTATATTGAGACTCGGATATTGAAGGGCTTCCTGGTACCCGTTGCCAATAGCATCTCGTTTGGAAATTCCTAGCCTTTTATTGGTCACTATTTCGTTTTCTTCTATAGCATTTAGGAATGCTTGGTCTTTTGAAGAGATTTTTACGCCCTCATAAAATCCTTCTAGAGTTACTTTTCCCGTGGCATCTTTTAATTGGCCTATTACTTTTGCAGCTTCGAATACCGGGTTTGGGGCATAATTTCCGTATTGTCCACTGTGCAAAGGTACTTCTGGCCCAAAAACCCGCCATGTAGCGGTCGCTATTCCTCGGGCGCCAAAAGTGAGTGTGGGTTTATTGGATAAGTGTCTTGCACCATCCATAATAAATAAATAATCTGCTTTTAACAAGTCTTTATTATTAACGACCATTTGGGGGAGGGTCGGAGATCCCACTTCTTCTTGAAAGTCTAACAGAATCTTGCTGTTGTATTTTAGGGTAATGCTTTTGTCTTTAAGTATTTGAAATGCACTGATTAAAGCCATTGCAGGGCCTTTGGAATCAGAGGCTGATCTAGCAAATATATAACTGTCTTTGTCCCACTTTTTTTCTGTCCAATCCAATTGTTCCCATTCCCCTTCTTCGTTTTTTACCTTCAAGGCAGCTCGGTAAGGATTTTCCTGATCCCACTGTGATGGGTCTACTGGTTGTCCGTCTATCTGAAGATAGAAGAGTACTGAAGGTAAATTGGGCGCTATATTTTTCTCTGCTAAAAGCACCGGAACTCCCTGTGTAGTTATTTCTTTAACGGCAAACCCCAAATCCTTTAAAGCACTTTTAGACCAACTGAGGTTGTTTTGAATTTGTGTTGAATCCAGTCCATTGTTTGGAATGGATAAAAATTCACGGAGGTTTTGAATTGCTTTAGGACTATAATCTGCGGTCCATTTTTCAATCTTTTTTTTAGAAATATCCTGAGCACTACAAAAGGTAGTGGCTATTATAGATAAAAAAAGCAGCTTTTTTTTCATAGAAAAGATGGTTTGGCTCAGAATGAAATAGACACAGAAAATTACATTCTAATTTTATACTAAATGTAATAAATCCCCGCTATTATTTTGCTGCTCCAGCCAACTGCAGGGCTTTAATTTCATCCCGGAGTCTTGCGGCTTCTAAAAAGTCTAAGTTTTTAGCCGCTTTTTCCATGGTTTTTCTTTTATCCACTATCATTTTAGCACGCTCTTCTGGAGTTAAGTAATTGGGATCTGGCTCTTGGGCTCTATGACTGGCTTTTTCAAAGTGGTAGGCAGAAACAGAGTTTTTGGTCAGCACATTGTCCAAGCTTTTGTTCAAGGCTTTTGGTACGGTATTGTGTGCTTTATTATAGGCCATTTGTTTTTCCCTTCTATAGTTGGTTTCATCGATGGTTTTCTGCATGCTTTTGGTTACTTTGTCTGCATACATAATTGCTTTTCCATTTACATTTCTCGCGGCTCTTCCTACCGTTTGCGTCAGGGAGCGGGCATTCCTTAAAAATCCTTCCTTGTCTGCATCTATAATGGCTACTAAAGAGACTTCTGGTAGGTCTAGGCCCTCGCGAAGTAAATTCACCCCTATAAGAACATCAAAAATACCTTTTCTGAGATCCTGCATAATCTCTACTCTTTCCAAGGTGTCTACATCTGAATGAATATAGCGGCACCTCACTTGAATTTTAGTGAGGTACTTGGCCAACTCCTCTGCCATTCTTTTGGTGAGCGTGGTCACCAATGTGCGTTCATCTATAGCAACCCTATCTTGAATTTCAGCTACCAAATCATCAATTTGATTCGTGGAGGGCCTCACTTCAATCACAGGGTCTAATAATCCAGTGGGCCGTATAATTTGCTCTACCACCACGCCCTGAGATTGTTCTAATTCATAGTCTGCAGGAGTAGCACTTACATAAAGAGTTTGGGGGGTGAGCATTTCAAATTCTTCGAATTTTAAGGGTCTATTGTCCATGGCAGCCGGAAGCCTAAAACCGTAGGTCACTAAATTTTCCTTTCTAGATCTATCTCCACCAAACATAGCATGTACCTGTGGAATAGTGACATGGCTTTCATCTACCACCAACAAAAAGTTTTTAGGGAAGTAATCTAGAAGGCAGAAAGGTCTGGTTCCGGGCGCCCGACCATCTAAATACCTGGAGTAATTTTCAATACCCGAACAGTAACCCAGTTCTCTGATCATTTCCAAGTCAAAAGTGGTTCTTTCTTCCAATCGTTTTGCCTCTAAATGTTTTCCCTCTGTTTTAAAAAAGGCCACTTGTTTAACCATGTCTTCTTGAATACTATGAATGGCATTCTGAAGAATATCGGGCGAGCTTACAAACATATTTGCTGGGAAAATACGCAAGCTTTCAAAGGTTTCTAAGGTTTTATTGTGTAAAGGGTCAAATGACTCAATCTCCTCAATTTCATCTCCAAAAAAATGGACCCTGATGGCGTGATCTGTATAACTTGGAAATACATCTACCACATCTCCTTTAACCCTAAAGCTTCCGTTGACAAAGTCTGCAGTGGTCCTGGCATATAATGCCTGAACCAATTGTTTTAAAAAGGCGGTTCTAGAAATCACTTGATCTCGTGTTATTTGAACTACATTTTTTTCAAATTCTACTGGGTTTCCCATACCGTAGAGACAAGATACAGAAGCGATTACCAATACATCTTGTCTCCCAGAGAGCAGTGAAGAAGTAGTGCTTAATCGGAGCTTTTCAATATCTTCATTGATCGATAAATCCTTCTCTATATAAGTTCCCGAAGTAGGAATATAGGCCTCTGGCTGATAGTAATCGTAGTAGGAAACAAAATACTCAACCGCATTATTTGGAAAGAACTGCTTGAATTCAGAGTACAATTGAGCGGCAAGTGTCTTGTTGTGCGCAAGTATTAAAGTAGGTTTTTGTACTTCTTGGATCACATTGGCTACCGTAAAAGTCTTACCAGAACCGGTTACCCCAACGAGTGTTTGCGAAGGCGCATGCTCCAGAATACCATCCACAATTTGCGAAATGGCCTGTGGTTGGTCACCAGTTGGTTTAAAGGGGGATTCCAAAGAAAACTTCATACCCAAAGGTACAAAAGCACGCTTATAAATACTACAAATCCCTCTTCTTTAGAATAGCATAAGATCCCCAAATAAAAATAGCTGTCCAAGCTATTACAATGACCATATCTAAAAGTGTGGTGCCGTAATCCAAGGCAATTTCCTCTCCAATTTGGTTCGCAACCGATTGGACGGCGCTCAATCTAGTAAAAGGCTCTTTTAAAACATTGAACATGGCATTCAATGGGAAAAATCCCATAATAGCATCTGTAGTATCCCCATCGAATAACTTCCAACGAATCATGCCTCTGGTAAAGCCCTCGAACATTTGCCAAAGTATTAAAAAACCCAGCGCAAAGGCAGATCTTTTGACTAGTATGCCTATAAAAAGACAGAAGGAAAAGAATCCCAATAACTTTATAAAATAAGCCACTAAAAAGCGCAGGTCAGAAAAAACGATTCCTATTTCTGTGTAGTCTGAATAAATACTGCCTAAAATTAATGAAGTCACAAACACAAAACCTGTGGACACTAGCGAAAATAAAACCACGGTAAGAAACTTTGAGGCTATAAATTCTTTTTTGGAAAGGCCGTCTATTAGATTTTGTTTAATGGTTTTATAGGTGTATTCATTGGACATCATTGAGACAATAATAATAGCCAAAAATATTTTTAATAGCGCAGCAACAAAGGTGTTAAAGTGCCATATATAGGGAAAGTTAAATATGCCCTGTTCTGCTAAATGAAATTTTATAGGACCAATGTCAAATTTAATAGCCGCAATGAGGGCTATACTAGTCAATAAAATAAAGTATCCGTAAATCAGTGTTTTACTAGCCCTATTGTTCCAAAGCTTGATGAGTTCTATTTGTAATAATCTTTTCATGGCTACTAGTTGTTTTTGGTAAGTGCTAAAAATTGGGCCTCTAAGCTATCTTTCTGAATGGATAAATGACTCAATAAAAAGCCTTCTTCCATGAGTTTTTTGTTTAATTGATCTGCTGCTATTGGCCTTGTTAAATAGGCTTTTAGTAAACCATTTTCTGCAGAGATTTTTTCAAAATCTTCACTTTGCTCTAAGTGCACTTTTAAGGCATCGGCCTTGGCCGAATTTAATAAAACAAAGCCATGATTGGATTGCATCTCAGACACCGGACCTGCATACAGCTTTTCCCCTTTTCTGAGTACCACCACATGGGTACAGACTTTTTCTACTTCATCCAATAGGTGAGAGGCCAATAAAATGGTGGTTCCTTGAGCTGCAATTTTTTTAATAATCTCCCTAATTTGATGAATCCCTTGAGGGTCTAGTCCATTAGTGGGTTCGTCTAAAATGAGTATTTCTGGATTATTGAGTAGGGCAGAGGCAATGGCCAATCGCTGTTTCATTCCCAGTGAATAGGTCTGGAATTTAGAGTCTTTCCTGTCCAGTAAACCAACCAATTCAAGTTTTTCTTCAATGTTTTCAGAAGAGACTCCTTTTATTTTAGAGACAAGCTTGAGGTTTTCTACAGCAGTCATATAGGGATAGAAATTGGGCCTTTCAATAATGGCCCCTACTTTTTTAAGTGCCTGATGGGTACTCAAACTGCCCTCAAACCATTGAAAACTTCCTTGAGTGGGGTTTACCACATTAAGAACCATCCCTAGAGTGGTAGATTTACCACTACCATTAGGTCCCAATATGCCGTACACATGACCTTTTTCAATGGTGAAACTCAGTTTTTTAACAGCAAATAAACTACCGTAAGACTTGGTGAGTTGGTGAACAGTTAGAATTGTTTCCAAGGGCTTTTTTTATTTAAGGGTTCTTATTCTACTTGACGAATTTATCCGTATTTTGTTACAAGAACAATTAAAGAACCGCTTCATGTCAGAAAAGATGATGTCTAAAAAGAAACCCGCTTTTCCAGTGTCTGACCGTTTAGATGCTTATCTAAGACAATACAGTAGAAACATAGAAATTCCAATTTTCTATGAAGATTTATTGCGTTTTAAAGGGTCTGTTGTGGTCTATGACAACAATGATGAAGACACGCTATGGGTCAGGGTCTTTTATTCTGAATACGACAGAGAAGAAATAGATTTAAGTTTGAAAAAAGTGTACTCCATCCTTCATTCAGACGGAGGAGATAGCATTGTGCCTTATTTGAATGTAGACGCTGTAGACTATTGCACCTTTGGAAATTCTAAGCCATTTAGAATTAAAGTCAGGAATATTCTCAACGACAATTTCACTTATTTTTATGTAAAAAAAACAGATGCTTCTAGGGTGTATGGATTGGAATTAGAGCATATTTTATCTCCCTATAACCTGAACTTTCTCGTGTATCAAGACACTTTGATCGAGGAACATATTGCAGGTATTCCTGGAGATGTTTTTATTAAAGAAATGCTTCCAGAGTGTTCAGAATCTGAGAAATCTCAGTTGGCCAAAGAGTTTGTGAAGTTTAATGAGCGCTGTATGATTAGACTTTTGGGAGATATGCGCTCTTATAACTATGTGATTGTGCCTACCCATGACTTTGATCATGTAGTGTACAAAATTAGAGCTATTGATTTTGATCAACAGTCTTTTGAGGGAAATTTGAAGATTTACAGGCCCCAATTTTTTAAAGAAAACAATCAAATGGTGACTTTGGTCAAAGAAAAGCTTCAAGCCAATTCTATAGACCAGTATAAGTTGGAAGAACGCTCCATAGTCGCTAAGCGTTTTATGAGTTTTGAAGATCGGATCACGGAACTTTTAAATATTGCTAAAGAAGATACTATTTCGTTACCAGAACATGTAGAAACACTAAAAAGTGCTATTTACAAGCTCACTCAAGATATAGATTTTAAAGAGGCTCCAAATATGGGAACTGTTTTGGATTTAGCCCTTCACTTTGTGAAACGCAACTACGAAAATGTGAGTATGCGACAGATTATTGAGCAGCGCATTAAGCTTTAAGTAGGTAGCCAACAGAATTTAATCAAGCCCTCAAAGAAGAATGTTATAAAACCTTATGCCATTTAATAATTAAATTGTTTAAATGGCTTTAATACTTTATGGTCTGTATTACGAGCCTTTTTGCTCTTTATTGAAGTACACCAAATAGTAGTACATACCTTTTTCTTCGTCCCATCCTTTTTCTACAAATTTTTCTGCAGATTCTGGATTAATGAAGTCCATTTTAATTTGGATATTGGTGTCTAGTTGAATGACGTTTTTGATGGTTTTTCT
>JAQWFV010000139.1 GCA_029238555.1 Flavobacteriaceae bacterium
AGTTGCTATTAAATTTAACAACACTAAAATCTTTTTTAAATATGTTTTTTCAGCTTCACCTAAATCTTGAGTAATTAAACTTTTAAAGCTATTAGTTGTGCTATTTGCAAAAGACACAACTTGGACTATGTCGCTAGCAATAAATGCATCTTTCATTTTAAAATATGGAATTATAGCTTCTGAGAAATTCTTTTGAAATGCTTCTGGAAATTTCATCTCCTCCATTTGAGTTGATTCATTTATAATAGCTAAAGATTCTGCTTCTAGATGTCCTTCGTGACCTGTCATAGTCTTGCCTCCCGCTCTATTCATCATTGATTTTTTTCCTTGTAGTTGTGCGGCTGCATCTACAGTGAAAGTTCCATTAGTCACTATTTCATCACCGCTTTTTAAACCAGAAATAATTGAATAAACTGCTCCATTTCGATTGCCTAAAGTGACTTCACGCATTTCAAAAATGGGCTCATTAGTGCTGTTTTTAATATAAACTAAAGAGCGTTTTCCCGTCCACAGTACTGCTGTTACTGGGATCGTTATTAACGACTCTTCATTTGTTGTATTCCCCTTTATCTTGCCTGTAATAAACATTCCAGGTTTAAAAATAGCCCCTTTATTGTTTAAAATTGCCCGTACGGTTACAGTTCTTGTTTGGTTATTTAAAACAGGATCTATAAATGAAATTTCTGCTTCAAATTCCTTGTTTGGATATGCATTGGTGGCCACCACAATTTTTTGCCCTTTTTTAAACTTTGAAATTTGATTTTCATATACATCGAACTCAGCCCAAACAGAATTAAGATTGCTTAGCTTTACTATGGGTTGTCCCTGCTTTACGTAATCACCTTCTGCAGACAACACCCTATTTACTGTTCCTGAAACAGTCACATATAATGGGAAGTTCTCAGTTACTTTTCCAGATTGTTCAATTGCATTTATTTGGCTTTCTGAAAACTTCCAATTTTTAAACTTGTTGCGAACTGCTTTATACAGTTCAGGCTGGGACTTTTTTAAACTAGTAGCCGCAATTAATTCCTGCTGAGCTGCAACAAGATTAGGGGAATAAACTGTGGCTAATAATTCACCATTATTTACTTTTTGACCTTCATAACTTACATTTAATTTTTCTATACGACCGTCAAAATAACTTGCCTGTATTGTATTGTTTTCTTGGTTTACAGCTATCTTTCCTGAGATTAAAATTAATCCGTCATTATTAAAATTTGTAAAACGCTCGACTATAATTGTTTGGATATTAGCAAGTGCCATTGCATTGTCTGTCATTTTTATTTCATTTACAGAAAGACCTTCTGCACTTGATTCTGCTGGAATTAAATCCATTCCACATATGGGGCAATCTCCTGGATCTTGTTGCATTATTTGTGGGTGCATAGAGCAAGTCCACATTTGATTTTCAGAAACTTGCGAATGACTGTGACTGTTAGCTATTTCTTGATTAATAGTTGCTGTGCTATTGCTGAATAGTAAATAACCGCCTATTATTCCAATTATTACAGCAATGCCTAGATATAAGATATTCTTTCTCATTGTATTTATTTTTTAATTTTTCTGATAGTCGGAGAACTGGTAAACCAAAGTAAAAATCCACTGAATACAGTAATTAACCCTAAAATTGAGAAAATCCTTAGTACTATGGTATTAAAATTGTCTCGTCCTTGATAATCCATAGTATGTGTCATCCATAGAAAATCAAACCACCTCCAATCTCTATGACGGACAGTCTGAAATGCGCCATTTTTCAATGCTACATATGCTTTAAGATTTTCATCTGATTTATATGAAATTTCATACGCAGGAAGTGGCCTTCCTCTGTATTCATGGTGGTCTCCAACGCTTTCAATTAATTTTATTTTGTCAACTTCAAATTCAGGAAGCATATAGCGATCTGCTACTTTTATAGCCTCTTGTTTGGTGAGTGTGTCTTTCTTCTCCCCTGAAAGTGCGTTAAAAAGCACTTCTTCGTTGATCCAATAATAAGGAGTATTTGCTATTTCTAAGAGCTCTAGTGATTGAATTGGCTTTTGAAATAGTAGCTGATTACTTCCTAATAAATTTAAAAAACTGGTGTGTTCTGGAATTTCTTTTTTAAAATGATCTCCGTGAATTTCATTAATATCTGTCCAGCTAAAATACATTCCACTGATGGTCCACATTAAGAATTGAATACCTAAGAAAACACCTAAATACCTATGTGCCTTTCTAATTTTAATTGCTGTCTTCCTTTTTACCATATTATTTTACTTCAAAAGGAAACTCAATACTAACTTTTTCCCAGCTCATTGAAATTTTTCCTGATGTATCTGTAGTTTTTTGTACAACATATTCTAAATGCTCTTGTACCGTTTCAGAAATTTTAGGTGTTGTTGTAAACCTTAATACGTCCTGGTTTTCGTTATATTCATCCTTGCCGTGTTGGTTCCAATTGCTGTTGAAAATAATAGTCCAATCTCCCTGGGTAGGAATGGTAAAAAATCCATATTTTCCTTTTGGAAGTGTCTCTCCTTCAATGATTAAATCTTTGTTTGTTTCCACCCAAGTTGCCATATGTGCCCCTGTTTGCCAAACCGTATCATAGGCTAATAGCCCTCCAAAAACAACCCTGCCTCTTACCCCCGGAGAATAATAATCAATATTAATTTGAGCTTCGCCAATTGTAGCCATTGTTTCTGTATGCGGGCTTAAAGGTTTTTTATTTTTCTGTTCCGCTGGTGGAGTAACTTTTACAACTTCTTGTATCACATCTTCTGTGGTTTTTTCAACTTCTTGCGTCTCTGCCTCTATAGTGTTTTTAACTTCTTGCTTACAAGAAAAAAAAAGGGTTAAGCTAAATAATAGGATAATTTTTTTCATCTTAATTTATTGGTTAATTGACATTATTTTTAATCTTAAAGCATTCTCAAGTACTTGAAAATCAGTTGTAACTAAAGTATTTTTCTTAATGTCAGATTTTAATTTCAATTAGATTTTAATTTTTTAAACGAGGTATGAGAATGTATTATCTTCCATTCTCCTCCAATTTTTTGCAATATTGAAGTAGCTACTCCTCTACTCTGAATGATTCTTTCTTCTGTGTCTTTAGTCTCATTACCTTTTAGAACTATGGTATATAAGTAATTTTCGGTTGTAAAGGCAAAGGGCAAATTTATGGTAGTCTGAATCTCATAATCAGAAAAAGTAAAGCTTTTAAAATGTTCTAATTCTGGACCTAAATGATGAGAAATATATTCATTATAAGTCCCTTCTATTTTTCCTTGCTCGAATATGGTCGCATCTGGCGCAAAAAGTTCAAAAGTACCTTCGGTCGTTAAATTCTGAATCGCATCTTTATATAGTTTCATTACAGCAACAACATTTTCCTTATCTGAAGAATAGATGCTATTCTGTGCATTGGTAATACTAACTGTTGCAATGAGAACAGTTACGAGTGTAATAATTTTAAAGACTTTCATAATATACGTTTTAAAAGGATTATTTATTGACGTGGTTTCTATTAATGTTTGATATAATGAAAAATAAAAAACTCCAAATAACTTCTGATATAACAACTATGTTTCTCGTCATAGAAATAAGTGGGATATTTCCAAAATCAATAAAAAAAGCGTTTGGTAAAATCCAAACTATAATTTTCACTTAAAGAATTTACCCTCCCAAATCAGGACTTAATTTTTTATTTTTAAATTATTCATATAATTGATAATCTCATTTTTTGCTAGAGAATCCAATTTAGCACCTCTATGGATTAGCGTATAACTATCCATAGGCATCTCTCCATTTTCAATTTGTTTAATAATTGAGCGTAGCTTACTATTTTTTCTCCTATCAGAATAGTTTTTCCATTCATTGAAATTAAGTTCAGCTTTTCCTTCTTTAATATGATTTTCTAAAAACCAAGCAATTGGCTGTACCTTATTATACCAAGGATAACTAGTGTTATTGCTATGGCAATCGTAACAAGACACCTTTAACTGATTCTGGATAGTAATTGGCACTTCACTGACCAACATAAAATCTGTTTGTGGTGTTACATCACTTTTATTGCGTTTTGTGGGCACAAATTGTATACCCACAAGAACGATTAATACAATAATTGCAATGACTTTTGTAATCTTCATTTAGTTTATTTCTCGTTGTACACTTCCACATGTTAACATTTGGCTACCGTAGTAAGGGTTTCTAACTTCTTCCTTAGTGCTTAACCAAGCTGTTCCTCCGTCGTACATGGGGCAAAATTGTTCGTACAACTTTGTTGCTGTTCCTGTAATAGCAACCATCTCTGTAATATCCTTACTTAAAATTTTAAAATGTTCCCGTTGGTGCTTGATATCACTTTCTGAAATATGCTCAGCGTGTTCCGTAGCATCTTCGATGATGTCTATTAATTCCTTTTGCTGATTTTCAGAATACTTTGACTTGTCAAGGTTACCTAATGATTTTGCAAGAACACCGCCTAATGTTTTGGCTTTTGCATTATCGTCTCCTACTAATGCGTCTTTCAGGTTGAAATAATCTTTTAAGATGGCTTCTGAAATTGCGTCTTGGTTACTACTCATATTCATATCCTTAGTATGATCCATTTTTTCATGCTGTTTGGCTTCACTTACAGGGACATTTTTTTTATTAGCATCTTTACAAGACAGGGTTAAAGCAATCATAGTAAGGAATAATACTGTTGTGACACTTCTCTTAATTGTTTTCATTTTTTTCTTTTTTATTGGGTAATTAAATAATTGACTACAGCACTCTGCATGTAGTATTCGTATGTGGATTGTATTAGATTTATTTGAAACTTTAATTGTAATTCCTGTATGTCCAGTAAATCACTAAAAACTATCGTTCCCGTTTCATAATTTTTAATGAGAATTACTTCAGCATCATGAGCTTTTTTTAAATTTTTTTCCTCTGTGTTATGTTTAATTCGAGCCTGATTGCGTTGAGATATGGCTTTCGCAAAAGCAGATTCTAAAACATTTAAACGGTTGTCTTTTTGGGCCGTAATTTCTAGCTGCTTTAATTGGTTTTGCTTGCTTTTAGAATCATATTTTTTATTAAAAATGGGAATAGAAACAGAAACCATTGGCATAAAAATATCCTTTCCATTGTCATTAAAACTCAAATCAGGTCGCTTTGAAACTGGCACATAGTCTAAACCAAAACCAATCATAGGGTTGCGTTCAGCTTGGTTCAGTAATTCAGACTGTGTTATGGATTCATAGAGTTTGTCATATTTAAGCAATTCTGGATTTAGCCCTAGGACATTTTCTACTAAAATAATATCTTCCGCTGGCAACAAAAGTGTTTCAATTATATTTACTTCTGTTTTTATATTCCTGTTGAGTAGTTTATTAAAAGCGGCTTGTTCTCCTAAATAAGCCTCAGCTAATACTTCATTTTGTTGTTGCAACTCATTCTGTCTGATCTGTAATTTTAAAACATCTACCACAGATGCCTTTCCCACCTCTATAGAAGTTAGTGCTAATTTTTCGTAAGTGATTAATAACTGAATACTCTTTTCAAGTACCTTTTTAGTTGCTGTAATTGCACTAAGTCTATAAAATAATTGAGAAACAGAAAGCGCTAGTTTACGCTTTGTAATTACAATATCTACATAGTCCGCATCTGCTAAAGCGCTAGAATAGTTTTCTCTAGCTGTTATGGTACCAAACCAAGGCAGCATTTGTGTTGCTGAAAATCTTGCACGTTGAGCGCCTGTTCTAGTTTCAGGCTCACTCACGAAATAGCCAGCACTAAATTCTGTATTTGGAATCCAATCAGATTCATTCACTTTCTCTTCAGCTATATTATAGCGAAGATTATATGCCCGAATCTCGGGGCTATTCCTTTCTGCCTCTTGGATATAGGATTGTAATTCTTGCGCTTTTGCAAATATGGATACAAACAAAAGACAGCCTATAATTTTTATATTTTTCATTTGTTTGCGTTTTTAAGTTGGTACTCTTTATTCCAGCTAAATAGCACTGGTAATAAAAAATAAGAGGTAATATCGATAATCATCCCACCAAAAATTGGGATTGCCATAGGTATCATTATATCACTTCCCTTTCCTGTAGAAGTGAGTATGGGTAATAGTGCCAGAATAGTAGTTACAGTGGTCATTAAGCAGGGTCTTATTCTCTTGCCAGCAGCTTCAAGGGTTGCCAATCGAATTCCCTTTTTGTCTGTGGGTTCTTCTCTGTCAAAAGTCTGAGTAAGGTAGGTAGCCATTACAACACCGTCATCTGTAGCAATTCCGAAAAGTGCAATAAAGCCTACCCAAACCGCCACACTTAAATTGATGGTTTTCATATTGAATAGGTCTCGCATATTTTCCCCGAAAAGATTAAAATTGAAAAACCAATCTTGGCCGTATAACCATATCATAATAAAACCACCTGCGAAAGCCACTATAATTCCAGTAAAGACCATTAATGATGTGCTGACTGATTTGAACTGGAAATATAAAATCAAGAAAATAATTACAAGTGCGAGCGGTACTATAACAGCAAGTGTTTTCTCTGCTCGTAATTGATTTTCGTAAGTTCCTGTAAATTGATAACTAATTCCCTTGGGAACTAATAATTCCCCATCAGTAATTTTTTGCTTAATAAGCGCTTGAGCATTTTCTACAACATCTACCTCAGCAAAGCCGTCTAGTTTGTCGAATAACACATAACCTATCAAAAAAGTATCTTCACTTTTAATTACTTGTGGTCCTTGTTCATAACGAATATCTACTAACTCGCCCAGAGGAACCGGTTTACCTCTTTCTACGGGAACATATATCTTTTTAAGCTCCTCCGGATTGGCCCGTAATTCCCTTGGATATCGAACGCGAACACCATATCGCTCTCGACCTTCTACTGTTTGTGTAAGTGGCATACCACCTACCGCTACTTGAAGTACTTCTTGAACATCCACAATTGAAATTCCATACCGCACCAACTCCGATCTTTTTATATCAATTAACAAATAGGGTTTACCTACAATACGGTCTGCAAAAACAGCTTGCTCTTTTACCCCTTCGGTTTGTTTCAAAACACCTTCCAATTGCAGGCCAAAAGCTTCAATAGTTTTTAAATCAGGCCCTTTAACTTTAATACCCATTGGCGCTCGCATTCCAGTTTGAAGCATGACTAATCTAGTTTCAATAGGTTGAAGTTTTGGCGCAGAAGTCACACCTGGTAGCTTAGTCGCTGTCACAATTTCATTCCAAATATCATCAGGACTGTTTATTTCTGGTCTCCAATTACGATAATATTCTCCATCATCATCTGGAATTAACGCTTCATTAGTTGCATTGGTTTTAAGCTGATATGCTTCGTAGTCTGCATTTTCACTGATTTTGTTATTTGGGTTAATAATGAATTTTTCATTTTTCAATACAAACAATCCGTCATCATTTATTTTATAACGTTGGCGCTCTCCTCTTTCATTGCGCATATATTCAGATTTATACTGAATCATATTTTCATACATCGATAGCGGTGCAGGGTCGAGCGCAGACTCTGTTCTACCAGATTTCCCTACTACAGTTTCTATTTCTGGAATAGTAGCAACCGCCATATCGAGTTGTTGCAATACACGCTTATTTTCTTCTACACCTGAATGAGGTAAGGAGGTAGGCATTAAAAGAAATGAACCTTCGTTAAGCGATGGCATAAATTCTTTGCCTGTATTTCGCATTATAAACACTCCTAAAACAAACACCGTTGTTGGAATGATTAAAAATAGCAGTCTGTTTTGAAGTGCCCAACGTAATATATTGTTATAATACTTTTGGAAAATTGAAAAAATACCCAATAAGCCAAAACAAATAATCGCTACAAAAATCAAGTTCATCAAAATACTACGATCAAAACCAAGCGGTCGCCAATATTCAGCAAGTAAAAACACAATAGCAATGCAGGAAATAAAGATGTGAAATAAATTAGCTCTCTGAGAAGTAATAATATCTCTTATGCTCAATAGAGCAACAACACCATAAGCTATTAATATAAGTCCCAACCAATAGCCATAAACAATGGCAGTAATACCAAGAATGATGAGTAACCCGTTGAGTATATATTTAGAACGTTCTCTAATATTTGTTTTCTTAAACAAGAATGCGGCAAATGGTGGTATTAAGAAAAGTGCAATAACTAAAGCCGCAGAAAGTGCCATTGTTTTAGTAAATGCCAACGGCCTAAATAGTTTTCCTTCCGCACCTATCAAAGTAAATACTGGTATAAAACTTATAATAGTTGTAAGAACTGCTGTTAAAATAGCTCCGGAAACTTCAGCAGTTGCATTATAGATAATTTCATTGGTTGTGTATTCAATGCCATTTTCTTTAAATCGTAATTTTTTGTCCTCCATATGCCGAATCATATTTTCAGCTAGTATGACACCCACATCGACCATAGTTCCAATGGCAATTGCAATCCCTGAAAGTGCTACAATATTTGCATCTACATTAAATAACTTCATTGCTACAAAAACCATCAGTACAGCTACAGGTAATAATCCTGAGATAAGGATTGACGCGCGCAGGTTAAACACCATCACGATAATCACCAAAATTGTAATTAAAATTTCAAGCGTAAGGGCTTCATTAAGCGTATGAAGTGTCTCTTGAATGAGTTCTGTTCGGTCATAAAATGGAACAATAGTTAGTTGTGAAGTGCGACCATCAGCTAAAACTTTAGTTGGTAATCCTGTTGAAAGTTCAGCTATTTTGTCTTTTACATTATTAATTACTTCCATTGGGTTTGCACCGTAACGAGCCACAACGACACCACCTACAACTTCAGCACCCTCTTTGTCTAAAATACCACGTCTTGTTGCTGGTCCAAGTGTGACTTTGGCCACATCTTTAATACGTAAAGCTGTGAAATTTTCTGAGGAAACAACCGCATTTTCTAAATCATCAATAGTCTTCACATACCCTAAGCCACGCACTAAATATTCAACTTGATTAATTTCTAGGGTTTGCGCGCCTATGTCTTGATTGCTTTTTTTGACCGCTTTTACTATTTGGTTTAATCCAATTTGATATTGCCGCATTTTCTCAGGGTCAACATCTACCTGATATTCTTGTACATAGCCACCAATAGATGCAACTTCTGAAACCCCACTTGCACCAGAGAGCGCATATTTCACATAGTAGTCTTGAATGCTTCGTAGTTCTTGTAGATCCCAACCCCCTGTGACATTTCCTTTTTCATCACGTCCCTCTAGTGTATACCAATATATTTGTCCTAAACCTGTAGCATCTGGACCCAATGCAGGATTTACACTTTCTGGAAGCAAATTAGCTGGAAGTGAATTTAATTTTTCTAATATTCTGCTTCGTGACCAGTAAAACTCTATGTCTTCCTCAAAAATGATATAGATACTAGAAAAACCAAACATAGAAGAACTACGAATGGTCTTTACCCCAGGAATACCTAACAATGAAGTCGTTAAAGGGTAAGTGATTTGATCTTCAATATCTTGTGGCGAACGGCCTTGCCATTTTGTAAAAACGATCTGTTGGTTTTCACCAATGTCAGGAATAGCATCTACAGCTACAGGCATAGAAGGTAGAAATCCAGTGTCCCATTTAAAGGGGGCATTTACTATACCCCAACCTACAAATAGGACTAGTATTAAAACGGCTACGAGCTTATTCTCAATAAGAAATTTTATGGCTTTATTAAGCATATGTTTTGATTATTAAACAATTAAGAAAGATGTTTGGACTACACCAAATACCATGAATTATCCAAGCAACATAAAGTCGAAGGATAAAGATTTTATTGTTTAAATATCAAATTAAATAAGTCTCGTCAATTTTGTAGATGTCCTTTATGACGAGTGGTGGCCTATATTTTGGATAAAAAGAAACAAAATTAACCAAATCTTGAAAAGCATTAATTTGTTCAAAACCAATGCTTACAAAAAAAGTTTGCTGCTGAAAGGAAATGATATTTAGTTGTTGCTGTATTTCATTTTGACCTTCAATTATTGTCAACTTATCTTCACAACATTTTTTTTTAAAAACCAGGTTATTTTCTGAAGATGGATTTTTTATCTCCATCCCACAACCTTTTCCCTTGTGAAAAACAGTTGTTTGAACTAAATTTCCCTCACAAAAATGCATATCTAAAGTAAACGACATTGTAGAGAAAAAAACTACAAAAGTCATTAACAGCGCTATTAATTTATGTGAAAATCTATTTTTCATTTCGGTAAATTTACAAAAAAAAAGCAATAGTAAATTAAAACTGCTCTGAATTACAGCTGTATAAAAGTATTAAAGGAATCAATATGAATAAAAAATTGTAAAAGAGGTGTCAAAGATGGTAGCAAGTTTATTGTTGAGATTGATAAAATTGGAGGAGATACATATTTAACTTCAAATTTTTCCAATGAGTTTAGAATTGTCTTCAACGAAAAGTCCCTTGGGCTATTTTTAAAGAGTACATCTGATTTAGTACAAATATCTAGAGGTGCAATCATTAGCTCTCATGAATTCCTAAATAAGCAATAATTTATTTCAGGTGCATGTATCTTTTTATCGGGTTACATATAGATATCACGACCGATCTCAAAAAA
>JAQWFV010000163.1 GCA_029238555.1 Flavobacteriaceae bacterium
TTTAGATATGGATACTATTATTGCTTCTGTTAAAAAAACCAACAGACTGGTTATTCTTGAAGAAGCTTGGCCTTTTGGAAGTATTGCCTCTGAAATTGCTTTCCAGGTTCAAGACAATGCCTTTGATTATTTAGATGCTCCTGTTCAAAAGATTAACACAGCAGACACACCAGCACCTTATTCTCCTGTTTTATTAGAAGAATGGTTGCCAAGTGCGCAAGATGTTATAGATGCGGTAAATCGTGTCATGTACACCAAAGCATAACACACTATAAACTTACATTACAGCCCTCCTCACGGAGGGCTTTTTTAGCCTTAGATTCCCCAGTCTGTCCACTTTTTGTTTGGTGTTTATGTACCCATTCAAACCTACTATGAAAAAATATATTGTATTTCTTTTGTGGCTCACCGGTGTGGTCCTACAAGCCCAAACCAAGGTCAGCGGAACTGTAAAAGATACCGACGGCTTTCCCATTGCATTTGCGAATGTGTTGTTTCCAGGCAGCACTATTGGAACCATTACCAATGACGACGGTTCCTTTTATATAGAGTCTGATCAAGCCCAAACCCAATTGTCTATTTCTTTTATAGGATTTGAAACTGTTACACTCCTCCTTGAAAAACAATCCAATTACGATCTGAAAATTGTTTTAGAAGCCGCCGCTGAGCAATTGCAGTCAGTAACCCTGGTTTCAGGAAAACAGTCCAAAAAAAACAATCCTGCCATTGATATTTTGCGAAAAATTTGGGCCAAAAAGCGCAGTAATGGACTGGGTAAATACAAGCAATACGCCTATGATAAGTATGAGAAAATAGAATTTGATCTCAATACCATAGACTCCGCACTCATGAATAGTAAGGTATTTAAAGGCTTGGAGTTTGTGTTTAAGGACCTAGATACGTCCGGCATTACGGGAAAAACCTATTTGCCTATTTTTTTAAATGAAACGGTGTCTAAGGTGTATGGAGACAACGAAATTAAGGAAGAAAAAGAAGTGGTTAGAGGCGTTAAAAATTCTGGTTTTAACGGGAATCAGGCCATTATGGCCTACCTAAAGGACCTGTATGCTACTTATGATATTTACGACAATTACCTAAACTTTTTTGGAAAGTCATTTACCTCTCCCCTCTCCAAAACAGGTATTGACACCTACAATTATGTTTTGGCAGACTCTACTTTTATTGGCGATAAATGGTGCTATAATATTATCTACTACCCTAGGAGAAAGAGTGAGTTGACCTTTAAAGGAGATTTTTGGGTCAATGACAGCACCTTTGCCATTGCTAAAATAAATATGGCCATGACCAAAAGTGCCAATTTAAACTGGGTCAAAGAGTTGTATGTGGAGCAAGATTTTGAGGTCTTAAGTGATTCAGTTTTTTTGTTAAAACGTGAGTCTATGTTGTCAGACTTTAGCTATAGTAATAAAGAAAAATCTAAGGGGGTATACGGCAAACGCACTACTGTGTATGATGGTTTTGAGTTTGACATTCCAAAAGCAAGGCGCTTTTATGCAGAAGATTATAACGCCTTAAGGCCGGAGTTGTTTGAACGTGATCCAAGTTTTTGGGCGGCCAACAGATTAGAATCTCTCAATAAGGACGAGGCGGGTATTTACCAATTAATAGATACCCTTAAAACAGTACCAAAGTTCAAGACCTACTATAATTTGGTCTCTATTTTGGAGTCTGGATATATTGAGTTAGACAAGCAAAATATAGATATTGGAGACGTCTATAGTATTTTTGGATACAACCAAGCAGAGGGAAATAGACTTAGGGCGGGCGCTAGAACTTTTAGGGGTCAAAATGACCTTTGGCGTTTAGAAGGCTATGTGGCTTATGGTTTTTCTGATAAAAAATTTAAACATGGCTTTTTTGCTCAAGCCATTCTAGACCCTAAAATCCGACTTCTAATTTCAGGAGGCCATAGAAGAGATATAGAACAATTGGGCTTGAATCTTACGGCTACCAATGATTTAATGGGCCGTAGCATTGCTTCTTCTTCTGTTTTTACGGTGGGGAATAATGATAAGTTGTCTCAGATTAATCTCACTGCTTTCACTTTGAGTGCTGAACCAGTGAAAAATTTAACTATGTCATTGGGGGCTTCCTATAGAAGGGTGCAGGCAGCTTTACCCGAATTATTTCCATTAGATTTTGTCTATGAGCCCACCATACTAGGAAGCAAAAACAGTTTGAACCAGCTAGATTTTACGGCTAGAATGCTGTATACTCCAGGAAGAAAAGTGATTGGTTATGGGGTAGATCCAAAACCGGTGAATGAAGATTACCCGAGGTTAATGGTTCAGTATGTTCACGGTCAAAAAAACCTCTTGGATTCAGATTTTAATTTCAATAGGGTGCAATTGTCTTACACCAGACCCTGGCAAATAGGAGGTATAGGGACCCTTAGAACCAGTGTAGAAGCGGGAAGGACTTTTGATCCGCTTCCTTTGGCGCTATTGCATGTGGTACCGGGAAACCAAACTTTATTCACCATTTACAATACTTTTCCCAATTTAGATTTTTATGAATTTGTGACTGACACTTATGTGTCTGGCCATTTAGAACATAATTTTAACGGCCGTCTTTTTTCAAGAATTCCTTTTTTAAGGGCTTTAAATCTCAGGGAAATCATAGGGGTTAGAGGTGTGTGGGGATCCCTTTCCGAAGATAACATTGCCTTAAATGCTCCTAGTAATTTTACTTTAAATGCCCCAGATAAAAACGCTTATTGGGAATACAGTGTAGGGATTGGCAATATTTTTAAGGTATTTAGATTAGACGCCAACTTTAGGGGAAATTACCTAGATGTACCTGGTGCCAGACCTTTTAGTATTACCGGGAGTTTTGGATTTGGATTTTAAGGGTTTTACCTGAGGGCTTTTTAAAGAGACTTGCCCAAAGGAGTTTTTAAAAATGCTTTCCGAATTTGAACCAGTATCTGTATTTTAAGCACTGAATAAAAAAAAACAACTAAGTAGTTAGTATAAACCATGGATAGGCCGTATTTTTGCCCCCTGAAAAATAAATAGATTATATAATATGAGCGAGAAAGACATTACCTCATTTGATGTTTTAATTGAGATTCCAAAAGGAAGTAGAAATAAATATGAGTACGATTTTGAGTTGAAGAAGATCCGTTACGACCGAATGATTTTTTCTTCAATGATGTACCCAGCAGATTACGGATTTGTACCAGAAACATTGGCCTTAGATGGAGATCCATTAGATGTGTTGGTATTAGTTACTGAGCCAACTTTTCCAGGTTGTGTCATGGAGGTGAAACCCATTGGTGTGTTCCATATGGCAGATGAAAAAGGCCCCGATGAAAAAGTAGTTTGTGTGCCGGTTTCTGACCCGAATTGGAATAAAGCCAATGACTTATCTGACCTAAACCCTCACTTGATTAAAGAGATAGAGCACTTCTTTAAAGTGTATAAAGACTTAGAAAAGAAAAAAGTTGACGTTGGTGGATGGGGAGACGTTCATGAGGCTAAAGAAATTGTAGCCAAGTGTGTGAACCGTTTTAAAGATTCAGACGTTCCATTAGCAGAGGTGACTATTAAGTAACC
>JAQWFV010000165.1 GCA_029238555.1 Flavobacteriaceae bacterium
AGTTGGGCCTGTAGGGTTTCTTTTTTTAGGTTGTCTGTAGTTTTAAGGCTCTGAATTTCTGCCAATAACTCCGCTTTTTTTACAGAGTCTGCCACCCTTTGGTTTTCAATGAGCTGTATTTTTGTATTGTATTGCTCCAGACGAATACTTTCTTGATTTACTAGGGCTATTGGTGGTATGGAATCTTGTGCTTTAACAGCACTGAAGAGAAAAAATAAAGGCAGTACTAGTGCGTACTTAGTCAGGGTTTTCATAAGCCAAAAATATGTGTAAATGTAAGTATTTTTTAGGCAGCTCATACAGGTCCTTGTATTTTCAAAATAAATTGTAATTTGGATCTCTTATGATTCAAATCACAAAAATATATAAGGATTTATTAGTGCTATTGATTGTGTTATTACTACCTGTATCTATGCACTCTCAAGACTTATTCACTCAAACTAACGACTTATCTAGCCAAAATAGCCCTTATTTATTGCAGCATGCCAAAAACCCAGTGGCTTGGAAAGTTTGGGAGAATAACACACTAGAAAAAGCAAAAGACTTGGATCGTTTAATGGTGATAAGTGTGGGCTACGCTTCCTGTCATTGGTGTCATGTCATGGAAGAAGAGAGTTTTGAAGACTTGGAAGTTGCCAAATTAATGAATGATTTTTTCGTAAATATCAAAGTGGACCGAGAAGAAAGGCCTGATGTTGATCAAACATACATGACTGCCTTAAGTCTTATGGGCAAACAGACGGGTTGGCCTTTAAACGTAGTCGCCTTACCAGATGGCACCCCTATATATGGAGGCACATATCATTCTAAGACCCAATGGATAGCTGTTTTAAAGCAGTTAAAGGACCTCTATTCCAGCCAACCAGAGCAACTCAAGTCTTTTGGGGCCGATCTTAAAAACGGCATTACAGAGGCTATGGCTGTTCAGATTCCCTCAGGAGAAACCCGCCTGAGTCAGTTAGATCTTACAAATGGAATAATAGGTTGGCAAAATAAATGGGACCTTGAATGGGGAGGGCTCAAAGGAGATCAGAAATTCATGCGCCCAAATAGCTTGGAGTTTCTCCTTTCATACGGACAACTTGCAAAAGATAGCCTGGTGCTTTCTTATGTAGAAAACACCCTCGATAAAATGGCTTCTGGGGGTATTTTTGATCAAATAGGGGGTGGTTTTTACCGTTATAGTACAGATGCAAATTGGAAAGTGCCTCACTTTGAAAAAATGTTGTACGACAACGCACAAATGATCCAACTGTATTCTAAAGCCTTTAAATTTTTTAAGAAAGATACCTATAGAGAAGTGGTGGCTAAAACCTATGATTTTCTAGAGAGAGAGATGCAACTCGCCTCTGGCGGATACGCTGCCGCATTAGACGCAGATTTCCAGGGAGAAGAAGGGCTTTTCTATGTGTGGACCCCACGAGAACTCAAAGGATTAATCCCAGAACAATGGGACTTGTTTGCTGCTTATTTTCAATTGTCAGAAGACGACTTATGGGAAGATCGCTTTTGGATACTTCAGGCACCCCAGGACAACTCATTATTTAAAACTACTTACGGACTAACTCAAGAGCGATTAGATGCTTTGAGAACTGAATGGGAACGATTGCTTTTAGACGCCCGAAGCAAAAGAGGGGCTCCACTGAGAGATCACAAACTCATTACTTCTTGGAATGCTTTATTGGTAAGCGCTTATGCAGAAGCATACAATGCTTTTGGAACGGCACATTATTTGAAAAAAGCCACAGATCTTTACGGATTAATTAGTGCACAAGCCCCAGAGAATTTGCGTCATATTTATAAGGCTTCAGAAACAGCACCAGTATTCTCGCAAGATATTGTTTTCTTATCCCAAGCAGCGTTGACATTGTACCTCACCACAAACAACTCCATTTATTTAGCTGCTGCAGAAAACAATATGGCTTATTTAAACCGTCGCTTTTACAGTGAAGAAAAATCTGCATATGCCTTTGGTGACGCGGGGGAATTAATGGCGCCTCTTTATGTGTTTTCGGACGGTGTAATGCCTTCTGATAATGGGGTAGCAGCTCAAGTAAATTTTCTGATAGGGCATATTAAATTTGACCCTAAAGCCAGTGAGAAATCTACGAAAGCTATGGCGAATGTTCAGACCTATATGTCTAGTGATTTAGCCAACTACACCCAATGGGGTCAAGTTTATTTACACAAATTATTTCCCTTTTATGAATTGGCTATTTTAGGACCTCAAGCATTCGATTTTGCTAAAAAAGTGAACAAAATTGGACTTCCAAATGTATTGGTGGTTGGTTCACAAGAACCCAGTGAATTGCCTTTGTTTCAAGACAGGTACATTACAGGAGAGACCTTATTTTATGTCTGTGTAGACTACAGTTGTAAGCTACCTGTAAGTAGCCTTTCAGAAGCGTTGGAGCAATTGCAATAAAAAGTCATTAAACCTTTCAAAAAGGTTGTTTTTAGCTTCTAACAAGTTGTTGGTATAATCGTTTTATTCAAAAGAGATTTTTGCCTTATCTTGTTTTCAAAATAACCAACTATGCAAATAAAAGAATCTTCTAAAATATATGACGCAGTAATTGTCGGTTCTGGAGCTGGTGGTGGTATGGCCACAAAAATACTCTCAGAGGCAGGTTTAAATATCGCAGTGGTAGAAGCAGGACCTCATTTTGATCCAGCCAATCCAGACCAACAAACCCAGATGAAATGGCCTTGGGAGTCTCCTAGACGGGGGGCAAATACCCAAAGAACTTTTGGAGATTTTGACGCCTTATACGGCGGATGGGACATACCCGGA
>JAQWFV010000042.1 GCA_029238555.1 Flavobacteriaceae bacterium
TACTTGATCTTTTAGTTTTCTTTTTTGGGCGAGAAGCAGTTTTTTTTCAAGCGAATTAATCCCTTTTAATTGCTTTACTTCCTGGGCTTGAACGGCCCCTAAAAAAGAAGCATCTGTCTCTTGTGCAAGCTGTTGTAATGATAGAAATTGTTTGTGAAGTTGGTCTCTAAAAGCACTTAAATCCAGTTCTATATTAGATATGGCTCTAATCTTCTTATTGATCAGTGGATCTCTTTTAAGAAAAAGATCTTCTGTAGTAAGTCCCATTTTACGCCATTTATGCAGCTGTTTCTCAGACATTAATAGGGCTGAATTCCTAAGCATTAATACTGGGAATAACACACCATGACTGTCAAAATAGTCCTTGAGTTCGAGCCAATAAGCCAATTCCCCTCCGCCTCCAGTGTACGCAATATTTGGAAGTATCAATTCTTGATACAGTGGCCTTGCAATAACATTAGGGGAGAAATTCTCAGGATTTGAGGCAATATGTGCCTTCATCTCAAGTGGAGTGAAAAATTTCTTGGTATTCAGTACTTCAAAACCGCCTTCAACAGCTACAATACGTTCCCTTAAACCGTCTTCCATATAAAAATAGTTAATAGGTCTAGGGTTTACTTGAACATGATAGCCCTCTTTTATTAAAGATTGGGCTGTCTGAGTGACTTTATGATAGGCCAACTGTTCAAAAAGGTCCTTTTCAATATGGGGAATAAGCATTTTTTTTAATGCAGGATGGTCTCCGTCAATCACTACCAAACCTTTATCCCCAAATAAGGTATGGGCAAAATATCTGGTGGCTTTAGCCAAAGTGGGCTGCTTTACGTAGGCGTCTTCAAAAAGGTTTAATAAGTATTGTGCATTCTTATGAGTTCCTAATAAAGCTTCTAAAGCTGGCAAAATAGCTTCCAAGCCTTTAGTACCATATCGCCCTACAGGGCCTGAAATTTTATGCTCAGGGGTCCATTGCAACTTAACCCCTTTGACTTTGAAAAAATTAATTTCTTCAAAATCGTGGTCTTCAGTAGCCATCCAATACACAGGAACAACAGCGCCCAATGTCTTTTGATCGGAAAGTGCTTCTGCTAAATTAATCACCGAAATAATTTTGTATAAGAAATAAAGGGGGCCACTGAAAAGGTTTAACTGGTGGCCGGTGACTACCGTAGTTGTTTTTGCATCTCCCAGCAATTCAATTTGCTTTTCAACAACATCTACTGCTTTTAAATCCTGGTATTGCTCCCTTAAGACATCTTGTAAAACCGTACGCTGCGCCTGTGTAAAAACGGCTTTCTTTAAAGTTCTTTGCGCATTTAAGCCGGCTACATCTGGTGAATTTCCATAAAACGATCTAAGCCCTGCAGCCTGAGAAACATAGTCTTCCATTAGACTAGAAAAAACACCCGTTTTATTAAAAGGCAAACAGCCAATCTCCATAAAGCAATAATTAATAGGGTAAAGATAAAACACTCCCATGAACTATCTATAAAATTCATAAAAGATGTACATCAGCCTGCAAATATTGTGTAGATTTGAAAAGCTTAAATCAAAAACCAGATGAAAAAAACCTTTACATTACTCGCTTTTTTATGGACTTTAATAGGTGTTGGACAAGATCTCATGTCTCCATCTGAATTTTTGGGATATGAATTAGGGACGCAGTTTTCCAGACACCATCAAGTAATGGATTACTATAAATATGTCTCGAATACCCTTAAAAATCAAGTTAAATTAGACACTTATGGCTACACCAATGAGAGAAGACCTTTAGTAACCGCAATAATCTCTACGGCAGAAAACATTAAAAACCTAGAAGCCATAAGAACGGCACATTTAGACAACGCAAAAGGAACAAGTAATCCAGACAAAGCCATAGTGTGGTTGTCTTACAATGTTCACGGTAATGAAAGTGTGAGTACAGAAGCCTCAATGCAGACTATTTACGAACTGCTCACAGAAAAAAAAGGCTATTTAGAAAATACTGTAGTAATTATAGATCCATGTATTAATCCAGATGGAAGAGACCGTTATGTGAATTGGTACAACGAAAATAAAAATACCCCAAACCAAGTAGATCCAAATAGTGCAGAACACCATGAGGGGTGGCTTTCAGGAAGGGCCAATCACTATATGTTTGACCTCAATAGAGATTGGGCATGGCTCACACAGGTAGAAAGCCAACAAAGGCTCAAAGTATTTAATCAATGGATGCCACATGTGCATGTAGATTTTCACGAACAAGGGGTAGATTCTCCATATTATTTTGCCCCAGCTGCAGAACCATTTCACGAAGTGATCACTGATTTTCAAAGAGATTTTCAAACAGAGATAGGAAAAAATCACGCCAAATACTTTGACGCAAATGGATGGTTTTATTTTACCAAAGAACGCTTTGATCTACTATACCCTAGCTATGGAGACACCTACCCTACCTATAACGGAGGTATTGGAATGACCTATGAACAAGGTGGTAGTGGAAGGGCAGGATTAGGAATTAAAACAAGCATTGGAGACACCTTAACTTTAAAAGACAGAATTGCCCACCACCACACCACAGGACTTTCTACAGTTGAGGTAGCCGCGAGAAATATCACAAAGTTAAATAGTGCGTTTAAGTCTTTCTTTAAAGACAAAAAGTACCCCTACAAAACCTATGTATTACAAGGTAAAGAAGGGCATCTTAATGCGCTGGCAAAATTATTAGACCAGCACCAAATTAGCTACGGAAAAACAAATGCAGCTCAGGCCAAAGGTTTCCATTACGAATCTGGGAAAGACCAATCAATGGCCATTAAATCTAATCATATGGTTATTCCAGGAGATCAACTTAAAGGTACTTTGGTTCAAGTACTTTTTGAACCTGCGGCTAAATTATCGGATTCACTCACCTACGACATTACTGCCTGGTCCCTTCCATATGCCTACGGACTGGAAACTGTGGCTACAAACAATACCCTTTCAATAGACCAACCATTTACGCACAAAGATATTGACAACCAACCTTTGTCTGAAAGTTCATATGCTTTTATTGCGCCATGGGAAACCATGGACAATGCCCGTTTTTTAGGAGACCTTATTCAGTCGGGAATTAGAGTGAGGTTTAGCGAAAAAGATTTCACTGTAGGCGGTAATGCATTTTCAAAAGGAAGTTTAATCATCACCAGAGGAGACAACAGAAACCTAGTGAACTTTAATGAAATCCTTAGGAATATAGCAAACAAACACGAAGTTTCACTCACGCCAAGCGCTACAGGTTTTGTAGACAAAGGAGCAGATTTTGGGGCTGCTTCTGTACCTATGGTAATGGACAAGAAAATAGCCGTTTTAAAAGGAGGGCCAACGAGTTCTCTTGATTTCGGAGAAGTTTGGCACTTTTTTGAGCAGCAATTAAATTATCCTATTACGGTCATAGATGCAGATTATTTTGACAGGGTAAACCTAAGGGATTACGATGTCCTTATTTTGCCTGACGGCCGATACAGTTCTTTTTCCTCCGACAGCCGAAAGTCTTTATTGAAAGAATTCACCAGAACTGGCGGTAAGATCATTGCTATGGGTGGCGCACTAAGCCTATTCAGTCAAGGCGGTTTTTCCTTAAAAGAAAAAGATTTTGAAAGTAAGGAAAGTGTGCTTAACATTCATGCAAATGGAGCGCGAGAAGGTATTAAAAACTATATTACAGGAGCCATTTTCAAAACAACATTAGATCTAACCCATCCCTTAGCTTTTGGATACAAAAAAGATTACTTCTCCTTAAAATTAGGCGCAGATGCTTATGAAACTTTAGACATTGGAACTGTGGCAAGTTTAGAAAACTCAAAACCAGTATCAGGATTTGCAGGAAGCAACACACTAGAGAAAATGGAAAATACCCTTGTTTTTGGCGTGGACAATCAAGGAAGAGGAAGTATTATTTATATGGTAGACAATCCATTATTTAGAGGATTTTGGGAAAATGGAAAACTGTTTTTTGCAAATGCCTTATTCCTAGTGCAATAAAATAATTAAATAGTGCCGCAGTTTTTAAATGTCGTGATAAATCAGTATCTTAGGTATGCCCTATCTTCCTAAGATACAGCGCCTTTAAAAACTGCGATGTACTATGAAACATTTAAACAACTCCTCAAAAAAATCCTATTTGTTAGTGCCTATTCTGTTATTGGCATTTTGGTTTGGATCCATACATGAAGTGTGGAGTCAAAATACGCCTTCTAAAGAAACTCAAAACTTTACAGAGTTTAAAGGCAAAATTCTAGATGCTCAAACTAAAAAAGTATTGGTTTTTGCTACTATCACTATTAAAGGGACCAACGCTAGTACGGTGTCTAATGCTCAAGGAGATTTTATACTTAAAGTGCCTAACAGTCTTTTAAAAAATGCTGTAGAGGTGTCTTTCTTAGGTTATGAAACCTTAACAAAACAACTAGACCTTAGGACGTCTAATGATTTTAATTTAGCCTTGGAGCCAGTAGCTTTTGCTTTAAACGAAGTAGATTTAGTCATTCCAAAAGACGCTAGGACCCTTGTAGAAGAGACTTTGGCTAGAAAAGGAGAGAATTACTTTAACAGTCCAACTTTAATGACAGCTTTCTACAGGGAAACCATTAAGAAAAGAAGAAAGAATGTGTCCTTGTCAGAGGCAGTAGTATCTATCTATAAGAGTCCTTATATCTCTAATCGAAAAGATGACGTTGCACTGTACAAAGCAAGAAAAAGCACCGATTACACCAAACTAGATACCTTAGCACTAAAACTTCAAGGAGGTCCATTCAACACTTTGTATGTAGACGTCATGAAATATCCTGAGTACTTATTTAGTGATGCCTATATGGACCTCTACAAATTTAGCTATGGGACTGCGACTAGGGTGAACGACCAATTGGTTTATATTGTAAATTTTGAACCGCGCTCTTATGAAGCGGAACCACTGTTTAAAGGGCAGCTTTTTATAGATGTAGAACGTAAAATACTTACTAAGGCCATTTTCTCGCTGGATCTTTCCAACCCAAAAGAGGCTGCCAAACTTTTTGTGAAGAAAAAGCCTAAAAATGCCAATGTATGGCCCACCGAAGTAGCCTACAGGGTTGATTATAGGGAAAAAGACCATAAATGGTATTACGGATACAGCAACTTAGAACTCTCTTTCAAAATTGATTGGAATGACAAATTATTCAATTCCGTTTACACCTTAAACTGTGAAATGGCTATTACTGATTGGGAAAATACAGATAGGGACCAAATGCCAAGACGCAAGGACCTTCTTAGGACCTCTATGATCCTTACAGATGAAGCCGTTGGTTTTTCAGATCCAGATTTCTGGGGAAATTACAATATTATTGAGCCTGAAAAATCCATAGAAAATGCGATTAAAAAAATAAGAAAGCAACTTTCAAAAGCCAAAGAAAAAGGCGTGGTAAACCCTTAATGCATCTATGATTAAAAGAAGACATTTTCTCTCAGGCCTACTGTCAATTAGCGCCACAACATTACTAGCCAGCACCACCAAAACAACCAAAATTACCAAGAAAACCCTATATCCAAAGCGTTTAGAAAAGGGACAAACTATAGGGTTAATTGCTCCGGGCTTCGCGGTGAGTCAGGAAAAAATGACACAAATGGTTTTTTTTCTTGAGCAAAGTGGTTTTAAAGTATTTCAAACAGGAAGAATTGGCCAAGAGGGGTATTTTAGCAATACAGATGAACAAAGGGCCTTAGATGTCATGGAAATGTTTTCTAATCCCAACGTAGACGCCATTTTATGTGCTAGAGGTGGTTATGGATGTACACGAATACTAGATTTATTAGATTATAAAATCATTGAAAACAACCCTAAAATACTGTTGGGCTTTTCAGATGTGACTGCCCTAATCCAAGGGATATATTCAAAAACTGGTTTAATCGGGTTTCACGGACCAGTGGGTACCACCATAGAAAATCAATATGCGCAGTCCTGCATTCAAGATTTGCTTATGAACCTTTCTGAGCAAACCACTATTAAGCCTGTTAATTTAGAAGAAAGTCAATATAAATCAATTTCTGAATATCAGAGATACACCATCTATCCTGGAATTGCCAAGGGTAAATTAATTGGAGGCAGCCTAACACTCATCACTGCGCTAATAGGGACCCCCTATGAAATAGATTTTACAGACTGTATTGTTTGTATAGAAGATGTAGAGGAAAAACCCTACCGAATAGACAGAATGCTCACGCAGTTACTCGGATCTAAAACATTTAAAGCAGCAGCAGGAATTGCCTTTGGGGTTTGTGCTGGCTGCGACACCGAAAAAAATCAAAATAATTTCACACTTAGAGAAGTCATTGAAAATAGAATAAGTCCATTAAAAATACCCGCAGCCTATGGATTGTCTTTTGGACATGTCCCAGATAACTGCACACTACCTATAGGAGCACAATCCGTTTTTAACACCACTCTTTTAGAGATAACAGTGACCGAGCCCGTAGTTATATAATCGCTACAATTACACAAAGGATACAATATAATCTTAGAATAACTAATTGGCTACCTCGCTAATAAACTTAATGCGGTATAACCTGAGCTCCTCTTCCTCATAATCTCCATCAAAAGCCTCATTGGCTGTTTCAATATCATCTGAATCAGATTGAAGAAAATAGTCCTGTAATTCCTCTTGTTGGTCTTCATCTAAAATTTCATCTACCCAGTACCCCAGGTTTAATTTAGTTCCTGAAAAGACTATTTGCTCCATTTCTTTTATTAAATCTGCTATCGTGAGCCCTTTTGCTTGAGCTATGTCATCTAAGGGCAGTTTTCTATCAATATTTTGAATAATATAGAGTTTTAAAATAGAATTGGCACCAGTACTTTTCACCACTAAGTCTTGGGGTCTATGAATGTCGTTATCTGTAACGTATTGATTAATAGCCTCTAAAAATGGGGCGCCATATTTTTTAGCTTTACCCTCTCCTACACCATGGATATTGACAAGTTCCCCATGACTTAAAGGATATTTTAACGCCATGTCTTGCAAAGAAGGCTCCTGAAAAATTACATATGGAGGTACATTGAGTTTCTTAGATTGAGATACGGTAAGTGACTTTAATACTTTATAAAGGGCTTCATCTGCTACGCCAGCTGCAGCTTTAGCCGCACTCACAATAGCCTGATCATTCGCAGCATTATAAATATGGTCTTTTGTCATTAAAAAAGAAACTGGACTGCTTAAATAAGACTTCCCATGGTCCCTTAATTTGAGAATACCGTACTGCTCAATTTCCTTTTTGAGATAACCGGCTACCAAAGATTGGCGTATTAATGCCATCCAATAACCCTTGTCTTTTTCAGCACCAATTCCAAAAAAAGGCTTCTCATCTGTTCTATGAGAACTGATCAATGCATTTGCCTTTCCTATGAGTACTTTTACAATTTCTTTAGACTTAAACTTCTCCTTGGTTTCTTGAACAACAGTTAACAATTTAACCAATTGTTCTCCGGCTTCTTCTTTTTCTTTAGGGTTTCTTGAATTATCGTCCATGTCTGCACCTTCACCATGTACCTCATCAAAATCTTCTCCAAAGTAGTGCAATATAAATTTTCTTCTAGAAATGGAAGTCTCCGCAAAACCGACAATTTCTTGCAACAAGGCGTTGCCTATTTCTTGCTCGGCAACCGGTTTACCCGCCATAAACTTTTCTAACTTCTCTACATCTTTATAAGAGTAAAAAGCCAAGCAATGACCCTCTCCTCCATCTCTACCAGCCCTACCTGTTTCTTGGTAATAACTTTCAATGCTCTTTGGAATATCGTGGTGAATTACATACCTCACGTCTGGCTTATCTATACCCATTCCAAAGGCTATGGTGGCCACTACAACATCTACTTCTTCCATGAGAAACATGTCCTGATATTTAGACCTTGTTTTAGTGTCAAAACCAGCATGGTAGGGTACTGCACTCACCCCATTAACCTGTAAAATCTGAGCCAATTCCTCTACTTTCTTTCTGCTAAGGCAATAAATGATCCCTGATTTACCCATATGTTGTTTGACAAATCGAATAATATCTGCCTCAACGTTCTGGGTTTTTGGCCGCACTTCATAAAAAAGATTAGGCCTATTAAAGGATGATTTAAAAACTGTTGCATCTGTGATACCCAAATTCTTAATAATATCTTCCTGAACTTTAGGTGTTGCTGTTGCCGTTAAGCCAATGATTGGAATATTTGCTCCAATCCTATCAATAATTCTTTGCAAGTTTCTGTATTCAGGTCTAAAGTCATGACCCCACTCCGAAATACAATGCGCCTCATCTACTGCAACAAATGAAACTGTAACTGTATTTAAAAAAGCTACATTTTCTTCTTTTGTCAGGGATTCTGGAGCCACATATAAAAGCTTGGTAATTCCATTGGTTAGGTCGCTCTTTACTTGTTTTATTTCTGTCTTAGTCAAAGAAGAGTTTAAAACATGAGCCACTCCAGGATTGGCAGAAACACCTCTAATAGCGTCTACCTGATTTTTCATCAATGCAATTAAAGGAGAAACCACTATGGCTGTTCCCTCTTGTAGCAAAGCGGGCAATTGGTAGCACATAGATTTACCCCCACCAGTAGGCATAATCACAAAACTATGTTTCTTAGCTAATACATTCTTAATCACAGCTTCTTGACGTCCTTTAAACTCCGAGAAACCAAAGTATTGTTTCAGGGCAGCACGCAAGTCATAATCATTCATTTCCATAAGATTGTTCCGTCGATTTTTTGGGGTGGGTCTTTTTCTTTTAATAATTAAAGTAAAAACACCGCATATAGGTATCTTTGTGTAATTTTGTGTTCTAAATATAATACATTCTTTTTGCAAAAGAACCATAAAAAATAATTTTCAGTTGAATCCTACCCCAAAAATTTTAGAGAGCGCCATAAGAACTTTTCAAATTGAAAGGGATGCATTAGACGCTATTATACCTCTATTAAACGAAGCTTTTGAAAAGGCTGTTGAAACCATACTACAATCCAATGGACGAGTCGTAATAACAGGTATTGGAAAAAGCGCCATTATAGCCAATAAAATAGTCGCTACAATGAATTCAACTGGAACACCTGCTATTTTTATGCACGCTGCAGACGCCATTCACGGAGACTTAGGTACCGTCCAAAATGGAGACACTGTAATATGTATTTCAAAAAGTGGGAACACTCCTGAAATTAAAGTTTTGGTTCCACTGTTAAAACGTGGGCAAAATCCTTTAATAGCCATTACTGGAAATCCAGATTCATTTTTAGCCCAACAAGCAGATTATGTGCTAAACACCTATGTAGCTAAAGAAGCTTGTCCAAATAACTTAGCACCTACAACCAGTACTACTGCTCAACTAGTCATGGGAGACGCCCTTTCCATATGCCTTTTAGAACTCAAAGATTTTGGATCCAAAGATTTCGCTCAATACCACCCTGGAGGAGCATTGGGAAAAAAATTATATTTAAGGGTGTCCGATCTGGTCAAAAATAATGCCACTCCTTTGGTTGCTCCAACCACTAAAGTAAAAGAGGTCATTGTGGAAATATCTGAGAAACTTCTTGGTGCTGTGGCTGTAGTAGATGAGGGCAAGATTGTGGGTATTGTAACAGATGGAGATATTAGAAGAATGCTTAACAAGCACGATAATATTGCTGCACTCACTGCAAAAGATATCATGAGTCATTCTCCTAAAACTATTTCTCAAGATGCAATGGCGGTAGAGGCACTAAAAATCATGCAAGAAAATCACATCACACAATTATTAGCGGTTCATGAAAACAATTATGTGGGAATTGTTCATTTACACAACTTAATTCAAGAAGGACTGGTATAATGGCAAAGCAAAAGAATGTAAATGAAATGTCTTTTTTAGACCATTTAGAAGAACTCAGATGGCATCTTATACGCGCTACTATGGGAGTTCTAATTATAGGAACTGTGGCTTTTTTAATGAAAGACTTTGTTTTTGAAACCGTTTTATTCGGTCCAAAAAAACCAGATTTCCCTACCTATAAGATGTTCTGCAACCTCTCACAATTGTTAGGCTTTAGCGACGCATTTTGCAGCTCTGAACCGCTGTTCAGAATTCAAAGTAGGGAAATGGCAGGCCAATTTTCTGCGCATATATGGACTTCTATTTGGGCAGGTTTGATTGTAGGCTTCCCTTACGTACTGTATGAGATTTGGAAATTCATTGGTCCTGGCCTGCATGAGTCAGAGAGAAAAAATGCCAGAGGATTTATATTTGTAGCCTCGTTTTTATTTTTCTCAGGAGTGCTTTTTGGTTACTATATAGTAGCGCCATTATCCATCAATTTTTTAGGAAGCTATACCGTCAGTAAAGAGGTTTTTAACGATATTGATTTAAATTCCTATGTAGCCACAGTAAGGGCCTCTGTATTGGCCTGTGGACTGATTTTTGAGCTGCCAATAGTGGTGTATTTTCTAACTAAAGTGGGCTTAGTGACGCCTGAGATACTCAAAAAGTACCGTAAAATATCATTGGTAGTTGTTTTAATACTCTCTGCTATAATTACACCTCCAGATGTGGCCAGCCAAATAGTTGTTGCAGTGCCCATTATGATACTTTACCAAATCAGTATTGTAATTTCTAGAATAGTGATCAAAAGAGATTTAAAAAAGATGCGTAAAAATGGAAAATAAAGTTCAAGAGTTCAATGACTACAGGGCTAAGATGAATGACAAAATCTTAGCAGACAATAATAAGTTAATCAAGCGTATTTTTAATTTAGACACCAATGCTTTTGCAGAAGGAGCTTTAGATGTAAAAACAAAAGAGCTTTTAGGCTTAGTAGCCTCAGCTGTACTGCGATGTGACGACTGTGTAAAATACCACTTAGAAGGGGCTTCAAAGACAGGTGCCAGTCATGAAGAAGTTATGGAAACCCTAGGAATAGCTACTTTAGTTGGTGGAACTATTGTCATTCCTCATCTGAGAAGGGCTTACGAATATTGGGAAGCTATTCAAGAAGAAAATAAATAACCATCACCAAACAACTTTATATGAAATTAAGTGCCACAAACATCATGAAGTCTTACCGCGGTCGCACCGTAGTTAAAGGCATTTCCCTAGAAGTAAACCAAGGGGAAATAGTAGGTTTATTAGGCCCTAACGGAGCAGGTAAAACCACTTCATTCTACATGATTGTTGGCCTTATTAAACCCAATGGTGGTGCCATACATTTAGACCAAACAAACATTACCAATTACCCCATGTACAAACGTGCTCAAAGTGGTATTGGCTATTTAGCTCAAGAAGCTTCTGTGTTTAGAAAATTAAGCATTGAAGAAAATATCATGAGTGTATTACAACTCACCAATCTCTCAAAAAAAGAGCAAGAAATGAAAATGGAGTCCCTCATTGAAGAATTTAGTTTGGGACACATTAGAAAAAACAGGGGCGACTTACTTTCAGGTGGAGAAAGAAGAAGAACAGAAATTGCTAGAGCATTAGCCACAGATCCAAAATTCATTCTTTTAGATGAACCTTTCGCGGGTGTAGATCCTGTAGCTGTAGAAGATATTCAAAGAATTGTAGCCCAACTAAAAGATAAAAATATTGGGATATTAATTACAGACCACAACGTTCAAGAGACTTTAGCCATTACAGAAAGGTCTTATTTAATGTTCGAGGGAGGTATTTTAAAGGCTGGTGTACCTGAAGATTTAGCCAAAGATGAAATGGTCAGAAAAGTGTATTTAGGACAAAATTTTGAGCTTAGAAAAAAGAAACTAGATTTTTAAGAAAGCTTCTTATAGAAGAAGCCACTTAAAATATAAGTCAAAATAACTAAGGCTAATCCGGCAAATTCTAGGCAAAGCAACAGCAACACTGATATCGCAATAAAGAAATATCTCAATTTATTCTCTTGCCAGCTAAAATTTATAAATTTCAAAGAAAATAATTTAATTGGTGCGTTCATTACTGTTACAATAAAAACGGAGAAACCCACTAGAAAATAGGGAGATAATAACACTTCTTTTAAACCATCTGAGGTAGGAAAAATAAGCATACAGGGAATGGAGAGTACCAGTAGTGCTGCAGCAGGGGTTGGTAAGCCTATAAAATGATCCGTTTGTCTGGTGTCAATGTTAAAAAAAGCCAATCGGAAAGCTGCCCCAATTGGAATGATTAAACCCACCAATGGTAGCTGATCAAATAGGAGGACCTCTACTAGTGTAAATCCAGAGGGATTTAACATCTTATAAATAGCTAAACCAGGAACAACACCAGAAGTCACCAGATCTGCTAGTGAGTCTAGCTGCTTTCCCATGTCACTTTTTACGTGTAATATTCGAGCTGCAAAACCATCAAAGAAGTCAAAAACAATACCCGTAAAAACAAACAGCATTGCTAAAAGTATTTCATTTTCTAAAACAGCAATCACAGCCAATAAGCCTGACAATAAATTCAATGCGGTAATCGCATTTGGAATAAAACTTTTAATACTTTTCACGCGTCAAAAATACAATAATAACACAACATCTCACTAAAGCTGGTGGAGAAATGGGATTTGCATATATTTACACAAATATTAACTACCTACATGAAGCCCAATTTATTTTGCTACTTTCTTGTTTTTATTTTCTTCGGAAACCTCACGCAAGCACAAGATTTCAAATTAAGTGAATATGCTTCTATAAGCGTATTGACCTGTGAACCCGGTACGGATTTGTATGCCTCCTTTGGACATTCAGCTATAAGGGTCCAAGACCCCATGATGCAATTAGACATTATTTACAATTATGGGATTTTCGATTTTTACGCACCAAATTTCTATACAAACTTCATTAAAGGAAACCTTACTTACACCCTGGGAAGACAATATTTCAGTGACTTCCTATTTGAATATGAAATGGAAAACAGGGGCGTGAAAGAACAAGTACTTCGATTAGATAAAACCAATAGGGACCGTTTATTTAATTTTTTAGAAAAAAACTACCGTCCAGAAAATAGAGATTATTCGTACGACTTTTTCTTTAACAATTGTGCTACAAAAATCAGAGATCTCATAGAGGATAAGGAACTGATTAGTGGCGTACAAATAAACCAAAGGGCTAACGAACATAAAACTTTTAGAGATCTCCTCGCAGAAAACTTGACCGCAAACAGTTGGGCTTTGTTTGGCATTAATCTTGCGCTAGGCAGCAAAGTAGATCAAATAGTCACGCCAAGAGAATATCAATTCCTACCAAACTATCTCTCTGAATCTCTCAAGACAATGACCATTAACGGTGAAGATCTTGTAGAAAATGATCGTATGTCTTACGAATCAAAACCAATAAAAAAAATTCAAGATAAATTGTATAACACACCGGCTTTCATGAGTTTTTCAGTGCTAATCCTTAGCCTAATGATAGGGACCATAGCGTATTTTACGGGGGCAAAATTATGGGGGTTTGATTTAATATTATTTGGATTGAGTGCTTTGGGGAGTCTGCTGCTACTTTTTTTATGGTTTCTAACCAACCACCACCCTACTGTAAACAATTTTAACTTATTATGGGTTTCTCCATGGGCCTTTTTAATGATTTGGGTAAAAATTAAAACCAGATTCAGGAAGCCCACAAAAGCGGCGTCTTATGTTGCTTTAATATTTGTGTTGTCTCTTAGTGCAACCCCTTTCGTTCACTGGATTGGAATACAAAAATTCGATCCCTTATTTTTCCCAATCATAGGTGCTTTATGGATGAGAAGCGTACCTTTGGCGTTTCAATTAAATCCTTCAAAATAGCGCAGTTATATGAACCTTTTAAGTGTTGAGAATATTAGTAAATCCTATGGGGAACTGGTCTTGTTTGAGCAATTGTCTTTTGGGGTCAATAAGGATCAAAAAATTGCTTTAATCGCCAAGAATGGAAGTGGAAAAACAGCTATTTTAAATATTCTATCTGGACTAGATCAACCAGACCAGGGCATGGTTAACTACCGAAAAGACACCAAGGTGTCTTTTTTAGCTCAAGAGCCAATTCTCGCTGAAGACAGCACCATTGAAGAATGTATACTAGCCTCAGACAATGAGGTCTTAAAAGTCATAGCCAATTACGAGAAGGCACTTTTAGACATGGACAACACAGAGGGGTACCAAAAAGCCTTTGACGCCATGGATAGGCATGACGCTTGGGACTTTGAAACCCAATACCAACAAATACTATCCAAACTAAAACTAGACAATCTTCAACTCAAAGTGTCTGCCTTATCTGGGGGTCAAAAAAAACGAGTTGCTTTAGCCAATGCACTACTCAACAAACCAGATCTAATCATTTTAGATGAACCCACAAACCATTTAGATCTGGAGATGATCGAGTGGTTAGAAGTCTATTTTGCCAAAGAAAACATCACGCTTTTCATGGTAACACACGACCGTTATTTTTTAGAACGGGTTTGTAACGAAATCGTGGAATTAGATCAAGGACAACTTTATACCTACAAAGGTAATTACGCTTATTATTTAGAAAAAAAAGAGGCCAGATTATCACAAGAGCAAGTAGAACAGCACAAGTCCAAGAGACTCTTTAAAAAAGAACTGGATTGGATGCGTCGTCAGCCAAAGGCTAGAACCACAAAATCAAAGTCTAGAATAGACGACTTTGCTCAAATAAAAGAACGCGCCCACCAAAGGAGACAAGACCATGAAATTCAACTTGAAATTGACATGGAAAGGATGGGGACAAAAATTTTAGAATGTCACAAACTATTTAAATCTTTTGGAGACAAATCTATCTTAGACGGTTTTGATTATAATTTTCTCAGGGGGGAGCGCATAGGAATTATTGGAAAAAATGGAACGGGAAAATCTACCTTTCTCAATATTCTTACGGGAAAAGAAAGCCTAGACGGTGGAAAGATTGTCGTTGGAGACACCATTAAGTTTGGCTATTACACCCAGGCTGGAATCCCATCAAAACCTGGACAAAAAGTGATCGATGTCATTCGTGAGTTCGGCGATTATATTCCGTTAAAAAAGGGACGGCAAATTTCTGCACAACAACTACTGGAACGCTTTTTATTCGATCGAAAAAAACAATATGATTTTGTAGAAAAGCTCAGCGGAGGAGAAAGAAAAAGACTCTATTTATGTACCGTGCTTATACAAAACCCAAACTTCCTAATTTTAGATGAACCCACCAATGACTTAGATATAGTCACTTTAAATGTACTAGAATCATTTTTATTGGATTATCCTGGATGTTTACTGGTCGTATCTCATGACCGCTATTTCATGGATAAAATTGTAGACCATTTATTTGTCTTTAGAGGGGAGGGATATATTGAAGATTTCCCTGGAAACTACTCTGATTTCAGGGCATACGAAGACAGCCAAGATCAAGAGCAAGAGCCTATAAAACCTAAAAATATTCAACAGCAAGCTTCAAAAGATGTTCAAAAACAAAAAATATCTTTTAACGAACAAAAAGAATACCAACAACTTGAATCTAAAATAAGAAGTTTAGAGAAAGACAAGCTTGTCCTAGAGCAAAGTTTTTTTGAAGAAGGACTTTCCATGGATACCATAGAAGAAAGGTCTAAAAAGCTACAGGAAATTATTGAAACTATAGAGCTAAAAACAATGCGATGGTTTGAATTAGCTGCAAAAATAGAAGACTAGTGACAAATAAGATGGGAACATATATATCTTATTTAAAATACCTCTGGAGGTCTAGAGACCAGCACAGTGTTCATTCCCCATTTGTCTTTGAATTATTGACAAAATGCATCCATAAAGTACCCAAAGGCTCAAAGACAAAAGCTTATAATCTAGCCATTCAAGCTTATCTTGAAAAAAAAAAGATCTCATTTGTAAGCCCCACATCAGATACCACAATTATAGGCGCTACACCGACTAGCAAAGACATTACAGGGTATTTTGTTGAAGAGATACATACTAATTCTAAACAAAATGAGTTGTGGAGAAAACTGGTTTTAGATAAAAAAATACAAATAAGTATTGATTGCTGGAGTTTTGGGCTTATTTTTACAAAAAAAGATCAAGAAAAAGAACATTTTATTTTGTTTAAAAATTCTTGGAGATAATCCATCATAAACAAATAATGTTCCAACCCAAAACTGGTAAACGCTATGAAAATTTATACCAAAACGGGAGACAGGGGAATGACTAGCTTATTCAACGGAAAAAGAGTGCTTAAAAACGACCTTCATTTGGATTCATATGGCTCTTTAGACGAATTAAATGCGTGGTTAGGACTACTCAGAGAAGGCGCTGTAGTGGCAAGTCAAAAACCCTTAATACTCGAAATACAGCAACATTTATTTGAGATTGGTGCCATCTTGGCAAATCCGACTAAAGAAGGAGAGAAACCCACTGCCATTCCCACAAATCATACAGAAGACTTAGAGTTAGCCATAGATCAGATGGAACTGACTTTAGAACCACTCACAAACTTTATCCTTCCAGGAGGGAGCACTTATGTATCTTATTGTCATTTGGCAAGAACAGTAAGTAGAAGGGCAGAAAGACTTCTTGTGTCGCTTCATATGGTGCAACCCATAGATATTACTATTCTTGAATACATTAACAGGCTGTCGGATTATTTATTTGTTCTCAGCAGGTATGCAGCCAAAAATGGAGGTATAGAAGAAGTTAAATGGATACCATCCTAGTGTTTTTTTTAATAATTTAAAATTTAAACTTAAAATAACTTGTGTATTCTAGTTTAAAAATTACTTTTGCAAAAATCTAAAATAGAACCCCATGTATTGGACATTAGAATTAGCTTCATATTTGAGTGACGCGCCTTGGCCGGCTTCAAAAGACGAATTAATAGATTACGCTATTAGAACAGGAGCTCCTTTAGAAGTAGTTGAGAATTTACAATCTATGGAAGAAGAAGGAGGCGAAATATACGAGTCTATTGAAGAAATATGGCCAGACTATCCTACAGATGAAGACTACCTCTGGAACGAGGATGAGTATTAAAATTATAGAAATCTACACTACTTAGATTTCCCAAAAAAAGTCTCCTTGGAGGCTTTTTTTTTGCTTATTTTTGAAGGGTTGTGTCACAAAACATGACAACAAAGACCACGGCATGAATTTTGTAAATTAAATGCCTAGAAAACACAGACTATTACCAATTGCCGTAAAATACGCAGAGAACCAAACATATGAGTTTTATAAACAACGTACTTAAAGTATTTGTAGGAGACAAAGCAAAGAAAGATGTAAAAGCCCTACAACCCCTAATAGATAAGATTAATGCCTTTGAAAAAGAAATGGAAAAACTATCTCATGACGCATTGAGAGAGAAAACCCATTATTTTAAAAAACAACTTCAGGAAGCTACTGCAAACATTCAAGATGAGATTGAATCACTAAAGCAAGAAGCGTTAAACGAGACAAACATTGACAAAAATGAAGAGGTTTACAATAAGATTGACCAACTCAAAGAAGCCCAATACAGCCTAACTGAAAAAGTATTAGAAGAGATTTTACCCGAAGCTTTTGCCGTGGTCAAAGAAACCGCTAAGCGTTTTACACAGGCAGAGGAGATTGAAGTAACCGCATCGGCAGCAGACCGAAGGGCTGCCGCAGAAAAAGACTATGTTAACATTCAAGAAGATAAGGCTATTTGGAGTACTAGCTGGGACGCAGCTGGGAAAAAAGTAAAGTGGGATATGGTCCACTACCCTGTCCAACTCATTGGAGGGATTGCGCTACATCAAGGGAAAATTGCTGAGATGCAAACAGGAGAAGGAAAAACATTGGTGGCCACCTTACCCGTATATCTCAATGCCCTAACCGGAAATGGGGTACACCTAGTGACGGTGAATGACTACCTGGCCAAAAGGGATAGTGCCTGGATGGCCCCCTTATTTGAATTTCACGGCATGACGATTGATTGTATAGACCATCATCAGCCAAATTCTCCCGGTAGAAGGGCAGCCTATGAAGCAGACATTACTTACGGAACCAATAACGAATTTGGATTTGACTACCTACGTGACAATATGGCGCATAGTCCGAGCGACCTGGTTCAAAGAGCTCCTAACTTTGCCATTGTAGATGAGGTAGATTCTGTCCTTGTGGACGATGCCCGAACACCCCTTATTATATCAGGACCCGTACCCGAAGGTGACAGGCATGAATTCACTGAATTAAAGCCAAGGGTAAACGAATTGGTCAGCATGCAAAGACAATACCTCACGGGTGTTTTATCTGAAGCTAAAAAACTTATCGCTGCTGGAGATGAAAAAGAAGGTGGTTTTCAATTGCTTAGGGTACACAGAGGTTTGCCTAAAAACAAAGCCCTTATTAAATACCTAAGTGAAGAAGGCGTAAAACAGCTGCTTCAAAAAACGGAAAATTTTTATATGCAAGACAACAACAAGCAAATGCCAGAGGTAGATGCGGAGTTGTGGTTTGTGATTGAAGAAAAAACGAATCAGATAGACCTTACTGAAAAGGGCGTTTCTTACCTATCTACAGAAGGAGATCGTGAATTTTTTGTTTTACCAGATATTGGTTCTGCCATTGCTGAAATTGAAAACAAAGGCCTAGATGTAGAAGAAGAGGCTACTGAAAAAGATCAATTATTTAAGGATTTTTCTATTAAAAGTGAGCGCATTCACACCCTTAACCAGTTGCTTAAAGCATACACCTTATTTGAGAAAGATGTGGAATATGTGGTCATGGACAACAAGGTCATGATTGTAGATGAGCAGACAGGAAGAATCATGGATGGGAGAAGGTATTCAGACGGTCTTCACCAAGCCATTGAGGCCAAAGAAAATGTAAAAATTGAAGCACTCACCCAAACATTTGCTACCGTAACCCTGCAGAACTACTTTAGAATGTACAAAAAGTTAGCGGGTATGACTGGAACGGCCATTACAGAAGCAGGAGAATTCTGGGAGATTTATAAATTAGACGTCATGGAGATCCCAACCAATAGACCTATTGCAAGGGCAGACAAAGATGACCTGATTTACAAAACCAAAAGAGAAAAATACAATGCCATTATAGAAGAAGTAACGAAATTATCTGCAGCAGGAAGACCTATACTCATTGGTACAACCTCAGTAGAAATTTCTGAATTACTTTCAAAAATGTTAGGGATTAGAAAAGTTCCGCACAATGTACTGAACGCCAAATTACATAAAAAAGAGGCTGATATTGTGGCAGAAGCAGGTAACGCAGGAGTGGTAACTATTGCGACTAACATGGCTGGAAGGGGAACAGATATTAAATTATCTGAAACCATAAAAGCGGCTGGAGGTTTAGCCATAATTGGAACAGAAAGACACGATTCCAGAAGGGTAGACAGACAGTTACGCGGTAGATCTGGAAGACAAGGAGATCCAGGAAGTTCTCAATTCTACGTGTCTCTTGAAGACAATTTAATGCGTCTTTTTGGCTCAGATAGGGTCGCTAAACTCATGGATAGAATGGGCTTAGAAGACGGAGAAGTGATCCAACACTCCATGATGACGAAATCTATTGAAAGGGCTCAGAAAAAAGTAGAGGAAAACAATTTTGGAGTTCGTAAACGTCTTTTGGAATATGACGACGTTATGAATGCCCAAAGAGAAGTAGTGTATAAGAGAAGAAGACACGCTTTACAAGGAGAACGTTTAAAATTAGACATCGCCAATATGATATTTGACACCTGTGAAATTATTACAGGAGACAATAAGGCTGCAAGCGATTTTAAAAATTTTGAGTTTGAACTCATTAAGTACTTTGGAATGACTGCTCCTTTCTCTGAGGAGGAATTCTTAAAAGAAGCCCCTAATACCCTCACTAGAAAAACATATAAAGCCGTTTTAGATCACTATCAGGGTAAAATGGTCAGAAGTAGTGATACTGCTTTTGAAGTGATTAAAAATGTTTACGAAGACCCAACGAATAAATTTGAGCGAATTGTAGTGCCATTCACAGATGGGATAAAAACCTTAAATGTTGTCACAGATCTTACCAAAGCTTATGAAAGCAAAGGAAAGCAGCTGATTACTGATTTTGAAAAGAACATTACTTTGGCGATGGTAGATGAGGCTTGGAAAACACATTTAAGAAAAATGGACGAGCTTAAACAATCTGTTCAATTGGCCGTTCACGAACAAAAAGATCCTTTATTGATCTATAAGTTTGAAGCTTTTGAGTTGTTCAAAGGCATGCTGGAAAGAGTGAATAAAGACATTGTATCTTTCTTGTTTAAAGGAGAACTTCCTTCTGAAAACCCTGGCCAAATTCAAGAAGCCAGACAACAACGCAGGGCAAAAGAAAATCTACAAACCACAAAAGAAGAAATTCCCAATGTAGATGAAATGGCCGCGCAAAGTAGGGCCGCAAGTCAAAATCAAGCCAGCAGACCCACAGTGACTGAAACCATTGTAAGAACAGAAGCGAAAATTGGTAGAAATGACAAAGTAACCATTCAAAACGTGATGAGTGGGGAACAAAAAACACTTAAATACAAACAAGCAGAATCACTTCTTAAAGAAGGAAGCTGGGTGATTACAAAGTAATTCACTTTAATTAATCAACAAATCAATAAACACCAAAAAACCAACCACCATAAAACCAACCAAAAAAACCAAACATGAAAAAACCACTACTTTTACTCCTAGCACTCTTTAGCCTTGCCACTGGATTTGGACAATCTGCGGCAGGAGATGGCCCTCATAAACAATTAATTATCAGGGGCGTTACTTTAATCAATGGAAACGGGGCACCCCCTCGAGGACCAATAGACATTGTAGTAGAAGGGAATAAAATTACCCAAGTAGCTGTTGTGGGTTACCCTGGGGTGGCCATTTCAGAAAAAAGTAGGCCCGTTTTAAAAGCAGGAGGTAAAGAATTAGATGCCAGCGGCATGTATTTAATGCCTGGTTTTATAGACATGCATGGTCATATAGGCGGGCGTGCACAAGGCGCTGACCCTGATTATGTATTTAGACTCTGGATGGCCCATGGGGTGACCACCGTAAGAGAGCCCTCTGGAAGAGGCTTAGACTTCACTTTAGATCTAAAAAGAAAATCAGAAAAGAACAGTATTGTGGCGCCAAGGCTTTTTGCCTACACTGGCTTTGGTCAGGGCAGCAAGAATGAAATTTCTTCTGCAGAACAAGCGGTTGAATGGGTTAGAGACAATGCTAAAGCTGGTGCAGACGGAATTAAGTTCTTCGGTGCGTCTCCAGAAATTATGCAAGCGGCCCTTGAAGAAAATAAAAGATTGGGATTGGGATCTGCCTGTCACCATGCACAAATGGACGTAGCCCGCTGGAATGTTTTGCATTCTGCCAGAGCAGGGCTCACTAGTATGGAACATTGGTATGGTTTACCAGAAGCCTTGTTTACAGATAGAACCGTTCAAAATTATCCTTTGGATTACAACTATCAGAATGAGCAACACCGCTTTGAGGGGGCTGGTGAGCTTTGGGAACAAGCAGCTGAGCCTTATTCAGATCACTGGAACAATGTAATGAATGAACTCATTGCACTAGACTTTACCATGGATCCAACCTTTAATATCTACGAGGCTAATAGAGACCTTCAAAGAGCTAGAAGGGCTGAGTGGCATGAAGATTACACCCTACCCTCCCTGTGGAAATTTTATGAACCCAGTAAAATATCTCACGGTTCTTACTGGCACAATTGGGGGACAGAACAAGAGGTGACTTGG
>JAQWFV010000053.1 GCA_029238555.1 Flavobacteriaceae bacterium
GGTTCTCAATACACCCAGCTTATTGCTAGAAGGGTTAGAGAATTGAATATTTACTCTGAAATTAAACCGTATAACAAGCCGCCAGAAGACCTCAGTGGTTTTAAGGCTGTGATCCTTTCTGGATCTCCTCATTCAGTGAGAGGAGAAGACGCTCCACATCCTAATTTAGACGGAATTAAGGGTAAGTTACCCCTTTTGGGTGTTTGTTATGGTGCCCAATATTTGGCCCACTTTAAAGGAGGAGAAGTGGCACCTTCAAATACCAGAGAATACGGAAGGGCAAATTTGTCTTTTGTCGCTTCTGGAGAATTATTTTTAGCGGGTATTTCTGAGGGGAGTCAAGTTTGGATGAGTCATTCAGATACCATTAAAACACTGCCTACTGGAGGGAAGCTTTTGGCCAGTACGCATGATGTTCAAAATGCGGCTTATAAAATTGAGGGCGAAGATACTTATGCCATTCAGTTTCATCCAGAAGTATACCATTCTACCGATGGTAAAAAACTCTTGGAAAATTTCTTAGTGAAAATTGCTGGAGTGGCTCAGGATTGGACCCCAGATGCTTTTGTAGAAGAAACAGTCGCTAAATTAAAAGCCCAGATTGGAACGGATAAAGTAATTCTAGGTCTTTCAGGTGGAGTAGATTCTACTGTTGCTGCGGTCTTACTTCATAAAGCCATAGGCGCTAACCTACACTGTATTTTTGTGAACAACGGTTTGCTTAGAAAAAATGAATTTAGTGAAGTGTTGGATCAATACCAGGGGATGGGATTAAATGTGAAAGGGGTAGACGCGTCGGCACGATTCTTGAATGCACTTAAAGGAGAATCTGATCCAGAGAAAAAACGCAAAGCGATTGGAGGTGCGTTTATTGATGTTTTTGACGCGGAATCTCAGCAAGTAAAAGACGCTACTTGGTTGGCTCAAGGAACCATTTATCCAGATGTAATAGAGTCTGTCTCTGCCACTGGAGGTCCTTCTGCAACCATTAAGAGCCACCACAACGTGGGAGGTTTGCCAGATTATATGAAATTAAAAGTGGTAGAGCCGCTTAGAATGTTGTTTAAAGATGAGGTGAGAAGGGTAGGAGCTAGCTTAGGAATAGACGCGGCTTTATTGGGAAGACACCCTTTTCCAGGTCCAGGATTGGCCATTCGTATCTTGGGAGATATTACTGCAGAAAAGGTAGCCATTCTTCAAGAAGTAGACGCTGTTTTTATTCAAGCATTAAAACAATCAGGTTGGTACGACAAGGTGTGGCAAGCAGGTGCTATACTCCTTCCTGTGCAGAGTGTTGGCGTTATGGGAGACGAGCGCACCTATGAAAAGTGCGTAGCGCTAAGGGCTGTGGAAAGTACCGACGGTATGACAGCAGATTGGGTGAACCTTCCATATGAATTATTGCAAAAGATATCTAACGATATTATCAACAAAGTAAAAGGGGTAAACAGAGTGGTATACGACATTAGTTCAAAGCCACCTGCTACCATTGAGTGGGAATAATATGAATAGACTAAAGCAGCTATTTTTTGGGCTAATGTTGTTTTGTGTGTCCCTTGGATTTGCACAGACAAAAGATGCTGTGCCTGAGTTTTTCTCTTACAGGGTAAAGATCGGAGACAGCAGATGGAACATGGCACAAGATTTTGGTATCTCCTTAGACTCTCTGTGGAAATTAAATCCTCATTTGTCTGAATATTCCATGGAATTGCCCGTAGGAATAGTGATAACACTTCCTAAAAAAGAAATTAATAGCAGTCTTGGTGACCTCAATGAAGTGGAATCTAGTGCTTCTTTCAGGCGAATAGATCCTTTTGAGCAAGCAGTATCTCCAGACAGTGTTTATGTAAATACTGATCCTTATCCGGCTGTGAAGCCCTATGATCAAATACCTTTTATAGATAGTTTGCTGCGTCCTTATGAAATGCAGCTCATGTTTGCCCTTCCCTTTAGGATAGATAAAATGAACTATCAAGATTCATTAGTGGGTCAAAAAACCATAGAAGCAAGGCGAGACATGAAATTGAGTCTCGGTTTTTATACAGGGGCTTTAATGGCCATAGATTCATTGCAAAGTCTTGGGATATACGTAACTCCAAGGCCCATAGATACTCAATTAGACGCTACGGTATTGTTCAATAAGCTGCATAGAGATTCCTTGGGCCCTCCAGATGCTATCATAGGTCCCTTATTACCTTCCAACCAGTCAGTGCTGCTGAATTACGCAAGGGCGCACAATATTCCTGCAGTCTTGCCCGTAGTTTCTTCGGGTCCATTTGATTATGAAAAAGCATTTTACCCTGTGCCTAAAGAAAGTGTACTCAGAGAAAAATTACTGTCTTTTGCTCAGAAAACCTACGGAGGTGAGAAAGTATTTCTTATTGCAGATGCAGAAAACACCACAGCAGCCGCTGCAATAAAAAACATATTCCCAAGGACTTTTGAAGTGGAGCTGATCAATAATATTTCTGTTGAGATAGATACTTTTGCAACGGAACTAGACTCGGTAATTCCCAATTGGGTATTTGTGGAGTCGCAAAATTTAAAATTGGTGTCTAGTGTCAGCTCTATTCTAAATGCCAATATTACAGAGAAGGTGAAAATTAAGATGTTCACCACCAATACCAATAAGGCTTTTGAAAATGATGTGATAGACAACCAGCATTTATCTGCCCTTCATTTTACTTTTCCAACATTTTATAAAAATACTCGTGAGACTCCTTTCACGAGGGCTTACGAGCGAAAGTTTGGTTCTTTTCCAGACCCACTTACGGTCAGGGGGTTTGACCTTACTATGGATTTGGTGTTAAAAATGGCTCACCCCAATGGGATTCTTGCAGCACAAGCGCAAATGGGCCCCACCTGGTATGTGGATCATATTTTTCAATACAGCCCACTTTTTTCTATTGACTCAAATAGGTCTAGTGGTTTTTACAACCAAGCGTCTTTTATCATGACCTATGAGGAAATGGATGTTAAGCTGATAGAATAGAACATTACTGTTAAAAATAAGGCATTAAGCATCTAACTACACATCACAAATTTCAATGGCTTTTTTTAGAGAAGCGAGTTTGTCAGTGTCTTTAGGGATAAATTCCTGTGCTACATATCCCTTGTATCCAGTAGCTAGAATAGCCTTCATAATAGCGGGATAATACAATTCTTGGCGCTCATCTATTTCATTTCTACCTGGAACACCCGCCGTGTGATAATGACCTAAATATTGGTGGTGGTCTCTAATGGTTTTTATAATATCGCCCTCCTGAACTTGCATATGGTAAATGTCATAGAGTAATTTAAAATGATCAGAGCCTAGACCCTTACAAAGTGCTACCCCCCAGGCAGTACTATCACACATATAATCTGGATGGTTTTGTTGGTTAAATAGTTCCATTTGTAACACCACACCATGCGCCTCAGCCAGAGGTATAACTTGTTTTAAACCAGCAATGCAATTGGCCAGCCCTTCAGCGTCAGATTTACCCTCCCTATTACCGCTAAAGCAGATGAGGTTGGTATAGCCTGCGGCCGATACCTTAGGAATCATTTCCCGATAATTTCGAATGAGTACTTCATGATATTGTGGGTCATTCCATCCTTTGGTCAGTGAAATTTCTGCCCCATTACACATACTACTGTGAATACCGTGTTTTTTTAGTAGTGGCCATTCCTTGGGTCCCATAAGATCTACCCCTTTAACCCCTATTTTTTTTACCGCAATGAGAAAATCTTCAAGTGGTATATCTGAATAACACCAATGGCAAACCGCGTGATTTAGGTTGTTTTTCAAAGGGCTTGTTTTGTCAGATGGGTCTATATCTTTTCCATGAAGCGGAAAAGTGGCTAATGTAGCAGCAGATAAGGCCGCAGTATTTAAAAATTTTCTTCTCTTCATGTTGTCATTTTAGTTGGTTAGCTAAATATAAATCATTTTATTTACACCATGCCTCAGGACCCACAAAAAGAAGCTTTACTGGAATTAGCCCACTACAGAATGCCCTTTGGGAAGTATCAAGACCGTTATCTCACAGAGCTTCCAGAATACTATTTGGTCTGGTTTAGACAAAAGGGATTTCCTGCAGGGAAGCTTGGAACTTTGCTTGCAGCGACCATGGAAATTAAAGAAAATGGCTTGGAAGATATGGTTCGCAGGATTCGCAAAGAATTTCCTAAATAATTCCCCCTAATTCCCTTAGCAATTTGTATTTTTGTTCGCGTTAATAATCCAAGCAAACGCATGTCACAAACAAAGTACATTTTTGTTACTGGAGGGGTAACCTCCTCTTTAGGAAAAGGAATTATAGCGGCTTCATTGGCCAAGCTACTTCAGGCCAGAGGCTATAGGACCACCATCCAGAAGTTAGATCCATACATCAATGTAGATCCAGGTACTTTAAATCCCTATGAGCATGGAGAGTGTTACGTCACAGATGACGGTGCAGAAACAGACTTAGACTTGGGGCATTACGAGCGTTTTTTAAACGTAAATACCTCTCAAGCTAATAATGTTACTACAGGAAGGATTTATCAGTCTGTCATTGAAAAAGAACGCAGGGGAGAATTCCTAGGAAAAACAGTTCAAGTAGTTCCTCATATCACCAATGAAATTAAAGACCGTATTCAATTGTTGGGTAACACAGGCGATTATGACATTGTGATTACTGAAATTGGAGGTACTGTTGGAGATATAGAATCCCTGCCATACATAGAGGCAGTAAGACAATTACTCTGGGAATTAGGCGACAACAACGGTATTGTTATTCACCTTACTTTAGTGCCTTACCTCAGTGCTGCTGGAGAACTAAAAACCAAGCCCACACAACACTCCGTAAAAACATTAATGGAAAGTGGTATAAAAGCAGACATTCTCGTGTGTAGAACAGAACACGAAATATCTGAAGATATTAAGCAAAAACTAGCCTTGTTTTGCAATGTTAAGAAAGAGGCTGTGATTCAGTCTATAGATGCTTCTACCATTTATGACGTTCCTGTTCTCATGCAAGAAGAAGGATTGGATACAGTGACTTTGCAAAAATTAAATTTAGAAGATACTGTTGTTCCAGACTTGGACCAATGGAATGAGTTTTTAACCAAACTCAAGAATCCAAAAGACACCATCACTATTGGCCTAATTGGAAAATATGTGGAGCTTCAAGATTCCTATAAGTCTATTTTAGAAGCTTTTATTCACGCTGGTGCAGCCAACGAAGTAAAGGTTAAAGTAGTCTCTATTCATTCTGAATACCTCACGGTAGAAAATGTGTCTAAAAAGTTAAAGGGATTACACGGAGTCTTGGTGGCCCCTGGCTTTGGAGAAAGAGGAATTGAAGGGAAGATCAAAGCGGTACAGTACGCTAGAGAGGAAGGTATTCCATTTTTAGGAATTTGTCTCGGTATGCAAATGGCTGTGATAGAATACACTAGGAATGTATTGGGAATTACAGAAGCTAATTCCACAGAAATGGCCCCAGAAACATCTGAGCCTGTAATAAACCTTATGGAAACGCAAAAAGAAGTGACCCATAAAGGAGGTACCATGAGATTAGGTGCCTGGGATTGCACCCTATTGCCCAATACTTTGGCCAGTACTGTTTATGGAAATGCCTCTAAAATATCTGAACGCCACAGGCACAGATTTGAATTTAATAATGATTATAAAGAAGCTTTAGAGGCCAAAGGGATGGTCGCTTCAGGAATTAACACAGAGACAGCTTTGGTTGAGATTGTTGAAATCCCAAGTCATCCGTGGTTTGTGGGTGTGCAGTACCATCCAGAATACAAGAGTACGGTAGCCAACCCACATCCTTTATTTGTGCATTTTGTTAAAGCTGCATTGGCACATGCAACAGCCTAATTGAGGATAAAAAATTAATAGTAAATTTACCCCTGTCTTTTAAACAGACACGACATATAATATATTTATGGAAGAGAAGAAGTTAGACGTAAACTCCCTAATAGGTTTTGGACTTATTTTTGTAATACTGATTTACATGTTTTACATCAATCAGCCTACTCCAGAGGAGCTTGCCGCAAAACAACAAGCAGAGAAAGAAGCAGCTGCAATTCAAGAAAGTTCTTCTACTTCACAAGAAGCAGATTATACCCAAGCAGCCCAATCCATTCAGGATATTAACCCTACAGATAGTACTGCAGTGGCTGCTTATAAATCTTCTATGGGGGCCTTTTCCTTTACGCCAATCGTCCCTGGAAATACTTTGTTAGAGAACGATGCCTTAAGGGTAGAAGTGTCTCATAAAGGAGGGCAATTGGTTTTGGCTCAAAATAAGAAATACAACACTTACGACTCTGTGCCGGTTTATTTAATAAAGGATGGTAACGCTACATTTAATATTAGTTTTACTACTCAAGACAATAGAATCATTCAGACCAAAGACTTGTATTTTGAGCCCTTCACCTCTTCAAGTGACCAAGGTTCCGTATTGTCTATGAAGGCAAAAATCTCTGATACGGAATACCTGCTATTTGAATATAGCCTTCCTAAGGATGGGTATATGTTAGATTTTAAAATTAAGTCCGTAGGGCTCTCTGGTTTTTTTAATCCAACTCAGGACCCTCAATTACAGTGGGATTTAAAAACAATTAGGCACTCAAAAAGTGTTCAATACGAGAATAGATATACGCGTTTAAACTATAAATTTGAAGAAGACAAACTAGACAAACTCTCTGACAGTTCAGATGACGACGCTACCGAACAAGCGGTGGAGTGGGTGTCTTACAGACAGCACTTCTTTAGTACTATCATGGCTTTTTCTCCTGCATTGGAGACGGCTAGTTTTAACAGTACCAACCTCATTAAAGAAGAATCTAAAACCATTGGTTACACTAAAATATACGAGACCAAAGCACCTTTGCAATTAGTTGGTGGAGTGTTGGACTACGATATGAATGTTTATTTAGGGCCAACAGACGTTAAAGAGTTGGCGAAATTCCCCACACTTGGCTTAGAAGATTCTATTCCTTTTGGTTGGGGAATCTTTGGATGGATTAACCGCTATGTGTTTACACCAACCTATACCTTTTTAAGTGGTTATTTACCTTATGGAATTGCCATTATTGTCATGACTATTTTGGTGCGTTTGCTCATGTCTCCAGTAACTTATAAGTCTTATTTATCTCAGGCTAAGATGAAGGTGTTAAAGCCAGAAATTACTGAGATCAATGACAAGTTCAAAGACAATGCTATGAAAAAGCAGCAGGAAACCATGAAGCTCTATAACAAGGCTGGGGTAAATCCTATGAGTGGTTGTGTACCTGCTTTAATTCAAATGCCTATTTTCTATGCACTCTTTATGTTTTTCCCCACCTCATTTGCGTTGAGACAAAAGTCTTTCCTTTGGGCAGACGATTTATCTTCCTATGACACTATTTTGGAATTGCCTTTTAGCATTCCTTTTTATGGGGATCATGTGAGTTTATTTCCTATTCTAGCCTCGGTAGCCATATTCTTTTATATGATGATGACAACAGGGCAAAATATGCCAACACAACCTGGAATGCCTAATATGAAGTTTATCTTGTATTTATCTCCCGTGATGATGCTTATATTCTTCAACAGTTACGCTTCTGGATTGAGTTTGTATTATTTCGTTTCCAACCTAATTACCATATTCATTATGTTGGCCATAAAGAATTTCATTCTAGACGACGACAAGATCCATGCCCGTATACAGGCCAACAAAGAGAAGCCTAAAAAAGAAGGGAAGTTCCAAAGTAAAATGAGAGAGATTATGGAGCAAGCAGAAGCACAAAAAAAGCAGCGCTAAAGTTTCAAGAGTTTGTAAATATACAAGCCACTCATATTGAACCTTGAATTAGCATAATAACCGCGCGTCCATTTAATTATTCAAGATGAAAAAAGTTGTTGTAGGCCTTTCAGGAGGAGTAGACTCTAGTGTCACTGCCTATTTGCTCAAAGAGCAGGGGTATGAAGTCATAGGCTTGTTTATGAAGAACTGGCATGACGACTCCGTGACTATCTCCAATGAATGTCCTTGGTTAGAAGACAGCAATGACGCCCTTATTGTCGCAGAAAAATTGGGTATTCCTTTCCAAACGGTAGACCTCAGTGAGCAGTATAAGGAAAAGATAGTAGATTATATGTTCCATGAGTACGAGATGGGAAGGACCCCTAATCCAGACGTACTTTGCAACAGGGAGATTAAGTTTGACGTATTCATGAAGATTGCTTTAGATCTTGGAGCAGATTTTGTAGCCACAGGTCACTATTGTCAAAAAACCACTCATGCTTTAGCAGACGGTACTGAAGTGTACAACTTAGAAGCAGGCGCGGATCCTAATAAGGATCAATCGTATTTTTTGTGTCAACTGTCTCAGGAACAGTTGTCTAAAACGCTTTTTCCTATTGGAAGCCTTCAAAAGTCTGAGGTAAGAGCCATTGCTGCAGAGGCAGGTCTTATTACAGCAGATAAAAAGGATTCTCAAGGATTGTGTTTTATTGGAAAAGTTCGATTGCCAGATTTTTTGCAGCAACAATTAAAACCTAAAAAAGGGGTGATTATTGAAATCCCTTCCTCTTTTTCAGAATATCATAAAACACCTCCAGAATTCAAAGATCAAGAAGCAGCCTTGGAGTACGCTTCCAAAAAAATCACTTATAAAGTTACAGACGGAAAGCAAGTAGGGGAGCACCAAGGCGCTCATTACTTTACCAATGGCCAACGTAAAGGATTAAATGTAGGAGGTACAAAGGAGCCACTATTTGTGATAGCTACTGACGTAAATGAAAATGTCATATATACCGGTCAGGGTAAATCTCATCCAGGGCTATATAGAAATACGCTGTTCGTGACTGCTTCAGAAGTGCATTGGGTGCGTCCAGACTTAGCAATTGAGCCAGGACAGACCTTGGAGGTTATGGCCAGAATACGCTATAGGCAGGCATTAGAAAAGGCGACCTTATTCGCTACAGATCAAGGTCTATATGTGCGTTTTGAAAGTGCCCAGTCTGCCATTACTGCAGGACAATTTGTAGCATGGTACGTAGGGACCGCACTCTTAGGGTCTGGTGTAATAGGATAATAATAGGTGTAAATTTAATTTTAAGCTAATAGGCCTGCTTAGTTTATACAGGTATTGGCACACTTTCTAGAATGCCACTGCTTTATTGATATAAATGTTCTGCACGGGCCAGTCCCCGGCTTCTACTTCCTGTTGGTTTATTTTATCTACCACATCCATCCCTTCAATCACTTCACCAAAGGGGGTGTAATCTCCGTCTAAATGATAGGATCCTGGGTCCGTCACTACAATGAAAAACTCATAAGGGGAAGCTAATTTGTGGGGGTTGTCATTTTCACTACTCGGCATAGAGATTACGCCACGATGGTGTGAATGTCCCTTTCTAGTATCTGGTGGGAGTAAATACCGGCCAATTGCCCTTCTTTTGTCTGCAGTTTTTTTATTATCTGCATTCCCGCCTTGGATAATAAATCCCTTTACCACTCTGTGAAAATAGGTGTTGTTAAAGTAGCCTTCCTTGGCCAGATAAATAAAGTTTGCTTTGTGGTAGGGCACATTGTCGTATAGGTCTATCACAATATTGCCAAATGAAGTTTCTAATCGGACTTTGGTTTCTGTAAGGTTTTGTTTATACCCATAAAAAAAGTCTATTACATTGTCTTCGTTGAGTTTAAAGACGGTATCTTTTTTAGCCACTGAGGTCTCTTTGACCAAGCTGTCTTTTATGAGCTGTTTTTCGGACACTAAATTCACTTTATTATTCTGGGAGTTTTGAGATTTCTTCTCCGATTGACAACTTCCCATTAAAATAATTAGGCCCAAACAAATTTGAAATAGTAATTTTGTATTGCTCATGAAATTTAGTGTATTCTCAGACATTCTTTCAAAAATAGAAAAAAAGCCGCTACCAGGTAGGCCGAGTCATTTAAAAATGATGTGGGCACAACGCGACCTAATACTAAAGCACCCAGACACGTTTAGTGAAAATCCAAAAAAAGCAGCAGTCTTGGCTGCTTTTTATCCTGATCTAAATGAGGAAACCCATTTATTGTTGATTAAGAGACAGGGTGGAAATGGGGTTCATGCCCATCAGATAGCGCTTCCTGGAGGCAAATATGAATCGTATGATCTTGATTTAAAAGAGACGGCACTTAGAGAAGCCTATGAAGAAGTAGGCATTTTAAAAACTCAGATTAGGTCTGTCAGAGCGCTTAGTTCCCTATATATTCCACCAAGTAATTTTATAGTTCAGCCCTTTATGGCACTCTACGACAAACAATTACCTTTTGTATTAGAAACCTCAGAGGTGCATTCTGTTATAGAAGTACCTTTATCTGTATTGGTTAGAGAAGACATTGTTACAAGCCAGTGGGTACAGTTGTCTCAATCTGCTAAAGTAAAAGTTCCTGGTTTTGCGATTGGAGACGAGTGGGTCTGGGGAGCGACAGCCATGATGCTCAGTGAAATACGCACAATTTTAAATGACGTCTTATAGGTTATTTTTGTATTTTAGCCACTTGTCTTGGAAGGTAATTCTTACAGTTTTGTATTGCTTTCTAATTTAAACCAATTCTATGCCTTTCATAAAAAGAAACCCTTTTGGTCATATTTTATTTATAAAAAAATTATTGATTCGTTACTTAGGTGTACTCTCTCACCAAAGGTATAAGGGTTTTAATACCTTAGATATTGAAGGTTCGGAGATCATTAAAGATTTACCTGGAGAAAATGTGCTTTTTGTGAGCAACCATCAGACCTATTTTGCAGACGTAGTAGCTATGTTTCACGTGTTTAACGCATCATTGAGCGGTCGTGTAGATTCTATTAAAAACGTGGGGTATATTTGGCACCCAAAATTAAATATTTACTACGTAGCTGCTGCGGAAACCATGAAACAGAGTTTATTAGCTAAGATTCTAGCCTATGCGGGCTCTATTAGTATAGAGCGAACTTGGCGTGCAGAAGGTAAAGATGTTAATAGGCAGGTTAAAATGTCGGATATTTCCAATATTGGTAAAGCCCTAAATGACGGTTGGGTCATTACTTTTCCTCAAGGGACAACGACACCCTGGAAGCCCATTAGAAAAGGTACTGCACACATCATTAAAAAGTACAAGCCCGTTGTAGTTCCTGTCGTCATAGATGGTTTTAGACGTTCTTTTGATAAGAAAGGCTTGCGTGTTAAAAAGAAAGGAATCTTACAGTCTTTTGTAATTAAACCACCCATGGAAATTGATTATGACAATGATTCCATTGAGCAAATCATAGAAAAATTAGAGTTTGCCATAGAGCAACATCCTTCTTTTCTCAAAGTACTCAAGCCTGAGGAGATTGCTCAAATGGAGCAGGACAACGAGAGGCGTCGCTTTAGAAAACACAAACATCCTAAGGAAGATTAATTTTTTACAGGGTTCTCCTATATTTGATTGTCAGCAGAAGGTTTTTATTAATCCTCTAGCTTAATGAGTTCCTTATAATTGTGTTTCAGTTTTTTCAAAAGTATTCCGTAAAGTAGTCTGTAGAACAAGAGTAAAAGTCCTATTGCAAGGGCAATTACAACAAGTACCACCAGTCCTACAATGCCCCAAAAAACAAAAGTGTTTTCTCTTTGATAGGCCATTTCAAGAATGGTTTCAGATTCAGGACCGTACAATATACTACCAATAAGGCCTCCAAGTGTGGCCACAGCGAGCATACTGAGGTTAAACCAAACGTATTGGCTTACGGTTCTCTTAACT
>JAQWFV010000070.1 GCA_029238555.1 Flavobacteriaceae bacterium
GCCAATAATTTATCTATGAGCTCTTCTTTGGTCAGGTGATGAAAAACAGTTCCAATTTGTGCTCTAAAGGAAGGAGATATTTCGTGATTCGGTTTGGTTTTAAATATTTTTTTAGCCCAAAGCAATCCTTTATTTTCCTCCATACTCTTAGCGTCTCCTTTTTTGAGTGCTGTAAAAGTAAGGTCTAATTCCTGTTCAAAATGTGGAATATCTGCAAGCTCTTCTTCTTGAATTATAGCCCATGAAAATCCTTTTGCTCCGGCCCTAGCTGTTCTACCACTTCTGTGAACATAAGTATCATAAGTGTCAGGCAAATGATAATGGACTACATAGGAAATTTCTTTTACATCTATTCCCCTAGCAGCCAAATCAGTGGCTACCAAAATATCTATGTGCCCCTCTCTAAACTGCCCCATAATTCTATCTCGAATCCCTTGGGTTAGGCTTCCATGAATAAGACCGGAAGAAAATTTATGAATCGCTAAATTCTTACCTAGCTTATTCACAGCCGCTTTAGTTTTACAAAAGATTAAACCGCGTTGCCCTACCCTACTGCTCAAAAAATGCATTAATACATCTAGTTTTTCTATTGGGGTCACCACTGTATAATGGTGCTCAATACCAAGATTTACGGATCCCTCCGTATGGTCTTCTATTTGCACTACATGTTTAGACATATAGTTTTGTACTAATTGCTTTACAGCTCCCGTAAGGGTCGCTGTAAATAACAACGTCCTTCTTTTCTTTGGAACCTCTTTAATTAGGTGCTCTAAATCTTGCTCAAAATTACGAACCATCTCATCTGCCTCATCTAAAACCAAATAAGAAATCTTGTTTAAAGATATGGCCCCACGCCCTATTAAATCTATCAATCTACCAGGAGTGGCTACCACTATTTGAGTAGGCAATTTTAAGCGCTCTATCTGTGGCTTAATAGGGATTCCTCCACAGAGAGAAGCAATAGAAACTGATGAAAGATGCGCAGCATAGCCCTCCAAGTTAGTGTGAATCTGTTGTCCCAACTCTCTGGTTGGCGCTAATATAACTACTTGAACATGATTTTTTTTAATATCTATTTGGTCCAACAAAGGCAAACCAAAGGCAGCTGTTTTTCCTGTTCCAGTTTTAGCCAAAGCCACTAGGTCTTCATTTTGATGAAGCACCACTGGAATGGCTTTCTTTTGAATAAAAGTGGGTTCAGAAATTTGTAAGTCCTGAAGGCCTTTTTGTACTAGTGGAGAAATTCCTAAATCAGAAAACTTAATGGACATAAAATTGTTTTGAGTAAAGATAGTACTACTGTTTCTTTAGGCTTCACAAATACGTAGATTGTTACCGTTAAACCAAATAAAAACTTATTTGGGGCTAATTAAGACTCGTTCAAAGTGCGTTTAGATTTTCTATAAAGGCGATTGGGATAAATATTTCGCTTGGCGAATCTATTTAGCTTATCTGATTGAATCATTTTATGATATAAGGCTTTACTCACCCCAAAATATTCATAAGTGGTACCGTCTAAAAAAGTAATTTCTAAGAGCATTCCTTTGTGGTAATAATCTGCAATACCTGAATTTGTAATGGTTTCTGTATAAGCGTCTAAGTTTCCTGCAATAGTCTCGGGTGCTATACTCACTAAAAAATGATAGCCGTCTATAATGAGCCTACTCTGTAATTCAGCTTCTTCTCTTTTAGGGTCTCCTTCTTGAAACTTATCAGGATGCCATTCTTTAACCAAATTTCTATAGGCAGTTTTAAGCGCTTTAAGCTCTAAATCTCCTGTGACTCCAAATAATTTCTTGTATTGATTAATGCGTTTCATATAGCCTTTTTAAGAAGCCGCGAAGCTAGTCGTTTATTCTGGACTATTGAAGTAAATGGATCCTTTTCATTCCGGTGATACTTATTATATTTGCTTATTAAGCTGAATTAAATACATCATAAGTGAAAAAAGAGCCCAATAACACAGATTACTGGTGTATTTGTGAAAAATGCAAAGGATTGGGGCAGCTAAATAAAAGGCTTCGTAAAAAAGTCCGTCTCGCTTATAAAAAAGCCCTAGAAGAGTATCAGAAAAACAATAAAACAGGTCCTACCCCTGAAAAACCAAGTCCTGTTTTTGAAAAATGCCAAGCATGTAACGGATCTGGTTTAATAAAAACACAAACCGCTCCTGTAACAGATACAGAAAAGTACCCTCATATAGCTATTGTTGGTGCGGGCATTGGAGGGGTAGCATTAGGCGTGGCCTGCCTTCACAGAGGCATTCCATTTACACTATTTGAGAAAGATGCTCATTTCAGTGCGCGTTCTCAGGGCTATGGACTCACGCTCCAACAAGCTAGCAAAGCACTAAAGGCTTTTGGTATTCTTTCTTTAGAAGAAAGTGTGGTTTCTACCAGGCATTTGGTCCATAATACTAGTGGAGAAGTCATTGGAGAGTGGGGCATGAGAAAGTGGCAGGAAGAGCGCTCAAAAAAACCATTGAGGCACAACAATTTTCACATATCCAGGCAATCGTTGCGAAAATCTCTGTTAGAGCAGCTTCATGAAGAAAATAAGCCACTTTGGGACCATGAACTTATGGACATAAAAGAGGATGAGGAGAAAATGGTCCTTCATTTTAAGGTTCAAGGGGAATTAAAAAAATACTATACAGACCTCGTGGTGGGTGCAGACGGAATTAGAAGTGCTGTTAGAAATTGGAGTATTGGAGCACAAATATCGCCTTTGAATTATTTAGACTGTATGGTCATTCTAGGAATTTGTTCCTCAGATCTAATTCAGGGGGTAGCACCAGACTTATTAGATGGTAAAACTGTTTTTCAGACAGCTAATGGAGCAGAGCGTATCTACGTCATGCCTTATGACAAAAACGCTGTCATGTGGCAATTGAGCTTTCCTATTAAAGAAGACACTGCAAAAAAACTACGAGCCCTTGGATCCAAAAAGTTAAAGGAAATAGCTCGTGAACGCACCCAATGGCATAGCCCTATTCCTGAAATAATTGCAGCTACTGAACTTGAAAAAATATCTGGCTATCCCGTATACGACCGAGCAGTATTAGATCCCAAAATTTTAGAAAAACACGAAAAAATAAGCTTAATAGGAGACGCGGCCCATCCTATGAGTCCCTTTAAAGGACAAGGGGCCAACCAAGCTTTATTAGACGCCTTGTCGTTGGCTAGAAGTATTACCAAAGGCTATCATGCACATTCAGAATGGCAAAAAAACGGCATTCGTGAGACAGTTTTGAAAGCTTATGAAACAGAAATGCTCAAAAGAAGTGCGGTAAAAGTAACTGATTCTGCTGCTGCTGCCCAATTTCTTCACAGCGAAGAAGTCCTTCACGAATCCAATGCACCCAGGGGTGCCCATTTAAAAAAATAGCATTCAACCGCTATTAAAAAGGGGCGCTAATTCAAATCTTCAATAAGCAACTGTCGCTGATCAGACTCAGAAATGAAGAAGAAACCCAAAGGGTAATTGTCTGGTTCAGTGATATTGACCATATTACCTCTTGAACTGGCTGGAAGGCTTTGAAAAGGCCCTCCATTCCCATCTGTTAGACTTAGGATAAGATTAAAATAATTGTAGTACGCTACAGATACACCATGTGCTTTAATGGTAATTAAATCTCCTACAGCTACCTCATCTGAGGTGTAGAAATGAGAAAAAACAAATGCTTCTCCTTGAAAAAATCGATCTTCAATGGGCCTGTATATATTTTGTCCAAAGTCGTACAAGTAATAATCTTCTCGTTCAGGAAAATCTTGAAAAGCCAATATAATTTCTGTTTCGTCTCCACTGAAAAGTGTTTTATTACCCTGTTCTGCTTTTAAAATGGGTGGTACTGGAATAAATTGAGTAGTGCCTATATAGGTCTGCCCTGAGTGCACCACTTTTATTTCATAGTCTGAATGAAGATCGGTTAAAAAATCGATGGTTTCAGGAAGAAACAAGCCCTCGGAATCACTGTAAAAAAAGGGGTATTCGCGTCCAGAATTTAAGTGAGTAATCACAACGGTAGCATCTGTAACTATGGGTCCCTCCTCATCAAAATAATTGGCAGAAAAAGACAGCCTAACACCACCTTCTAATCGAGGAGATTCTTCCTTGGTAAACACGTTGAACTGGGCGTCTATGACCAATCTAGGCGTGCTGTTTTGAACGGATACCTCAATGACATCCTCGCAAGAGAAAAGACTCATAATAAGCGCAAATAGAAGTATGTGGCTGCTGAATTTCATTTGGCTAGAATTTAAAGTTATAGGTGGCAGAAGGTACGATCCCAAAAATAGAAGTCCTCAAGGCCTCATTGTTTCCAGTGTCGGCATTTTGACGGAAATTAATGGACGCTGCATTTCTCCTATTATACAAATTATAGATCCCAAAAGACCATTCGGACTGAAACTTCCTGCCTTTATTCTTCTGGGGTATTAAAGTTGCAGAAATATCTAATCTGTGGTAAGCAGGAAGTCGTTCTTGATTCCGCAAGCCAAAAATAGGCACATTAAGACCCCTGAGTTCATATTGGCCCACTGGATAATTGGTGGGTTGCCCCGTTTGGAATAAAAAATTGGCGTTAAATTGCCATTTAGCACTGAGCTCATAGCTGGTGTTAATAGATAAATCATGGGGCTTGTCAAAGGGTGTTACATACCAATTTCCTTGATTAATACCTGTCTCCATGGCATTTCTTCCAGGAGTTCGCTGCTCAGATCTGGACCAGGTGTAGGCCAGCCAGCCTGTGAAAGCACCACTGTTTTTCTTGAGTAAAAATTCCAAGCCATAGGCTCTGGCTTCTCCATTGAGTATCACGCGTTCAATAGCGTCATTAGCAATGAGGTTTGCACCGTCTATATAGTCTATTCTGTTGGCAATTTCCTTGTAAAAAACCTCCGTCTCAATACTGTAGGATTGTATATTTTTAAAATAACCCAAAGCAAATTGATCCAATAATTGGGGCTTTACAAAAGGACCACTGGGCGTCCAAACATCTAAGGGGGTTGGTGAGCTCGTATTTGAAAGTAAATGAAGGTATTGGGCCATACGGTTGTAACTGGCTTTTATACTGGTTTGCCCGTTAATTAAATAAGACACCCCCAATCTGGGCTCCAAATGATTGAATGTAGCTATAGAAGTATTTCTGTCTTGTTGTACCTGGCCTGTGGGAGTGGCTTCTGAATACAAATCAAAAGTAGGGTCATAAGACACCGCCTCATTATTTTCATAACTGTAAAACAGCTCTTGACCCAAGCGATCAAACCTGCTCCACCTTAGGCCATATTGAATAGAAAGCGCCTCTGACACATTTTGTTCTACGTCTATATAGGTTGCAAATTCATTGGCGTATTTATCTGTTAACTTATCCCTGACTATGCCAGAATCTGATCTGTTGGGCTTAATTTCTCCTGGATTAAACCGATAGTATATATTATTTAATCCAAAATTCAATTTGGTGTCCGAAGAGAGGTAATACTTAAAATCGTGTTTGAAATTAAAGTTTTGAATCCCTGAATCCCATTGAAAACCTACTAAATCTAGTTCTAATCCGTAATAATAATCTGAGTAGATCACAGACATATTGGAAAACAATTTATCCGAAAAAAGGTGGTTCCAACGAAAATTGGCCACCGAATTCCCGTAGACATTTATAAAACTATCTGAAATGCCAAAAAGGTCTCTACCAAAGTATCCTGACAGGTAAATACTATTTTTATCGTTAATCTTATAATTCAGTTTGGTATTTAAGTCATAGAAATAAGCTTTGTTTTCATTCCCCGTGAGCGCCAGAAACAAATGCGCATAAGAGGCCCTCCCCCCTATTAAAAAAGCACCCCTATCTTTTTCTAAGGGTCCTTCCAACAGAAGCCTGCTAGACACTAGTCCAATGCCACCACTCGCTTTAAAGTCTTTACTGTTTCCCTCTTTCTGATAAATGTCCAGCACAGAAGAAACCCTTCCCCCATATTTAGCTGGAATACCCCCTTTGTAGAGTTTTACATCTTTTATAGCATCTGGGTTAAACACAGAGAAGAAACCAAATAAGTGAGAGGAGTTAAACACAATGGCCTCATCTAAAAGAATTAAATTCTGATCTGCCGCACCACCCCTCACGTTAAAACCAGAGGCACCCTCTCCTGCGCTGGTCACTCCAGGAAGTAATAAGAGCGATTTTAAAACATCTGCTTCTCCTAAAATTACAGGGATCTTTTTAATGCTGGCGGCCGTAAGACCGTTCACACTCATCTGAGGTTTTCGAATACTATTGCGTTCTACACTTTCTACTAAAACAACTTCTTCTAATGCAGCGGCAATTTCTTCTAACTGTATATCTAAACGCAGGTTTTCTGTCAGTGTTATTTGTTTTGAAAAAGTCTCAAAGCCCAGGTAACTCATCTGTAATTCATAGGTGCCTAAGGGGAGTGACAAGGAATAAAAACCATATTCATTGGTAATGACACCCCTAGCCAAAGACGGCACGGCTATAGTCACTCCTATAAGGGTTTCATTGCTACTGGCCTCTGAAACTACGCCACTAATGGTCGCTTCTTGTGCCATAAGTTCCATTTGAGCTGGAAAAAGAAGGGACATTACGCAAAGTAAAAAACAAGCATGCTTTTTTAATAGGGAGTTGTACATAGCACAAAATTAGGAAATTGAGATAGACATTAAGGTAAAATCAAATGTTAAATTGCCGCCCTTCAGGTTTGCTTCAAAAACATTACTTTAGGAGTACCAAAGGAGCCTCATTAAATAAACCGTATGGAAGCATCTAAAACATCAGCAATACATTGCAAAAATTGCGAACACACTTTTGAAGGTAAATTTTGTCCAAATTGCGGCCAATCAGTATTTGAATACCAACGTCCATTTCGTTTTTTATTGGCAGACTTTACCGGAAATCTTTTTGCCTTTGACACCAGATTT
>JAQWFV010000074.1 GCA_029238555.1 Flavobacteriaceae bacterium
GAAAATGTCTTGGTAGTGACAGATGACATTCACCTGCCCTTTGGGAGCATCCGCCTAAAGGCGAAAGGATCAGATGGGGGTCACAATGGTTTAAAAGACATTCAAGAAAAATTAAACACGGTCCAATACAACCGCTATAGATTCGGAGTAGGCGCAGATTTTGGCGCTGGAAGACAGGTAGATTATGTCTTGGGAGAATGGTCTACAGAGGAGCGTGAAAAACTTAAAGAAAGACTGGAAAAATCTACCTCCCTCATAGAATCCTTTGCTCTTGCCGGTTTGGCGAGAACTATGAATCAGTTTAACAATAGCTAAATTCCTTAGTTAATCGCTATTTAGTCCATCTTAAAATCAAAAATTGCAGAAGGGGTTTTGTTACCGGAATCGTCGGTGGTCAATACCTGCCAATAATAAGTGGCTCCCTGAGTCACATTGGCAGCAAACTGCGTAGCAGTTGCGCTGCTTAAATTTTGAATCGCAGTCGGTGGTGATTCATTACCTAGCAGAAGCGTATAGCTAGCAATATCGTTGTCTATATCCGACCCAGACCAACGCAACGAAATTTGGCCCTCAGCAGGCATAGTGAGTTGAGCACCTGAAAGCGGTGTTAAAGCAGTTGCGGGAAAAGGAGCGTGGGTGGTTTCACTTCCTGCATTAAAAAAATACCACAAGCTACTTGGGGTGGTTTCCAGGACTTTTGTATTGGAAGCAATCACCTGCCATGAATAGGCCTCTCCCATTCGAAGGGGTACTTCTATAGAAGTCAATAACGTATTTTGAGTGGTTTTTTGGCCACTACTCAGTTGTGTAATTTCTACACGATAAGATTCTGCCTCTGTAGCTTCTCGCCACTCAAAGGCAATTCTTCTGGTAACTTCATTGACCAAGCTTCCCTCTGTACAATCTAAATTTTGGGTGGGAAAAACCAAAGATATAGGCCCAGGTGGGCTCGGTGGGGCGTCTTTTCCACAGCCTAAAAAAAATATACAGCCTATTAAAAAGTACTTTTTCATTCTTTTAAAACTTTATAAGAAGTGGTGGTGCCATCTAACTCAATTCGAACAATATAAACGCCTGGGTCCCAAAGCGAAGTGTCTAAACGCCAGGGTGTTTGGGCAGCAACGGTATTATAGGTTGCTAAAGCGGCGCCTGAAAGGGTGAAAATTTGGACTTTCATTTCGGACTTTTCAAATACAGCTGCCTGTATATAAAGCGTTTCTTTTAATGGATTTGGATAGACCAAAGGTTTGGGCGTATAAAAAATTTGCTCCTCATAAACACCCTGGCAATCCAGTCCTGTAATAACTTTAAGGCGGTTAATTCCTGGCTTTAATGCCAAGGTCAATTGTGACTTTTCATGGGAAAAAGACTGACCGTTTAAGCTTACAAAATAGCGGCTATTACCCGACAAATTCACAGATAAAGATCCCCCATTGTCATAAGATACTGCTGTGGTCACCGCCAGTGGCTCTGGAGCACCAATACGTACCTCAAAACATTGCTGCTCATAAGTGATTCCAGATTTAGTTCCCTCAAAGCAGAGGGTGTAGTTGCCTGCTGTCATATTTTCTAAGGCCAAAAAGCTTGTGAAAGAAGCTTGGTTAATTTGAGCCCCTGAGGCATTTTTAACGTAAACCACATAATCCATGACCTCTGCTACGGTCACTTCTACAGATCCATCTGAAACATTTAAACAGGATTGACTCTTCAGAGACACCCTGAAGTTTTGAGGGTCTAAGCGGTACACTGCGCAACCTTTGGTGTCTACCTCAGCACCAGCAGGGGTGTTGAGACATTGGTCTGCACCGTCGTCATAAACGCCGTCATTATCTGCGTCTGGCCTAAAATTACCTGCTGCAGCTATTTTCATCTCAAAAAGATTCAAAGCACCTCCGTCTGCCTCCGCCACATCTTCTATTTCAAGGCGCCAGATTCCCTTAATGGAGTCTCCTCTAAAGATTTCAAAACTCCCCAAAGGTTTTACAAAGCCAGCTATAGCAGGGTCATTAGCGCAGTTAAAAGCAGGAGCCGTATCTGAGAAGGTAGCGACTAAATTTTCACCCTGCCCGCAGGAATTGGCAATTAAAACAGCTACTTTTCCTGAAGGAGCATAAAGCTTTACCACAAGGTCTGAAAGGTATGAGTGGGCAATATCTAAGGAAACTTCTAAAGAGGCAAGCGGCAAGTCTTCCTTAATCTCAATACTGGCATTAATGGTATTGGGGATATTACTTCCAATAGTAAGCGGAAGTAAATCTGCAGATTTAGTCTGGGTATTCTCAGGCGTAGTCGTAAAACTATTCACCTCAGACGGGCTATTTCCACCACAGTCATTTAAAGCTATTACCCGCCAAAAATAAGTGGTGTCTGGTGCCAAGTCTATTAAATAATCCTGGGTAAAAGAGGTAGTATTGCTGTAATAAAGCCCATTAAAATCTGGTGTTTCAGACACCTCTACTTTATAGGTACTTGCCCCATTAACCGCAGACCATTCCAAGGTAGCGTCTAAAAAAACAGCCGCGTTTCCTGATGGTGGGCTTAATAAAGTAGGAAGGTCTAGTGTGTCTGGTAAAATAGTGATGCTAAAATCTAAACTATTACTCAACGCGCCACTTTCTACCAATGCAGTAATGGAGTAAGTACCCGCAACAAGCTCTTTAGCGGCATTAAATGTTATATCTAATGTTTGACTATTGGACAAAGTGCCTAAAGTGGGGGTCGCTGAAAGACCCGAAGGAAGGTTTAAAAAAGATATGTTAGAAGCATCAGCAGTGGCCTGGTATTCAATTACACCAGACAAGCTTACTGAAGACTCTGGACATAATGAGGCAAAAGTTGGATTAAACACTAAGGCCAGTGGGGCCTGGGCTATTTCAAAATCTGCTGTATTTACGGCAAAGAATGGATTATTTTCTGCCTTGAGCATAAGGCGCGCGTTGGTGGCATTGGTGTTAGGAAGCACCAAAGTATAGGCCCCGTTATTGGACATTCCAGTGGCCAGTGTTTTTGTAAAACTGAGTCCGCCGTCTAAGGAAAGTAATGCTTTGAGTGTTTTGGTATTTAACTCAGGACCATTGGTTCGGGCCACTTCCCAGCGTACCTCAATGGGTTGCCCACCCATATAGCTTTGTGTACTGTCTTGAGAGCGAATAAAGAAAGGACCTACATTAGCCTGAACCTCCAAGCGGGTATTGGCCATTTTAACTCCCGCGCCCTCACTGGCGTTGTCCCTCACGGTGACATAAAAATTATAGTCCCTAGGGATGGAGGCCAAAGTCTCCCACTGTGTAAAAGAAGGGGTATCTGTGGTTAATTTATTGGCTGCTATATTGATCAATTTTGGGAAATATCTTTGGGGAGAAGTACTGGGTGGCAGTGACCTAAAAGCAGCTCCTACAGGATTTTCTGGTCCAAAAATAGCCGCAGTAACCACCCCATTGTCTGACTGTTCCCAACTGTAAGAAAGCACGTCTGCTGTATTGGGATCAGAGGCCTTCGCTTCGAGTAAAAAAGGCGTTTCCAAGGGGAGTTTATAATCACTTAAGGCGTCAAGTATTGGTAGGTCATTGGCTGTTAATTCACTAATGCCACAGCCAAAAGCATTGAGGTAACTCGAGATTTGTAGGATACTCACCGCATGAAAATAATCCGAGGCATTAGCCGCCACGTTTTCTCCAGAAACAATTCCAGCGTAAGACATAATGGTGCTACCACTACCTGGCTCTACCTGAACATTAGTTCCCTCAGATTCATACGACCAGGTATGATTGGCCCCAAACTGATGCCCAATTTCATGGGCCACAAAATCAATATCAAAGGTGTCGCCTTCAGGGAATTGACCTGAAGAAAAACCACTGCCCTTTTTATTGTCCTGACAAACCGCCCCAACAAAACCAGCATTACCGTTGTTGTTGTCTTGGTGAAAAAGATGCCCTACGTCATAATTCGCTTCCCCAATATTAGCGGTTAAAGTCGTTTGAATTTCATTGTTTAAATCCGACCCAAATGGATCTGTTTCAGGATCGGTGTAAATAACATTGGTCGTACTGGCGACTAAAGAAAGTTGCACCCCTAAATCCCTGCCAAACACTGCGTTTATTCGAGTTACAGTAGCATTAATTGCGGTTAAAGCAGCTGCTACCGTTCCACCGTGATACTGGGTGTATTCTCCGGAGGCGGCAACCGCAAGCCGGTATGTTTTTAGCGTGGTTTTGGCGGCGGTATTTAACGCTTTTGCTTCGCTAAATTTGGCCGTCATACTTCCGGCCGATGCCCATATGCCTCCCGCTATTTCCTGCTCAAAAGTATTGCATATAAAATTTTGACTTTCAGAATCTTTAGCAGCATAAAACAAGTATTGACTTGTATTTCTTGGCTTTTCCAGAAAAGTGTACTCCCCAGAACTAGGATTTGTAAAGGTTGCCGACAATTGGGTGTTTTCGCCTTCAGAAAAGGAGAAAAACACCTTTGAGCCCCGAGCACCCTCCCCTTTAAAAGATCGAATACCAGGATATTTAAGTTGAAGTTCTTCTGAGAGAGCCGTATAATCACTGATTGAATAAGGTTCTAAAACAGCTGTTTCATTGGGGAAGTATAGTGGGCTACCCGTACGCACTGATTTTTGAAGGGCTTTGACAAATTCCTCCTCATTCAATTCGTAAAATACTTTGTCCAGAGGGGATTTAGCACCAAGTCCCCTCTGTAATGGGGGCGTTTTAGCGGGAGACCAATAGCTTTGCTGCGCTTGAACAGAAAAGACTAAAAAAAGTAGGCATAATGAAAAAACAAGCCGTAATTTTGAACACATATAGGGATATATATCCTATAAAAATACAGTATTTTATTATAAAACTAGCGTGATTACCACTCATTCCTTACCGCCACTAGATGCCACTATAAAAACAGCCGTGACTATAGGGACTTTTGATGGAGTTCATTTGGGACATACTCAAATTATAAAACAGTTGGTTCAAAAGGCTAAAAAATTAGAAATACCCTCCGTGGTATTGAGCTTTTATCCGCATCCTAGAATTGTTTTACACCAAGACAGTGGGATTAAACTCTTAGACAGTCTTGAAGAAAAAGCGGCCAAATTAGAAGCCCTTGGGGTTGATTATTTTGTGGTATATCCATTTAGCAAAAGTTTCTCGAGAATGAAGGCGGAGACTTTTGTATCGGATATTTTAGTCCAGGGGCTACATGCCAAAAGTGTGCTCATTGGCTATGACCACAGGTTTGGTAGAAATAGAAATGCCAATATAGAAGACCTTAGAAATTTTGGAAAACAATACGATTTTGAGGTAGCAGAAATATCTGCTCAAGCCATAGAAGCGGTGGCCGTAAGTTCCACTAAAATCAGGAAGGCACTAGAGGAAGGTCGGGTTAAAAAAGCGAATCAATTTCTGGGCAGTGCATTTGGTCTATGCGGTAAAGTCATTTCTGGCAAACAGATTGGACGCACCTTAGGGTTTCCTACTGCAAATATAACACCCACCTATGCCTATAAACTGATCCCAAAGCAAGGGGTCTATGTCATTAAAAGCTATATAGACGGGCAGGAAGTGTTTGGTATGCTTAATATTGGCCAAAATCCCACCGTAACGCTCCAAGAATCAGAATCTGTATTTCCAAAAATAGAAGCCCATTTTTTTCAATTCAACAAAGACCTTTACGGTCAGGAAATAAAGGTTTCCTTTATAGACAGGTTGCGAGATGAGATTAAATTTGACTCCTTAGAAGCACTCCGTTCACAGCTCAAAAAAGACCAGTCCAAGGCACTAAAAATAGTTGCTGCGTACAAAAGCCAAAACTGAGCTTTAAAATTCCCCCTATTCCATTACCTTTACACTTTATAAAAATTCATACTTTATGTTGCAGATTCAAGCCATAAGAGCCCAAGAAGACGCTATAATTACCGCACTTAAAAAACGCCAAATAGACGCCGCTCCTATAGTGTCTAAAATTTTAGAGGCAGACCAACAGAGAAGGGCTACCCAAACCGCTTTAGATGAAAACCTGTCTAGGGCCAATCAGTTGGCTAAAGAAATTGGGGGACTGTTTAAATCTGGTAAAGCAGCAGAGGCACAAGTACTCAAAGAGGAGAGTGCCACTCTTAAAGAAGCGAGTAAAACACTTCAGACTACTTTAACCCAGGTGAGCGAAACATTACAAGAATTATTGTATACGCTACCCAATGTACCGCATGAATCGGTAGCAGCAGGTAAAAGCGAAGAAGACAACGAAGAAATATTTAGAGCAGGAGACATTCCTACATTACATAAAGACGCCCTTCCCCACTGGGAGTTGGCTAAAAAATACGACCTCATTGACTTTGAATTAGGGGTTAAAATTGCCGGAGCAGGTTTCCCTGTATACAAAGGCAAAGGCGCAAAATTACAAAGGGCATTAATCGCCTATTTTTTAGATAAAAACACTGCAGCCGGATACACCGAAATACAACCGCCATTAGTGGTCAATGAGGCATCTGGTTATGGTACAGGGCAATTGCCAGACAAAGAGGGACAAATGTATTATATGCCCGAAGACAAGCTATACCTCATCCCAACTGCAGAGGTTCCCGTGACCAATATTTTTAGAGATGTGGTGCTGTCAGAAAGTGATTTTCCTGTAAAATACACCGCATACACCCCGTGTTTTAGAAGGGAAGCAGGAAGCTATGGCGCTCATGTGAGGGGACTCAACAGACTCCACCAATTCGACAAAGTTGAGATTGTACAGGTTTCCCATCCAGAAGCTTCTTACGAAGCCCTAGATGGCATGGTCCACCATGTAAAAGAAATCCTTCAGGAATTAGAAATTCCTTACAGAATACTCAGGCTATGTGGCGGAGATTTAGGTTTTACTGCAGCCTTGACCTTTGATTTTGAGTTATTTTCTACCGCCCAAGACAGGTGGTTGGAAATCTCCTCTGTGTCTAATTTCGAAACCTTCCAGGCCAATCGCTTAAAACTTCGTTTTAAGGACGCCGCCGGAAAAAGCGTCTTAGCGCATACCCTAAACGGTAGCGCCTTGGCCTTACCAAGAGTATTGGCAGGAATTTTAGAAAACTGCCAAACACCAGAAGGTATTAAAATACCAAAAGTTTTACAGCCATATACTGGCTTTGACATGATCTCATAACCTATGTTTTTATTTAACGTTACCACACATTTAGACGAAGCGCAAGAGGCAGATTGGCTGCTCTGGATGCAAGAAGAACACATCCCTACCCTACTTAAAGGAGATTACTTTAACACCGCAACCCTCACCAAGGTCATGGTAGAAGAACCTATGGGAGGCGTTACTTACACCGTGCAATACACCACAGACCACAAAGCCATTATCAATGGTCTTTACGACAGACAGGCGGCAGATTTAGAGGCACAGCTTATGAAAAAATTCGGCAGTGAAGTGCTGAGTTTTAAAACACCGCTTAAAATTATTGGCCAATACTAACCTTTAGCATATTATTCCCATGGGAAAACACAAAAAAGTTGGAAAGTACCAGAATTGGGATAAAGAAGAAGACTCCAGCGCGGTTAGGGCAAAAAAACACCTCGGACAGCACTTTTTAAAAGATCAAGTAGTCGCTAGAAAAATAGCGGAAACGCTCTTGCTCAACGGTTATGACAATGTCATTGAAATTGGCCCAGGAACTGGGGTGCTTACCCAATACCTACTAGAGCAAGACATTAATCTATTGGCCTTAGACTTAGATAGAGAGTCTATAGAATATTTAAAAACTGACTTTGAGATTAACCACCTCAAATTACTTCAGCGTAAAAAATCATTTGAGGTTCGCAATGCAGACTTTCTCAAAGAAGACCTTAGCGCACTTTTTAATGGGGCCCCCTTTGGTATCACTGGAAATTTCCCTTACAACATTTCCACCCAAATTGTGTTTAAAATGCTTGAATACAAGGATAGGATCCCTGAATTCACAGGAATGTTTCAAAAAGAAGTGGCCCAGCGAATCTGTGAAAAAGAGGGCAGTAAGGCATACGGCATACTTTCTGTGTTAGTTCAGGCTTTCTACGAAGCAGAATACTTATTCACCGTACATCCTGAAGTATTTAACCCGCCCCCAAAAGTTCAATCGGGTGTTTTGAGACTCACCCGAAAAGACAATCTCACTATTGATTGTTCTGAAACGCTATTAAAAACGGTTGTGAAAGCCGCTTTTAACCAAAGAAGAAAGACCCTTAGAAACAGTCTAAAAACTTTACAACTTTCTGAGAATCTAACCAAAGATGCTATCTTTGATAAAAGACCCGAACAAATTTCTGTTGCAGACTTTATTGCACTGACAAAGAAAATAGCCCATGACACCCTTTAAACTCACCGCAGAACTTTTAGAAGATATCGCAGTTCTTATTT
>JAQWFV010000089.1 GCA_029238555.1 Flavobacteriaceae bacterium
TAGGGTTCAGGGGTCTAATGGCCTTTGGGAGAAAGATGGCGACAGAATATACATAGAAGGCCAATCTGAGCCCCATCGTTGGGACGCCTCCAAAGCCTGGTTGGAAAAGTACGACCATCCGCTTTGGAAAAAATACGGGGACTACGCAGAGGGTGCTGGCCATGGAGGAATGGACTTCTTTGTGTTGAACGCTTTTGTGGAAGCCGCTAAAGCCAATGTGGCACCTCCTATAGATGCCTACGATGCTGCTGCTTGGAGTGCGGTAACACCGCTCTCTGAATTGTCTATTGAGAACAACGGTGCTGCCCAGGATTTTCCTGATTTCACCAGAGGTCAGTGGATCAAAAGAGCCCCATATCCTTGGACCACTAGTTTGTATTAGTACCCTGCTTTAAATAGCGTGTGTGCTTCTGGAGTGTCTCCCCTCTGTGACATGACTTTTGTCATAGTATTCAGGGACTAAGCGCTTTATTTTTGAGGAAAAATAATCCTCATGTGCACCCTTGTTCAAAAATACAATGTCGCTGGCCCGCGGTATACCTCTTACCCCACTGTCCCTTATTGGGACCTTGCTCAATTTTCACTTAAAAAATGGAAGGAACAATTAGCGCGTAGTTTTGAGAAAACCAATGATGCAGAGGGGATAAGTCTTTATATACACTTGCCTTTTTGTGAGTCGCTCTGCACTTTTTGCGGTTGTCATAAGCGAATTACCAAGCGGCATGAGGTGGAACAACCTTATTTAAACACCTTGCTAAAAGAGTTGGATCTTTATGTGGCGCTCTTTGGCAAACGTCCCCGAATCACTGCCCTTCATTTGGGTGGGGGAACACCTACCTTTTTTAGCCCAGAGCATTTGGATCATTTTTTAAGCGCCCTATTTCATAAAGGCATCAAAACTACTGATTTTGAAGGTAGTTTTGAAGGACACCCCAACAATACCACCGAGGCACATTTAGCGGTCTTTTTTAAACACGGTTTTAGGCGGGTGAGTTTTGGCGTCCAGGATTACAGTGATCTAGTGCAAAAAGCCATTCATAGAGTGCAATCTTTTGAACAAGTGCTTAGGGTGTCTCAGTTAGCTACTAAAATGGGCTATACTTCTGTGAGTCATGACCTGATCTATGGTTTGCCTTTACAGACCCTAGAAGCCATTGAAGACAGCATTCAAAAGACCCTACTAATTAAGCCTGAGCGTATTTCTTTGTATTCATATGCCCATGTGCCATGGATTAAAGGCAATGGTCAAAGGGGGTTTAAAGACAGTGATTTGCCTAGTCCTGAATTAAAAAGGGCCCAGTACGAAAAAGCCAAGCAGTTATTTTTGGCAGCTGGTTATATAGAGATAGGGATGGATCATTTTGCACTGCCTACGGATACCTTGGCAGCTGCTTTTAGAGAAGGAACGCTGCATAGAAATTTCATGGGATATACCCACCAACAAACGACCGTTTTATTGGGCTTAGGAATGTCCAGTATCAGTGATAGTTGGACCGCTTTTGCTCAAAATGAAAAGCATTTAGAAGCCTATACGGATTTGGTAGAAAAAGGGATTCTCCCTGTGCGCAAAGGGCATATTCTCACTGGAGAAGACCAACACCTCAGAAAGCATATTACTCATATTATGTGCCAATTTAACACCCAATGGACGCTGCCTTTTAAAGGGTTAGAAGCTGTTTTAGCACTGTTGAAACCTATGGAAGAAGATGGGTTGGTACTCCTAAAACCAAATGGATTAGCGGTCACTGCCAAAGGCCAGCCTTTTGTGAGAAATGTATGTATGGCTTTTGACGCCCGTTTACAATCCCTAAAACCAGACACTCAATTATTCTCCATGACGGTGTAGGATTTACTTGTGAGACTATTCTTCGAATGAATTCAGGGGGTGTATTGTCTCAGGGTCATGGCATTCAATGACGGTGTTTCCAGCTACTGACTGTGCTTTTGGAGATAAGTATGGAATTCCTAGTCCAAATCCCCTGACCATAAATAATAGCCCAATGAGTACCACAAATACGGGAATAAAACGGCTTATTTTTTGTCTGTGTCCCTGAGATATTTTTTGCCCTATGACACTAATTCCAGCCATCATTGGAACGGTACCCAAGCCAAAGAAAATCATATAAATGGCCCCTTCATGTGCTTGGCCACTTCCGCTAGCTACAGCGCCCAATAATGCCATGCTAACAAGGCCGCAAGGTAAAAAACCGTTGAGAAACCCGATGGTGAGTAAATGGTCTGGACTGTCTTTTTTTAAAGCTACTCCCATGGATCCTTGTACTTTGAAAATCCATTTGTGGTAGGTTTTTACCATCCAATTTTTAGTCCTTTTTTTTTGGTGAAACCATAAAGGAACCAACACACTGAGGATCATAATGGCCCCGATTGCGATCGATATTTTTTGTTGCATTCCAAATAAAGCCAAGCCTTTTCCGAGTACTCCAAAAATGGCTCCCAATATTCCATAGGCGAGTAAACGCCCTAGTTGATACAAGAAAATATAAAAAGCTTTTTTAGCGCCTTTTGCCTGTCCAATGGGCAGCATTAAGGCAATAGGACCGCACATGCCTAAGCAATGTAAACTCCCTAATAGTCCTAATATGAATGCGCTGTAAAGCATACTTTAATTTATTTAATGACACGAAGCCCGCGCTCTATTCTGTACGCTTCTCCCTGAAAATGCCAATCCAGTACCAGATTCCATTGCCCTTCTACAAGGTTTTCTGCCGGGATGAGTTGGCTGTTTCCTTGAAGTTGCAACACCAGTTCATGGTCTAATTTTTTATTGTCAGGTTTAGAGAGTGAAATAGTACCTTGAACCATACTTGGTTCTAGAAGTCGCGCATAGTTTTCAGGAAATAAGAGTAGAATTCCTTCTGGTTGTATGCTTATGTTTACAGGTGTATCCATATTTTTGGCCCTAGTTTGAGCCGCTAATTCTGCCTCAAAATGTAGTTCTCTCTCATAGTAATTAGGGGTCACTAAATCGTGATTGGCTTTGCTGTCTATGGTCATTCTAATGACAAAGAATAAGATAAAAGCAATAAAACTAATGAAGGCAATTACAATGCCAGTTCCCCAAGATATTTTCATCATATATAGTGTTGTGCTACCCATTTTTGGGTGGCTGCTTTAGTCGTTCAGTTAGTTAAAAGTTCTGGGCCCAAGAAAGGCAGCTTGAGTGCTTTCTACCAAGCGTTCTCCCTGAAAGATTTGAATTTCTAAGCGGTCTTTTTCTTCGGTTAAATCAGTTTCTGGTACTTCAATAAATAAAGTGCCTTCTCCTATGCTATTGGCTTTAACAGTAACGTATTGGTCAGCAACCAATGTAATGATCCCTTTTTTGTCTTTGATTTTAAAATGAACACTGTCCAATACCTGGTCTGTTTTATTGACCAATTTATAGGTGTACACATTAGAAATGAGACCGCCCTCTTTGTGCTCGTAAAGTTGTCCAGGCAATCTCAGAATAGTGGCTTCAATGTCATTGCGTAAAAACAACATGCCGCTAAGAACGCCCAATAGAATAAATAATACGGCGGTATACCCTTTGAGTCTCGGTGAGAAGCTGAAGGGTGTTTTTTGGGTGATATTCTCTTCAGAGGTATAGCGAATGAGCCCTTTTGGTAGGGCGACACTTTCCATGATATGGTCACAGGCGTCTATGCAGGCTGTACAATTCACACACTCTAATTGGGTGCCATTTCTAATGTCTATTCCGGTAGGACATACTTGTACACATTGATTACAATCAATACAATCTCCATGACCTAAAACAGCTCTGTCTTCTGCTTTTTTAAATTTTTTTCTTCCCGCCTCTGCCTCTCCTCTTTTGTGGTCATAAGCGACAATAATGGATTTATTGTCTAAAAGCGCTCCTTGCAGTCTTCCATAGGGACAGGCAATAATACATACCTGCTCTCTGAACCAGGCAAAGATAAAATAGAATACTCCAGTGAAAATGAGTAGGGCAATCAGGGTATTTAAGTGGGCAGAAGGGCCCTCAGTAATATATTGTAAAAGGGTATCACTAGAAATAAGATAGGCCAGAAAGACATTGGCAATTACAAATGAAATGGTTGCAAAAATAAGCCACTTGCCCCCTTTTTTTCTAATTTTCTCTGTATTCCAGGGTTGTTTGTCCAATCTAATTTGTGCCCCGCGGTCTCCTTCTATCCAGTATTCAATTCTCCTAAAGACCATTTCTAAAAAAATAGTCTGCGGACACATCCACCCACAGAAAATCCTTCCAAATGCTACGGTAAATAAGGCCACAAAAACCACTCCTATAATCATAGAGATCACAAATAGGTGAAAATCTTGTGGCCAGAACGGAAAACTAAAAATGCTAAACCGCCGCTCTAAAACATTAAAGAGTAAAAACTGATGCCCGTTTATTTTCACAAAAGGAGCCACCAATAGAAAAGTCAATAAGAAGTAGCTCACCCATTTTCTGTAATCGTAGAAACGGCCTACAGGTTTTTTAGGGTAAATCCAAGATCTTTTCCCTTCTTTGTTAATGGTGCTTATACTATCTCTAAATTTTTCTTCCATCTAAAACTATTTATTCTATGGCATCGGCCGTAGGCCATAAAAGGTCTCCTTGTGCTTCTTTCGGATTGGCAGGGGTGGCCCCTTGCATGCCAAGAACATAACTAGCTACCTGAGCCATCTCTAGGGGTTTTAGGTTTTGTTTCCAGGCAATCATTCCTTTTCCGTCACGCCCTCCTTCTGAGATGGTGGTAAATACTTTTTTAATACCGCCACCCAGAATCCAGTGTTGGTCGGTGAGGTTTGGACCAATTCCACCACCCCCATCTGGCGCGTGGCAGGCCACACAATTGCTGTCGTAAAGGGCTTTTCCAGCTTTTAGATCAGCGGCATCAGTAAGCAGGGTAACCGTGTTGGCGTCTACGAGGTTTTTAGCGGTCTTTTTATATTGCTCAATATCTATTTGTGCCTGGGCCATCTCTTGTTGAAATTCCAAGGTCTGATCGTATTCCTTTACAATATGGAAACGCACCAAATACACCACCCCAAAAATCATGGTAGCGTAAAACATATAGACCCACCAAGGGGGTAAGTTGTTGTCCAATTCTCGAATACCGTCGTAATTATGGTCTAGTTCTATGACCTCATCCGGACTTACTTTGTCATGTCCAACTAATTTTAAATACCATCTTTTCAACCAATTAAAAGATACGATGGGTTTTGAAGTAGCTGCCATATAACGCTCTTGGGCCTCTGGAGATAAGGTTTGGAACATGACATTCTCAATGGCGTTTAAGATGAGCTCTATTCCTATGAGTAATAATAAAATAAAGACCAAAAAGGCTTGAGTAATAGGGTAAGCAATAAAGGCTGGCATGTCTCCACCGTCTATAAAGAATTCCATAAGTCCCCAAATGCCAAAAAAGAGAAGTGGGATTCTAAAATACCAAGGAAATTTATTTTTCATGATGTAGTTTTTAAATAGTGGTTGAGTGAGCGCTAGCTGTATGACTTTCCAACCCATCTTCTTCTAAGGGGAGCGCGCTTACTTGATTAATGTATGTTTTAGAGGCTGTAAACACCCAAGCAAAGAGTGCTACGAAGAATAAAAAGAAAATGGCCAATGAGATCATAGGGTAGGTCGCTACCCCGTCTATGGTTTCTAAATAGTTTTTAGCAAATTTTAGCATGGCTTTTTATTTTACTTTAATATCAGTTCCTAATCGTTGTAAGTAGGCAATAAGTGCTACTATTTCCCTGTCTTTCATAGGGACAAATTCTTTGCCTGCTGCAACAGCGGAAGCTTTGTCTGCCTCGTAAGACTTCACAAAGTCAGGGTCACTGTAGAGGTTTTCTTCTATTTTTGTTGCCTGAGCGTCCATCAGTTCAAAGGCCTGATCAATTTCCTCTTGGGTGTAAGGCACGCCTAAAGTGACCATAGCTTCCATTTTAGTCTGAATATCTGAACGGTCATCTTTGTTTCTAATCATCCATTTGTACCCAGGCATAATAGAACCTGAAGAAGTGGTTTGTGGGTCGTACATATGGTTAAAGTGCCAGTTGTCTGAGTATTTACCCCCCACCCGCAGTAAATCTGGACCGGTTCTTTTAGACCCCCATAAGAACGGATGGTCATATACAAATTCCCCTGCTTTGGCATAAGGTCCATAGCGCTCCACTTCTGATCTAAAAGGTCTCACCATTTGAGAGTGGCAACCTACGCAGCCTTCTCGGATGTATAAATCTCTACCGACTAATTCTAGGGGCGTATAAGGCTTTACACTACTAATGGTTGGAATATTAGACTTTACTAAAATAGTAGGGACTATTTGAACGACCCCACCAATTAAAATAGCTACAGTTGCCAGTATGGTCAATTGAATGGGCTTTCTCTCCAACCAGGTATGGAAGGTTTCTCCAAGGGTTCTTTTGCTAGAAACCGATGCCAATGCAGGCGCTTCTGCTAAGGTGTCTTCTACAGCAGATCCTTTTTTTACGGTCTTTACAAGGTTGTAAAGCATAATGAACATCCCAATAATATAAAGGGTCCCTCCAATGGCTCGCATCCAATACATAGGAATAATCTCATGAACCGTTTCCAAGAAGTTTCCGTACACTAGGGTCCCATCTGGGTTAAAATCTTTCCACATTAATGCCTGGGTAAAACCAGCCACATACATAGGAAGTGCATATAAAATAATTCCTAAGGTACCTACCCAGAAGTGGGCGTTGGCCAATCCTTTAGAGTAAATGTCTGTTTTGAATAGTTTTGGGACTAGGTAATAGATCATTCCAAAGGTTAGGAATCCATTCCAGGCCAAGGCCCCTACGTGAACGTGTGCAATAATCCAATCTGAGAAATGGGCAATGGCATTCACATTTTTTAAAGACAGCATGGGCCCCTCAAAGGTGGCCATTCCATAGCCTGTTATAGCGACTACCATAAATTTCAAGGTGGCATCTGTTCTCACTTTATCCCAGGCTCCCCTCAAGGTAAGCAGCCCGTTGATCATACCTCCCCAAGAAGGGGCAATGAGCATGACTGAAAAGGCTACCCCTAAGTTTTGCGCCCATTCTGGAAGGGCAGAATACAATAAATGGTGTGGTCCCGCCCAGATGTAAATAAAGATCAATGACCAGAAATGGACAATGGAAAGTCTGTAGGAGTACACCGGTCTATTGGCCGCTTTTGGCACAAAATAATACATGAGACCTAAAAAGGGTGTCGTTAAGAAAAACGCTACCGCATTGTGGCCGTACCACCATTGCACTAAGGCATCTTGTACCCCTGCATATACAGGATAACTTTTAAGGGCGCCTACTGGAATAGACAAGCTATTAAAAATATGCAAGACCGCTACGGTAACAAAAGTGGCTAAGTAAAACCAAATAGCGACATATAAATGGCGTTGTCTTCGCTTGAGCATGGTGCCAATAAGGTTCCAACCAAAGGCTACCCAAACCACTGCAATAGCTAAATCTATGGGCCATTCTAATTCTGCATATTCTTTAGAAGTGGTGTATCCCAATGGAAGGGTAATGGCCGCCGACACAATAATGGCCTGCCAACCCCAGAAATTGAACTTACTTAAAAAGTCACTGAACATTCGGGCCTTGAGCAGTCTTTGGGTGGAGTAGTAGACCCCAGCAAAAATAGCGTTCCCCACAAAGGCAAAAATAACCGCATTGGTATGCAGCGGTCTTAAACGCCCAAAACTCAACCAGGAAATACCGTCGGTCATGTTGGGGAATAAAAACATAAAGGCCAAGGTGAGTCCTACTAAAGTTCCAATGAGTCCCCAAAAAATGGTGGCTTGGATAAAGTTTTTGACAATTTTATTGTCGTAATGAAATTGTTCTAATTGCGCCATAACGGTTTAAGAATGTGTTTTATTGGACAAAATTGGGTGGTTTTCTGTTTGTTTTTTTTGGCTTCCAGCCGATGCCTTTACGACCTCGTCCTCGAAGAGTATTCTAACTCCCGGAGTGTAGGCGTCGTCGTATTGGCCATTTCTCACAGCCCCAATAAAGGCTGCAAAAAAGCCAAGTGCTACCACAATACTGATACTTAGAAGTAAATAGATCACACCCATTTGTAGTAATTTTTGGTAAAACTATAGCTGTAGCCGGCTTTAAAAAATGATATATGTCAGCTTTTCTTCCTAATTTTGATTCGCTATGAAAAAAACATTATTGCTATTGCTGTTTGCGTTTTCTTTAACGAGTTTCAGTCAAGTATCAGGAACCCTTAGGGGTAAAATTTTAGAAGAAAACCAAAGCCCTTTATTTGGGGCTACGGTTGTTTTAGAGGGCACTACTTTTGGGGCCATTACAGATGAATTAGGGCAGTTTTCTATACCCAATATTCCTCCGGGAACCTATACCATTCAAGCGGGGTATTTGGGTTTTACCACACAAACAGTCTTTAATTTTCAAATTAAATCTGTAGGGACCCCTCCCTTAAATTTTGTGCTTTTAGAAGCTTCAGAGGCTTTAGATGAGGTGGTAGTGGCTTTGAGTCCTATCACAAGGCCAAAAGAGACCCCACTTTCTACCCAATCACTCTCTGCCGTTGAAATTGCTAATTACCCAGGTTCCAATAACGATGTGGTACAGGTAGCCCAAACACTCCCTGGAGTCTCTCCTTCTATTGGAGGTTTTAGAAATGATTTAATCATCAGAGGAGGTGCTCCCAATGAAGTGGTGTATTATTTAGATGGTATAGAAATTCCGAACATCAATCATTTTAGTACCCAAGGAAGCGCAGGGGGTCCTGTTGGGATGTTAAATGTGTCTTTTATCTCAGATGTGAGACTCTCAGCCTCTGCTTTTGGTGCCCAGTACAACAATCCTTTATCTGGAGTGTTGCAATTCACTCAAAGAGATGTGAACCCAGATGGATTTGCAGGAAATTTCAGGCTAAGTGCCAGTGAAGCTGCGCTCACGCTTGAAACACCCCTTTCGTTCAATAAAGAAAATGGAGCAGTTAAAACAGATGTGCTTTTCTCTGTTAGGAGGTCTTATTTGCAATTTTTGTTTGAATTGATTGGCTTGCCTATTAGACCTGATTATTGGGATTATCAATATAAATTAAATCACAAAATTGACGCTTATAACAGCCTGAGTTTTGTGGGTCTGGGAAGTATCGATGAATTTACTGTGGCCTTGCCAGAAGACCCTACCCCAGACCAGCAAGCTACCTTTGATCAGGTGCCTTTTATTAACCAAAACTCCAATACTGTAGGGGTTACTTGGAAAAGACGCTTTAAAGACCAAAACGGTTTTATGGAGCTGAGTTTGAGTAACAACAGCCTTTGGAATACCTATAGTGAATACAACGACAATGCCAGCCAAAAAGGCCTTCGCTTTCAAAACGACGCTTTAGAGTCAGAAACAAAATTAAGATTGGCGGTGAATCGTTTTGCAAAGGGTTGGAAATGGAGTCATGGGTTTAATTTGCAAAGGGCTTTTTACGAGAACAGCACCCTAAATACGCTGGCAGGATTTAACTACAATACCACGCTAGATTTTATTAATTATGGGGTTTTTACACAAGGATCTAAAGATTTTTTTGAAGATCGCTTGGCTCTTTCGGTTGGGTTTAGAATGGATGGGGATACGTTTACCAAGGGATCTGATTTACTAAAAACCTTTTCTCCAAGGGTTTCTGCTTCTTATAGCCTAGCGCCTAGTTGGAAGCTTAATGGGACCGCAGGAGTTTATTATAAAATCCCTCCATACACTATGTTGGGCTTTCAAAATGCCGCTCAAGAATTTTTAAATCAAGACTTGGACTACACCCGTTCTACGCACTTGGTTTTGGGAGTAGAAAAGATTTTGAATCCTGCGGCAAGGTTGTCTTTAGAAGGTTTTTATAAATACTATTCAGACTACCCAGTCTCTCTAGAAGACGGGGTTTCCATGGCCAATAAAGGGGCTGGTTTTGAGGTCTTAGGAAATGAAGCTATTGCCTCTATTGGTCAAGGTAAGGCTTATGGCTTGGAATTGTTGTGGCAACAAAAACTCACGGATCGCTTTTTTGGGATTTTCTCCTACACTTATTTTTATGCCACTTTTTCAGGTGTAGACCCTGAGGTCTTTAGGCCTTCTGTATGGGACAGTAGGCATTTGGCTTCCTTTACTGCTGGGTATAAGCTTCCTAGGAATTGGGAAGTAAGTGCCCGCCACAGATTTGCAGCAGCTACTCCATTTGTTCCTACAGATTTAGAGGAAACGACCCAGGTATACCCACAAATTGTTTTGGATTACGACCGCTTGGGGAGTGAGAAATTAGACCCATTTAATCAATTAGATATTAGGATTGACAAGAAGTGGTTCTATAAAAAAATGGCCTTGGATTTCTTTATTGAGGTGCAGAATGCACTGGCCAATGCCAATCCGCAGCCGCCCTCTTACGGCCTTAGTAGAGACGCCTCTGGTATGCCAGTAAACCCTCGTAGCTTATTTCAAATCCCTTTAGAAGAAGGCTCGGTGATTCCTAGCTTTGGAGTGGTGATTGACTTTTAATGCTTGTGATTGCGCAATGTATGGCCAATCCGATTGGTGGCCACAGTAGTGAACCCTACCACGCTAATGGCACTTAATGGCATTAAGATAGCAGCTACAACAGGTTCCAGTTGCCCGCTCACCGCAAAGCCTATGCCTATAAGGTTATAGCACAGGGATCCATAAAGACTCCATTGGATCACGCGCATGGCTTTTTTAGCAGCTGCACTGTACTGGTCTAATTGCAGTAATTTGTTGGCTTCTAAAATACCGTCACAAGCAGGGGTAAATACAGCAATATCTTCAGAAAGGGCTAGTCCTACATCACTTTTAGCTAGTGCTCCAGCATCATTGAGTCCGTCTCCTACCATCATTACTGTTGCACCTGTTTCTTGCAGTGCTTCTGTTCGCTTTAATTTTTCCTCTGGTTTTTGATTAAAAAACAACTGATCAGCTTTAAACCCCATTTGGATCAAGGCTTGTTTTTCATGGTCTTGGTCTCCTGAGAAGACATATAATTCCATGGAATCCGTCCATCTTTGAACCAATTTTTTCACCCCTTTTCGGTAGGGTGTTTTAAAATAAAACACGCCCTTGTAGTGGCCGTCTATACTAAGGTGAACCATTGTTTTTCCTGTCGTATTGCTTGGGTTATTCATGAGGAAGCCCTCTGAATATTTTTTTTGATCCGTTTCGTTTAGTTCATGGTAAACAAAAGAAGCAGCCCCTGCGTGAACAGCGTGCTGAGCAAAACGACTGTAAATGCCTTTCCCCAAGGTTTCGTGAAACTCTAAAGGAATTTGATTGGTGACTTCTGGTAACCAGTCATAGATGGCTCTACTCAAAGGGTGGTTGGCATTCCTAAAACTATTTTTTAGTAATTTTTTATCTATTGGGGTCAAGGGTGCGCCTCGGTATTCAATCTCGCTGTGTTTGGTGGCAGTAAGGGTTCCCGTTTTGTCAAAGACAACCGTCTGAATGTTGGCCATTTTTTCAATGACATGAATATCCTTTAAATACAAGCCTAACTTTCCGTAAATCCTCAGCATATTCCCCAGTGTAAAGGGTGCTGCCAAAGCCAATGCACAGGGGCAGGCTACAATCAGTACTGCGGTAAATACATGTAGCGACTCACTCGGGTCTATAAGTAACCAAGTAGCTCCAGCTACCACAGCAATAGTCAATATGACTATGGTAAAACGCCTAGAAATTCGATCGGTAAAATTCTGAAAGGGAAGTCTGTCTTGTCCTTTAAAAGCGGCATGGCTCCACAATTGGGTCAGATAACTTTGGGAAACGTTTTTAGTCGCTATAATTTCTATGGCGGTCCCAGTTTGTTTTCCGCCCGCATATACAGTGTCTCCAACGGATTTTTCTACAGCCTTAGATTCCCCACTGACGTAACTGTAATCTATGGCGGCATGCCCTTGGTGTATGACGCCATCTACCGGAATAATCTCTTGATGCCTAATGAGTAGTACATCTCCTTTTTTTATTTGATGGATGGGCCTATGAGATTCAGTTCCGTCAGGATGAATTTTAGTGGTGGCAATTGGAAAATAGGCGGTATAGTCCCTTTCAAAGGAGAGGTGGTTGTATGTTTTTTGTTGAAAATACTTCCCTAATAATAGAAAGAAAACCAATCCAGAAAGACTGTCAAAGAAGCCGGGTCCCCAATCCATTAAAATGTCTATACTAGATCTTAAAAATAACACCGTAATGCCCAGAGCTATGGGCACATCTATATTGAGGTGTTTTGCTTGAATCCCTTTGTAAGCACTTTTAAAATAATCTTTGGCAGCGTAGGTAATTACGGGAATAGAAAAGAGAAAGGTAAGTCCCCTAAACCATGATTTGTATTGGTCCAACCAAAACTCACTTGACTCAAAGTACTCGGGGAACGACAAGAACATAATATTGCCAAAGGCAAATCCTGCCACGCCAAGTTGGTACCACAGACTTCTGTCTATTGGGGGCTTCTTTTCCTGACTGTCTTCAAGACTAATATAGGGTTCGTAGCCAATTTTGGTGAGTAGTAACACCAACTCATGTAAGTTAATTTCATTAGGATGGTATGAGATTCGCACTGTTTTTTTGGGAAAATCTACCTCTGATTGTAAAATTCCTTTGGCCAGCTTGTCTAGATTTTCTAACAACCAAATACAAGAACTGCAATGGATGGGAGGGATGTATAGGTTAATAATGTGTAGCGTGTCGCTTTTATAGCTCAGTAGTTTTTCAACAATAGCGTCAGTACGTAAATAATCGTACTTTCCTGCCACTTCTTTTGGAGTGGAACCAGCAGCTGCTTGAAGCGCATAAAAATTCTCCAAGTCATTTTCTCTGAAAATGTCATAAACGGTTTTACATCCTTGGCAGCAAAATTCTTTTTCATCATATTCAACAGGATTTTTTCCACAAGGGTCACCACAGTGATAGCATTGGTTTGTGAGGGTGGTTTTTGTGGTTTTCATAGGGCAAAAAAAAACTAAACAGGGATTCTTTACTATGACAATTGTCAGTTTTTAAAGCAGCTGAGCTTTGATAGGTGTGTAGATAGTGTTTTTAAGAATCACGCTCCATAGTAGGTTTGCTGTTTATAATTTTTAATAGATATCTATTTAGGGCTTCCACAAAAGAATACTTATCTTTAGACATTGAAATTTTTTCTATATGAGCCGTTGTGAAAACTGTATTGTAAGACAATTTAATTCGCTCAGAGCCATGAGTAAGGAGGAGCTGAAGTCAGTTTCAGATTCAAAAATTATTAAGAAGGTCAAAAAAGGAGAGACCCTTTTTAAGGAAGGGGAGCATCTCAATGGCGTATATTGTGTAAAAGATGGGGTTTCTATGCTTTCTAAACTCAGTGCCAATGGTAAGAATCAAATTGTGAAAATGGCGACCAAAGGAGAACTATTGGGACAACGTTCCCTTGTAGCAGAGGAGCAAGCCAATTTAAGCGCTAAAGCAGTGGCAGATATGGAAGTGTGTTTTATTTCTAAAGAGCACATTGCCAATACCCTTCAAAACAATCCAGATTTTGCAGTGGAGGTACTGCGCCATATGGCCCATGATCTAAAAGCGGCAGATGAGGGTTTTGTGAATATGTCTCAGAAAACGGTGAAGCAACGCTTGGCAGCCACTTTTCTATACTTACACCAAACTTTTGGAACAGATTCGGAAGGCTTTTTAATCATTAGTCTTTCTCGGGAAGACATTGCAGATGTAGTGGGAACGGCTACTGAATCTGCTATTCGCATGATTTCTGATTTTAAGAAACAGGGGCTGATTAAGACCTCCGGCAAAAAAATTGGGGTCTTGGAGGAAAAAAAGTTACAGGTACTTTCTGAAGCCTAATATTGATTCATAGGCGCTTTTAACAAAGTCCAAAAGCTGACAATTGTCATTGTTTACCCTTGTACCTTCTTTTAATTTTACGCCCAAAATGCAGTAACTATGGGCGCTCAAATTCAAAAGAAAATATTAATACTGACAGATTTTTCTCCTGCCGCAACAAAAGCTTTGGCATACGCACAGTTTATTTTTAAAGACCAGCCCACCCACTTTCATATCCTTCATTTATACACCCCATCCATAGCACAAAGTCGTTTTATGGCTGTAAGCGTAGGCATGAGTCATGCAGAAGACCTCAGTCTCTCCGTGGCTAAAAAGGGTTTAGAAGATCAATTGGCTTTAGCCAAAAAAGGCAAGCATATACCAAAGCATAGTTTTAGTACTCAGGCGTCTTTTAATTTGCTAGTTCCAGCAGTTAAAGAAGTCCTTTCTCAAGAGCATTTTGACATGGTGGTAATGGGAAGTAGAGGGAAGACAGGAATAGAAGCTAATTTTATGGGTTCGCAAACACTTAGGTTAATTAAAGGGTCTATTGGAGTTCCTATATTAGCTGTACCCCAGAAAGTGTCATTTGAGTTTCCTAAATCTATTGCTTTTGCCACAGATTTTTCAAGATTCTTTGCCGCTTCAGAGTTAGCCCCTTTAGTCTCGCTTGCAAAAGATTTTAAAGCAACCATTCAAGTCGTTCAAGTCAGAGACCCACAAATAATTCCCACAGAGGCACAGCAATTTAATGTATTAATGCTTCATAAATACCTCAAAGAACTCCCGTTTGAAGAACACAGAATTAAAGGAGTACACAGAATAGCGAGGTCTTTAGGCACGTTCTCAGAAGCACACGGAATTCATCTTTTGGCGCTGTTGAACTATCACCATAATTTAATAGAAGATCTCTCCAAAGAAGCCATTGCTAAAAAATTATTAAAAATAGCCGTTGCGCCACTTTTTATTCTCCCAGAATTGGGAATGACTACCCAGCAAAACTTCCCTAAGAGAAAAAGTAATGCTGAATTATTTTCTGCATAAAACATGGAACGCTTAGGACTAGTTTTGTGTCAAAGGATTGAATGATCTTTGATATTTATAGTGTTAAACATGGGCCTTTTAAAAAAGCTTTGCTATATTTGCCGGGTTGTGTTGTGTCTTAACCAAGGTTAAGGCCGTGTTGAGACAGCGAGGCTGTCCAACCAATGAAAGGCTTTCCAATTGGAAGGCTTTTTTTTATACCCAAAGTTGGTACATGAAAATTCCAGCGTACACCAAAGAAATACCTAACTTAATGAGTGTTCCTGCCAGAAAAC